>PAIY01000090.1 GCA_002704825.1 Phycisphaeraceae bacterium
ATGATGCACGTCGTTTTTACAAGTGTTTGCATGGCACGTGATGATTGAAGGGTCGAACTTACTCGACACAACTCTCGACAAGTTGACACCCGGTGCTCAACTTTAAAAACGACGTGCATCATGTCCGCAGGCGGGAGTCCACTGATATGTGCAAGCGTCAACTGTATGCCACTGGATTCACGACTTCCGGGGGCGCGGGAATGACGAATCGAATTGCCGTTTGGCGAATAATGACGCCAATTGCTCTGGTATCATTGCATATGTATGTTCAACCAATAGCTGCAATACTGCGTGTCGCTGAAACTGCAAAGCCGTTTTTTGTCTCCAATGCCTTACAATGATTTGTCATCAGATAACATCAAGATGACGATCAACGAAGGGAATACCCATGGCCAAGTTCGCAATTGTTCTCGCTGGATGTGGCGTGTTTGATGGCAGTGAAATCTACGAAGCCACAGCAACCATGTATGCCATCGACTCAAGTCAACATGAATACACCTGCTTCTCCGTCGATAAGCCCATGATGCATGTCGTTAATTACACAGTGGGACAGCCTGCTGATGGCGAATCCCGCAACGTCCTCACCGAGTCAGCTCGTCTGGCGCGCGGTCAGATCAGCAATCTCACGCAATACAATCCGTCGGACTTTGATGCACTGATCTTCCCCGGCGGATTTGGCGTTGCCAAGAATCTATGCACCTATGCAGTCGATGGTGCGGACTGTGATATTGATCCTGTTGTCCAGAAAGCCATCCTCGACACCCATGCTGCAGGCAAAGTTCTCGGCGCCCTATGCATCTCACCTGCACTCATTGCCCGCGCGTTCAAAGACACTGATGTGACACCCAAACTCACTGCAGGAAACGACGGTGATCTGGAAGCCGCACTCCCCAGGATGGGTAGCGTGCATGAAGCCTGTAATGTGGACAAGGCTTGCGTGGACAGTGAAAACCGCATCGTCTCTTCGCCGGCATTCCTCAGTGCGACCTGTATCAGCGAGGTATTCGCGTCAGCTGATGCGATGATTGAAGCGGTACTCAAGTTGGCGTGATCAATCGATACATAGCCCAGTCATCTTGACTGGGTTAGCTTGTATTGAATCTTACATTGGCAGTATGTGTGATTGATGGTGTAACACCCGGCCAAGATGATCGGGCGATGTGCGATTGTTTGGTCAATTGCCTTTGCGTAGAAACAGTACATGCTCTGCCGCGTGCCAGACGCCTTTGCCTACGGAGTAGCTGACGGGTTTGATTCGGACGAAGCCGGTGTCCAGGTCGGAAGCGAGTTCGACGACTTTGGCGGTGACGTGGTCGGTGAGTGTGGTGACCAGATCACCACGGCTGAGATCTTTGCCGTTGGCATCCTGGAGTGATGTGACTTTTTTCATGTGAACCTCAATTCAAATGTGAGACAGCGGTAGCCATGCCAAAACAATCGGGGCGTGGTGTGCGTCTCGGTCAACATTTCAAATGCAATGCGTGTGTTGATGGATTCGTGCCAATTACACGCGAGGTCAGCCGTGGGAATGGCTGACGGTCAATTGCTCGGAGTTATTGTTTCTATTGGTAATACACACAAAGGCGTATGTCGGTTGCAGTTGGCGTTGACCAACGTTGTATTCAATCGGAGTTGACATTAAAAAAGCCCACCGGCTGCCGAAGCAAACCGGTGAGCGTTCCGGGGGATTGGTATCAAACCACGATCAGGGCTTGAGAATTTCAGGATTGATTGTCGGTAACAAACTGCGTTGCTCTTTTGAGCAAGAAAGAACATAGTCCTCGAAAGCAACGCGGTTGTCCAGTAGGTTAACGGGTCTACCGGTGATTTTATGCCACCAAACTTCGATTTCGTCCAAATGTTTGAACCCTTTATCTGCGGTGGGCTCTACCACGGTGCCTTCGTTGAAGTCGTTCCAGGTGACTACTTGTACCAGCTCAGGATGCTCTAAAGTTGCAGATTTAAAGGTTTTTTTTAATGTTTCGATGTTCCCGTAATCAGGAGACACACGCGGCGAAGAACTCCAACCCCAGACGCCGGTGTCGTTGAATCCTGGACAAATCATAGTCATGTAAAACTTTAGTTTATTCTGCTGTTTTAGCTGTGCTGCCTGCCCGCCAAACGTGATGGGCCACTGTCCCATGTCGAACCAGACGAACGCGCTATCGACGTTGGGATGATACGCAGCGTGCAGATTCTGACGTCCGTAGACCAACGGTTGATTCAGTGATCCAAGGATGGTTTCAAACTCGCCGGGCAGGATGTTGCGCGGCCCAAGTTCATCAGCGCCGGAGTAGTTGAACTGGAACACGAACGGCACGTTGTTGCGCCTCAGATACGCAGGATGATCCACGTAGTGATCAATGATGTAATTCAAATCACCAATGGCCTGCTGGACAATCTCGCTGCGTTCCTGTGGGAAACGGTAGGGTGGCCAATTGAGTTTCTCCTCGTAGCAAATGGCAACACGCATGCCCAGTTGCTCTGCGATATCGAGCACGAGTTTGACGCGGTTGTCGATGGCATTGTTCGGGCCGTACCACAGAAACGCCAATGCATCGATGCCTGCTGCCTTCATTGTCTTAAGGTGATAACGAACCACATTGGGCGCATCGGATGAATACGGGCCAATCAACGGGTAGTTAACCGACGCGATATCACGGCGACCGTTAGCAAGCGTCTTCGTCGGATCATGATTTGCTTTGGGGTGGCTCCACTTCCAATGCTTCCACGGGTCCTTGGGATCGTTGAGATCGGTTTCAAACCAGGGCAGGTAATGCGCGATCAGATGCGGTGCTTTGCCCGGCAGGTTCCATGGCGTGTCATCGTTGGGACCGTAGTGGCTGGTGTCGACCGGTGCGTTAACTGAAACGGTAACTGAAACGGGGTCTGACCCCGTTTTTTGAGTCGTTGGGTTACAGCCGATGACAAGGCATGTGCAAGCGATGATGGTCAGAATCCTGAGCACGATTCGACTCCGGTTTTTCGAGGTGACTGATAAGAACTTGCGATCTTGAACGCGTCATGGTCAATCCCACCTGCGCGGGAGTGACGGACGAGGGCGATCGTTCATCCAAGGTGTTAGGGCGATCACGGGTTTGGGCTTCCGGGGGGGCTTCCGGGGGGGCTTCCGGGGGGACTTCCGGGGGTACCCCAGTAGATGCCGTTGATTTTGCAGTTGGCTTCTTTGCCGTTGCCCCAGATCCAGACTTTGAAATTGATCTTGACGGTTTTATCGGGGATCGCCGAGCCGTAGGCACCGGGTGAGATTTCGTAGGTGCCTGCCTTGTTCATGTTCTTGATCAGGTCGATGGAGGTCAGGTAATTGCCTTGCTCATCCCAGCAGATGGTTTGCAGCGCCAGCGAGGTGTTGGGTTGATCGATCGGGAAAGAATGGATGTCGATCATGGCAACACCTTTGGCATCCCATGGCACGCGGTCTTCAAACACCAGTCCCGCATGTTTGGCAGCGCTGTCGAGTGTCAGATCAATGACGCCTTGATCCTGCTTCACCGTCAAAACGCTATCGGGTGTGAGTTGGGTGGTGGGTTCCCATTTGTGAGTCAACTGCAGACCACTGCTACGGAACTGACGCGGGGCAGCGATGGCAAAGGCTTTGAATATCGTTGGCCTGGTGTTGTCATACAACCAGAACTTGGGACGGAAGAACCGCGTCTTTTTGATGATGTCAGCGGGGACATGATCGTTGACGCTTAATGTCTGTTTACCAGCTTTAAAGTCCGAGGCCTTGAGGACATCGCTGGCGGAGATGAATCGGCCACGCGAGGTGAACCATTCAATCTGCATGCCGACCTGCCCGTTGTCGCATTGAATTTCAAACGTGGTGTTGTCGTTAAGCGGGTATTGATTCTGCGTGGTCAGCCAACTGTTATCTGCATCGATGAGTTTGGCGATGACGGTCTTGCCTTCGACTGTGCAGGTGACATGTTCGGAGGTTTGGAAGGTGACATGGTCCGGCGACACTTCCAGGACGCGAGTCCCCAGTTGAGCCTGCGCGAAAGTGGTGAGTGACAACAACAAAACAGTGATGAGACGTGCGGTGGCAAAGGACATGGTTTTGATCCTTGTTTCAAGGCAAAAACAAAGGGTGATTCAAACAGGCTTATGGGGCGTAAAGGTTGTAGTCCATGGTGCCAAGCCGATTGGAGCCGACGTGCCCGTCCATGAAGACGGTGTTCTTGGCTTCGTTGTGTCGAAAGGCAGGGGAGACGCCAATTCCGTTCCATTCATTGCCACTGCGGATGGCATAGTCGGTGTTGTATTTTGCAGAGCCGATGTAATAACCCAGTTCGCTGATGAGCATGATTTTGGAACTGTGGACTTTACGTTCGGTGGTTTGGCTGTCAGGTTGGACGGTGTAAATCTCAGCAGCACCCCATTGCTTGAAGGGCGTCATTTTAAAGTCACTGATGACTGAACCGGAGGTGGCAGCCAAGAGTCTGAATGAGTTTTGAGAATAGGATTTGTGGTCATCACCAAGTTTCTGCCAGGACGGGCAGGCCAGCACGCCGGTGTCGCCGGTTTTGATGAAGGTGTCCCAGTTGGTGGGCTTTTCACTGTCCAGACCGATGTAGGATCGCAGCGTCATGTACCAGCGACCGGAGTGGTATTCATAGTCCCCAATACCGTTGTCAAAGGCAGGTGTGGTGAACCATTTGAAGTCATTGCTGTAGGCATATTCACCGTAGCCGATTTGCCGGAGATTGGTGCTGCATTGAATCCCGCGCGCTGATTCACGGGCATTGGCCAGCGCAGGCAGGAGAATGCTGATGAGCAGCGAGATGATTGAAATCACCACCAGCAATTCGATGAGAGTGAAGGCTGAAGTCCTCCGAAAACACCAGCGTGGTTGGAAGATTGGGTGTGCGTTTTTCATGGTGTGAACCTTATGCCAGCTTGGCAACCGAGTCGCGTTGGATCAGTTGCGAGGGGAGTGTGATATCGGTGATGTCTTTGTGTTTAACATCCGTGTCACAAAGCCGGGTGATGTGCTCGACCGCCAATTGCGCCAGGTCGTCGAGCGGCTGCTTGATGGTGGTTTGAGGCGGTGAGAGATATTGATAAATCGGCAGGTCTTCGAGGCTGATGGTCGAGACATCCTTACCGATCTTGAGTTTGAGAACGTTGCTCAGAATGTGGATGACTTCCAGTGCGCAGTCTTCGCTGAAGTTCAGCAGGGCGGTGATACCGTTGCGATGCCAGCGGTTGAGCGTGTCATAGACCGGCAACTCGGTGGTGGCAGCGATGCACGTGGGATCCACGGTGATGCCTGCGTTTTGCATGGCATGGGTGAAGCCTGCGATGCGCTGCGCCGCGCCCCATTCATCACGCTGGATCACCAGCAGGCCGATGTGGGTGTGACCGTTTGCCAGCAGGTGCTCGGTTGCCATGACCGCCTGGGCATGATGGTCGGCATAGACACTGTGAATGCCATGCCCGGTCATCGGATTGTTGATCGCCAGCAGCGGGAGATTGGGGATTTGCAGCAACTCGGTCATGCCCTGGTCAAACACCACGCCGATCACGCCACGGGCATGCGATTGGAGTACCGCCTGGCTGTGATTGTCATCAATGATCTCCACGGCATAGCCCATGTCCGCCAGCTTCCGCCAGAGTAACGTGGTCATGCATGACACATACCCCACCGGCATGGCAGGCGAATGTCGACCGGTGAGAATCGCAATCGCCGGCCGTTCCAGACGTGGGATAAACCCAAGCTGTCGTGAGGCATGCAGCACACGACGCTGCATCGCTTCCGTCACGCCGGGAACCTGATTCATCACGCGCGAAACCGTCCCCAGCGACACGTTGGCCTTGTTAGCAATGTCCGTGACGGAGATGTCCGCCCGTTTGCGGGGTTGGCTGCTTTGTCGGGTCGGCGTGGTGGTCATCGTGGGGAATACTAGGCCCGGTTTTAAACAATGTCAAAATATTTCCATGTAAAATGAAATATTTCATTTTGGATTTTAGGATGGGTAGGGAGTAGGGAGTAGATTGGGAATTTCGGATTTCGGATTTCGGATTTCGAATTTTTAGAAACCGCTTGCGGTTTAGCGCTCCATGAATCCGACGAATACCAATATCATTTCGTATCTCGCCTGAATCACTAAACCGCAAGCGGTATATGATTCGGACGAAATCCGAAATTCCCAATCAAACTTTACAATACCGCGATCCATTGAACAGGGTGATTTGCTTTTTGATTGACATAACCCTTGACTTCCAACGAGATAAACAGCTTCGGATCGGGTAAGATCATGGTATGCGTCACATGCCAGGCGGATTGCAATACGGTTCAGGCACCTTGGTGCGGATGCCACCCCCACCCCGGGTGATGGACAGCCAGACTCTGCGGCTGCGATTGCCCTGTGATCCGAACGTGCATGTCGGTCAGCAACTCGAACAGGGACAAACCCTTGTCGATCCGCCGGACCGTCGCCAGGCCTGTGTCGTCAGCCCCATGCGAAGTCGTGTCATCGGCATGCTTCATGTCCCCGACCAGGGCTACGACCTGACACTCGAACCTCTGAGTCCGACGACGTCCACACAACTCAAAGCCTCGCCTCCGGGCAGTGAAAAACTCACCGACTGGGTGGATTGCCTGCGTCGCCTGGGGCAGTGGGGCGTCTACGACGGGCAGGTCGGATTACTGGTTCAACTCGAAGCCGCGTTGCTTCGCAAGCCACGTGAACTCATCTGCATCGCCTGTGACTCTTTTGCGCCCTATCCCTGTCAGAGCAGCCTGGCCATGAGTCATCCCGGTGAGTTGGCGATGGGGGTGGATGCGTTACGGTTGGTGCTTGGACTCAAGCAGGCGAGCATTCTCGTCGGACCCTCACGCAGTGTTTACCAGACCATGCGTGTGAAAATGAATCAGGCGACGCGTCTTCACCGCGTTGAGCCCAAATATCCCATCGGCCATCCGTCGGTGGTGATGCGACAGTACAGCCAGTCCCGCAAACACCTGACCATCGATGGGCATCCGCTGGAACATGACGCGGTGATCATCAATGCATGGAGCGCGATCCGATTGGCACGTTGGCTGCAGACCGGTGAACTGGATTTGATTCAGCCGATGTTCATTGGTTGGCCCCAGGCCCAGGCGCGGATGCATGCCTGCTGGGTGATGCCCGGCCAGCAGATCATGCCACTGCATAAACGACTCAAAGCCGAGATGGATAGCCCACGCACCAAGCTGATTTACGGTGATCCGCTTTCGGGCAAAGTGGATACCAGTATCGACAGCCAGGGCAGGGCACTTGGCCCGGTGGTCCGACATGATCATTTGTTGATGAGCCTGGTGGAGAACCCTGCGCCCATTGCATCTCAGGCATGCATTGCCTGCGGTTGGTGTACGGAAGTCTGCCCGACGTCCTTGCAGCCGGCAGGTCTGTTTGAAATGATCGTTGAAGAACCGGAAAATCACATCATCAATGACGAACTGCTCTGGTGTATCGACTGTGGCTTGTGTTCGCATGTCTGCCCGTCTGCCATACCGCTGGCACAATCTTTTCGTCAACATGTCAAGCAGCATTTGAAAGTACTTGTCCAGTGAATCAGGCGTCGTCTGAAAAACAATCCCTCAAGTTCAAGCCGCCGAAGCAGGCCGATGCCAAGCTTCCGTCGGTGACCGGGGCTGCGTACACACCGCCGTGGTTGGGCTTGCTGCATACCCGCCGACAAGTCGACATTGCAGGTTTGATGGTGGTCATGACATTGCTTGCCAGCAGCTTGGTGTTCTTTGGTGTCGTGGCCATGATGCAGGTGCTTTTGTGCGTGGTTGCAGCGATGAGTGCTTACCTGCCCGCCATGTTGTTGATGTGGATTTTTCATCGGCGTCCGCAGGTCGACAGTGTCATGCATGCCATCACCATGGCGATCTTGCTGGGCCTGATGATGCCGATCAACAGCTTTCCCTGGCAGCACATGCTCGGCGGGACGTTGCTCGGGATTTTCATGCCGTTTGTCGGCCGCGCTCATCGCATCCGCATGCATCCAGCAGTGTTGGCGATCATCGTCACGTGGGCTTTACCGTTGATGCTCTCCAATGTACATGAGCAATACACCACGCGGATGCTCCACAGTGATAGTGATGCCGCAGTGCTCAGACCGGATCGCGTCGTCTGGGGTGATGTCCGTCAAGCGCGTGAACAGCGCAGTTATCAACCCTGGTGGCTCACCGGCGAGAATCCGTTGGTTCAATCGCGTGAACACACCATCGATGCCGACGCCATCAAGCGATCTGATCCGCATCAGACGTTTATCCGTGATCAAAAGCGATTGCTGCGTTTCCCCCGGAACCTGGCGAACATGATGGCCTCCGGCGAATTGCCGCGAATTGAAGAGTTGTTACTTGGCTGTGTGCCGGGCATGATCGGTGCGACCAGTCAGGGGCTCATCATCCTGCTGGGTTTGTACCTGATGTACAAACGGCTGAGTTGGTGGTCGATCCCGGTGATCATCATGCTCTCAGCCTTTTTGGCGCTCATGGCAATGCCGATCATGACCATCCATGGGGAGACGACGGTGTTCTGGGTCTTGCGCTATTCACCACCAGCATTTGGTATCACCTATCTGGGCTACTTTTTTCTCACATCACCCATGATGTTAATCGCCTTTATTCTTGCACCTGCAACATGCCCGTTAACCAGCCTGGGACGGTTGGTCTACTGCATTCTCATTGGCATGTTGATCGTATTGATTCAGTGGTTCGTGCAGATCGCAGAGTTAACGCTGCTCAGTGTTCTGATCGCAGGCGTCGTCAGTCGCATGTTGGATAATCTGCATTTCCGCCCGGGACGCTAACCGCTTGCGGTTTATCGCTCCAACGCATTTCAAACGCCAAAGATCGAACGAATCTCGGATTTGTAGAACCACTTGTCGTATAGAGAAGTCCAACGGATGAACTTTCGCTTCCGTCACTCCCGCGCAGGCGGGCGTCCAGTGATATGTGCAAGCGTCAACTGTATGCCACTGGATTCCCGCCTTCGCGGGAATGACGAAATTTATGACGATTTAGTGATTCGTTTGTTGAACCGCTCTAAGATTTGGACGAAATCCGAAATCCGAAATGAAACACTCACCACGGTGTTTTGATTTTCATGGCGCGCAGTGCACACCAACTGAAACAGGCTTCGAACAAGCCCAGAACACCGCAGAGAAACAGCAGCACCGCGGTGATCACCCAACCCGTCGCAGGCCAGGGACTGAAGAAGTACATGCACACACAGACAACAGCACCGATCAGGTTGGCAACACCCCATAACGCGCGGTATTGCTGACCGCGTCGGTCAATGTTGCATTTCATTGGCATGTCGACTGCACTCCTTCCTTCCTGATGCTATGGACGTGGGTGGAATCGGTCAATGACATTTTTCAGTCGTGTCGAATCCACGTGGGTGTAAACTTGTGTGGTGCGAATGTTCGAATGGCCCAGCAGTTCCTGCACGACACGCAGGTCCGCGCCGCCGGAGAGCAGGTGCGTGGCAAAGGTGTGACGAAGTGTGTGCGGATGGACATGCGTCATGCCCACACGCCGCGCATACTTGGTGACAATCTGCCAGATCACGATGCGGGTCACCGGTCCCCCCGTGCGCGAAAGCAGCAGGCGTTCGGTGGCTTTGTCAGGGCGTTCAAGCTGCGGGCGCAATTGCTGAAGGTAAACTTCCGTCGCGTCCATCGCAGGCTTGCCCAACGGGACGATGCGTTCCTTGTTACCTTTGCCGATCACGCGAGCGATCTGCAGGTCGAAATTGATCTGTCCCAGTTGCAGGTCCGCTAACTCCGTTGCGCGGAGTCCGCCTGCATAAAGTAGTTCCAGAATCGCAATGTCACGCTGGTACAGCGCATCACCGGGTTGCGGGGCTTCAAGGAGCTTACTCATCTGGTCACGATTCAGATAGTCCGGCAAAGTCCGCCATTGACTGGGCTGGGTCAGCAGTTCACCGGCATCCACACGAACCATTTCACGTGAGTGCATGAAGCGCGTAAAGACACGCGCGGTCGCCACGTGACGGGCGATGCTCGTGGTGGCCAGACCTTTACCGGAGAGATCCTTGAGATGCTCGGTGAGCATCTTGTAATCCAGTTGGCTCCAATCGGTGACGCCCTGGACTTCGAGCCATTGCCACAGATCGCGCAGATCCGCTGCATAGGCGCGCAGGGTGGCTTCGGCGAAACCACATTCAATGCGGCAGTAACTGATGAACTCGCGAATGGCGTTGGCCATGGCCGGCAATTCGTTGTCAGGATTCGGACGTATTTTGGCTTGTAAATTCATGATGGCGACCCACTACCCTTTTCTGTGTTCAGGCTCATTGCCCAGGCTCACGCGACCCCCCACGGTCCTGCGGGCCAATGGAAATATCGACGAATTTGCAAATCTGCCAGCCGTCTTTCCGAGGCATGGGAATATCGGACCTTATTGCGTCCAAGTGACAGTTATTCCCCGGATTATTCGCTTGTAAATGCTGAAAAAAAATGTTCTGGGACGTTGGCATGCGGGCCGAATCCGAAAATCGGACAATCAGACCCGGCAGGGGTTGTCAAGCCGTTGAACTTTGCTATACTTCTGGGCTCTGTTGCATTGAGCAACGACATCAAGCAGGCGACGTAGCTCAGTTGGTAGAGCAAGGGATTCATAAGCCCTGGGTCACTGGTTCAAGTCCAGTCGTCGCCATTTCAAAGCCCTGACGCGCTGGCGTGCAGGGCTTTTTCTTTAACGTTTTTCAACGTCAATTCCCGGTTTGCCTTGGCTTTATCTGTTGATCATGAAGGGGGTTACGATCGGTCGGGTTGGGGTGGCAAATTCATTTTGAGGCGAGACTTACAAGTCGCAATAAGGCCGAGGGCTAACACCTTTGTTGGTACAAGAACGGGATGAAACTCAACTTTGCTTATGGAATTCGGGTTGTTCGGAGGGGTATAATAATATACAATACAACTGTTTAATCTTTTGATTTGTGAGCGGCTTTATCGCTTTATCTTTACATCTAGTCGTTGATGTATGGCGATGAGATGTTTGTCTGAGTTAGTGAGCGCTGAGACAGTCTATGTTCAGTACGGGGGAATCTGGTGAGACATAATTGGAATTGGGCCAAGCGTTTACTGAGGCGCCAACGCTGCAAACTCAAGAATCGTTGGAAGTATTTTTACGGCAAGCAACGATATCTTCAGTCGGTCAACCGTTTTCGCTTGGATCAACTTGAGCCACGTGTTTTGTTGTCGGGTAATGCCTTGTCCGGAACAATCAATCTGTCGGGAATCACTAGCCAAACGCTTAATGGTGCTGTTATTCAAGGGATTGACACGGGGGATTATGCGGGCCGCACGGTTGCATCGGCCGGAGATGTCAATCGCGATGGTTATGATGACTTTCTCATCGGGGCGCCCAATGTGAGTCAAAATGGCACGCATTCTGGTGATGCCTATCTGCTTTACGGCAGTGAGTCAGGCTTGCCGACCCAAGTCACCTTGTCCGACATTGCCAATGCACAGGTTCAAGGCGCCATTTTCCGTGGCTTGAATGCTGGTGACATCATGGGGACCAGTTTGGCCAGTGCAGGCGACGTCAATGGTGATGGTTTTGATGATCTACTCATCAGTTCAATGCACGACACGGCCAACGGCGCAAGCGCTGGGACCGTGTACCTGATTTACGGTCAGCAATCCGGCCTGACCGGAATCATTGACATGGACGGTATCCAGAATGGCGACTTGGCGGGTGCCGAGTTTGTGGGCGTTGCCGAAAATGACCGAGCGGGTACGAAAGTCAGTTCCGCTGGAGATGTCAATCACGATGGATACGATGACTTTTTGATCGGTACACGGGGAGCGGATCAGGACACCAGTTTTGCCGGCGCTGTTTACCTGGTTTACGGCAAAGAAGCTGAATTTACTGGGACTCAGCAATTATCTGATATCGCAGAGGGTAACTTGCGCGGCAGTGCGTTTTACGGTTTGAACCAACACGATCAAGTGGGTACTGCCTTGGCTGCTGCTGGGGATGTCAACGGTGATGGCTATGGCGATTTTCTCATCGGCGCTCACGGGGTCGATACATATACACATCAATTTGGTGAAGGGGAAGCTTATCTGATTTATGGTCAGGCTTCGGACTTCGCTGATCAGCAACAATTATCCGACATCCATCAGGGCACACTCAATGGTGCGGTCTTTCGCGGTGCTGCCAAGGGAGAATTACTCGGCTACGACGTCGCCTCGGCAGGCGATGTGGACGGTGACGGTTTAACGGACCTGCTGCTTGGCACGATGGCCGGTGATGCGGGAGCCGTTGAAGACGCTGGTCAAGCCTACCTGATTTACGGTCAGAGGATGGGGATGACCGGTGTGTTTGAATTGGCTGATGCGTCGACGATGTCACTGGACATCACCGTGTTTGCGGGACAGCAGGACTTTGAGCATGCCGGTATCAGCGTCAGTTCAGCAGGCGATGTCAATGGTGATGGGCATGCCGACCTGCTGCTGGGGGCGCCTTATGCCGATTCGGATACAGCCAATGATACCGGGCGAACCTTCCTGGTCTATGGTCAAGAAGGTCGCTTCGCCGATCTGATTGATTTGGCGGATATCGCTGAAGATAAGCTTGATGGTGTCATTTTCGCTGGCACGCAGTTGAGCGGATTTTCAGGTGATGTTGTTGCCTCCGCCGGTGATGTCAATGGCGATGGCCTTTCGGATCTGTTAATCGGGGCTTATCTCAATGATGCCAATGGCAATGACTCAGGTGAGGCCTTCCTGATTTACGGCCAAAGTAGTGCCCCCGCCAGTAACAGTAACGCGATCAGTGGCCAGGTTTGGTTGGATGAAAATGACGATGGCATTGAGGACGATACCGAGAATGTCATTGCGGGTGTGCGCGTTAATTTGCTTGATGATCAGGATCGAATCGTCGCGCATGCTTATACGGATCACAATGGGCAATATCAGATTCAAGGAATGGTTGCCGGTGATTACCATGTCCAATTTGTCTTGCCGCATGGTTATGATTTCACACCGCATGGTGTAGGAGATGATGCCACACTAGACAGTGATGCGGATGATCTCTCCGGGCTGACATCGGTTTTGACGATCGGTCAGGACGATCAGATTCAAAACATCTCTGCCGGTCTCTTGCTGTTATCCGATCCTATTCCACCGCAGCAACACACCGGTGAATTGGACTTGGCAGACCTGGCCGACGAATCGCTATGGGGGGCCGTCTTCAACGGCATCAGTTATCCAGAGACGCTGGGCTTGCACGTCTCGAACGCTGGTGACATCAATGGCGATGGCTACGATGATTTTCTGTTTGGCGCGACAAGAGCGCCAGGCGATGACGTCACCGAAGCCGGTCAAAGTTTTCTAGTCTACGGCCAGGCATCGGGTTTGTCCGGTTCAATTGATCTTTCGGATATTTACAGTGGTTCGTTAATCGGTGCTGTTTTTATGGGGGAATCTCAAGGCGATCGATCTGCGGGTTACGTGCAGGCTGCCGGGGATGTCAACAATGATGGTTACGATGATATTCTTATTAGTGCCACACTTTCTGATGCCAATGGCCTTGAAGAATCGGGGCGTGCCTATCTGGTTTACGGTCAGGCTTCGGGACTATATGGTCAGATCAATCTTGCGGATATTGCAGCAGGTACCCTGGCCGGTGCTTTTTTCAACGGGATCGGTTCTCATGACAAGGCATCGAGTACGCTTGCTACGGCCGGTGATGTGAATGGTGATGGGTGTGCTGATATTCTCATTGGGACCAGCGATTCAACATTGGACAATCCCTATACTGGCCAATCCTATCTGGTTTATGGTCAGACATCCGGTTTGGTTGGTGAACAGGATCTTGCTGATATTGCATCAGGTGATTTGGCTGGCGTGGTGATTGAAGGTTACGCCAAGTCAGAGAAAATATCGGGTGCTGTATCCAGTGCCGGTGATGTCAATGGCGATGGATTGGATGATATTTTACTTGCTGTGCGATTTGCCGATCCGGATGGCAGTCGGGTTGATGCTGGGCAAACGTATCTGATTTACGGTCAGTCGGCGCAGTGGTCGGGGACGTTGGATGTCACACAGATTACCACCGGTCAAGTTGCTGGCAGTATTTTCAATGGCGTGTCGGCCGGTGACTGGTCGGGAGGTGGTGCCCGATATGCCGGCGATGTTGACGGTGATGGTTATGATGATTTTCTGATCGCTGCTGCTGCGGCTGACCCCAACGGTCCAAGTTCCGGCCAGGTGTATCTGATTTACGGCCAAGCCGGCGGATTTGATACCACCGTCGAACTTTCAGATGTCATCAATGCAACACAACGTGGTGCGGTCTTCAACGGCATGGATGATTACCATTACACCGGCAGCATCTCCAGTGCCGGGGATGTCAATGCCGATGGTTATGACGATTTTCTGATCGGCGTCAGTGAAGATGATGCCAATCCCTTTTCGTCATCCATGTCTGGACGAACCTACCTGGTCTACGGCCAGTCTGAACTCTCAGGCACGCATGATCTTTCCGAGATCGAAAATGGTGAATTACCCGGCGTCGTTTTCAATGGCATCAGGACCTTTGATGAGTCCGGATCTTCACTTGCCACCGCTGGGGATGTCAATGGCGATGGTGTGGATGATTTACTCATCGGCGCACCATGGGGGGCTTCCAACAAGGGCCAGACTTACCTCATCTACGGCAAAGGTCCGCAGCATATCATCTACGACAACAGCGTTTCCGGTCGGGCATGGCTGGATGAAAACAACAACGGTATCCAGGATGACGACGAACAGGCATTGGCTGGCATCACCGTCGAATTGGTCGGCAATGATGTCACGCTCAGCACGGTGACCGATGCCCAGGGCCAATACGCTTTTTCAAATCTGACGCCCGGTGAATATTATTTGGATATCGATCCCCCGAGGTTTTATCAATACGCATCACAAAATCAGGGGGCAGATGACACACTCGACAGTGATATCAACAGTTGGGGCGAAAGTGATGACTTGACGCTCAGCGATACACAACATGTCACCTCGCTGGATATCGGTCTGGTTGATCCGGTGCCAACTGCTGATGCCGGTGATCACTATGTCGTCACGCCCGGCCAGGCGCTTGAGCTTTCCGCCTATCACAGTGCCGTGAGTTCACTGGATCGGACTTTGACATATGCCTGGGATTTGGATGGCGATGGTGCATTTGATGATGCCCAAGGTGTGCATCCGGTACTTACATGGGATCAGCTGATCGACATGGGATTGTCCGAAGGCCAGTCGACTATCTCGCTGCGCGTCACCGATATCAACGGCGATACCGTGACCGCCACAGCCACATTGCAACTCAATACCGCAGCGGTTATGCAAATTATCGAATTGGCGGATCTGCTTACGGGTGAGTTGGACGGCTTTGTTTTCAATGGCTCAACCACCGGCGAACAAGCAGGCACCATGGTTAGTTCGGCAGGTGATGTCAACGGTGACGGCTACGATGATTTTCTCATCCGTACCTTCCAGGGCGATCAGGACAGTGAACACTCCGATGCCATCTACCTGCTCTATGGTCAGCCGGATCTGTTCACCGGGCAGATGGACATCAGTGATATGAACATCGCCTTTGCCGGGGCGATGTTTACCGGCATTGATCCGTCGGATATCGCAGGTGCATCGATCGCATCAGCCGGTGATGTCAATGGCGATGGTTTTGATGATCTACTCTTTGGCGTGGATACTGCCGATGACAATGGCCAAAACGCAGGCAAGGCTTACCTGGTCTATGGCAAAGCAACGGGACTCACCGGCAACATCGATCTGGGCGACATACTCGCTGGCACACTCGACGGGGCTGTGTTCCAGGGCGCCGCGGCGGACGATTACACCGGCTTCTCCGTTGACCGTGCAGGTGATATCGATGGCGATGGCTATGACGACCTGCTCATCGGGGCCCGGCAGGATGTGACAGAAATTCTTGATCGTGGTGGTTTCACCTATTTGGTATATGGCAGTCAGGATGATCTGGTTGGGGAAATTCAATTAAGTGACATTGCCAGTCGCCAATTACGTGGGTCAAAAATTTTAGGCTATTTCGTCGATTCCAACAGTTCCTTCCGCGTGTCTTCGGCAGGCGATTTTAATGGGGATGGCCGGGATGATCTGATGTTCTCGGCAACCCAAACCACGCTTGCAAACACTGGCCGGGTTTCAATATTGTATGGTGGATATTTGCCTCCGGTGTACGCGGCCTATCCTTTCTTCGATATCCAGTTTTATGGAAGGGATTTCAACGGAGCCTTGGGATATTCCATCGATTCGGCAGGCGATGTCAACGCGGATGGCTACGACGATCTGTTGTTCAGTGCTGTGTATGCCGACGGAGCCGACAGACAATCCGGCAAGGCCTACCTGATCTATGGTGGCAGTCAATACTATGGCATGATCCATAATTTTGAGTCCTCATATTTCGATGTCCATTACGCGGTCTTTGAAGGTCTCTACGAAAACGATCAGGCTGGTTACAGCATGTCGGCAGCCGGTGATGTCAACGGCGATGGCTATGCGGACTTACTCATCGGCGTGCCCATGGCCGATCATCACGATCAAACCGACGTCGGTAGTACTTATCTGCTGCTCGGACAGCCTGTGCAATTCGACGGCAGCTATTCCGCCTACGACCTGCTCAACGGCCAGTTACCCGGATACATCATTCAGGGGATTGACGCCAACGAACACGCGGGTCTGAGTGTCGCCAATGCTGGGGATGTCAACGGTGATGGCTATGCTGATTTTCTCATCGGTGCACCCGGCGCCGACATCAACGGCCAGCAGTCCGCCGGACGCACTTACCTGGTTTACGGCGTTGAGCAATACAATCCGCCGCATCTGAGCCTGGGCGATTACGTCTGGGAAGACACCAACGGCAATGGCATTCAGGATGAAGCCGAACCCGCGATTGCTGATGTGACGGTCAATCTGCTTGATGCCCAGCAGAATGTCATTCGCTCGACGGTGACGGATGAGCAAGGGGCCTATGCTTTTTATGAATTGGCAGACGGGGACTATGCCGTTGAATTTGTACTGCCCGAGGGATACGTTTTCACCACTGCCAACCAAGGCGAAGATCAGACGCTTGACAGTGATGCTCAACCCAGCACCGGTCAAACCCCCATGTTCAGTCTGTCAGATGACGACACGGTTTTGAACCTTGATGCAGGCATGCAGCGTTTGGTGCAAATCACAGGCACGGTCTATGACACCGAGCATCCCGATGCCGATATCATCGTCAGCATCTGGCCGGATACCGATTGGTCCGTCAGCCAGACGATTCAACCCAACAGTCCTTTTTCAATATTTCTGCCACGAGATATTGCACCCGTCTGGATAACTGCTTTTGCGGATATCAATCACAATGGCATTGCGGATGATGATGAACCAAGCACCATCACGCAGACTGCAATCACCGATCTGAATCAGGACCTTGACGAGATTACATTGATCATCGGCCAACCGGCATTGAGCAGTCTCAGTGGTACCGCATTTGATGATCAGAATGCCAATGGCATCCGTGAAGCAGGCGAACCAGTGTTTGAAGAAATGGTTGTCAAACTACTTGATGCGCAAGGTCATCTGTTATCGACCACGACAACAGATGCTTTCGGGCAATACCATTTTGATCAACTCACCACAGGGCAATATCTCGTGGAGTTTGTCGCCTTGGAAGGTTACACGGTGACATTGCAGGATCAAACAGAGGACAATTCGCTTGATAGTGATGTCGATCGGACGACTGGGCGCACACCTGTGATCACGCTTGGGGTCGCTGAAACGATCGACACCATCGGCGCTGGATTCAGTGAATCTGCTAGCATTACGGGTAACGTCTACGATGATCAGAATCACGATAAGCTACAAAATGAAACCGAATCAGGCTTGGCGGGTGTAACGATCTATCTGGATACCAACGATGATAATTCGTTGGATTGGATTGACGCCAATGGCAATGGGCAATGGGATCAGGGTGAGGGCGAGCAATGGACCCTCACCGATGCCGATGGCAATTATCAATTCGCCGATCTGTTGGCTGATGTATATCACGTTCGCCAGGTCCTGCCTGAAGGCTACGGTCTGGTTTGGCCAACATCCACTGGATATACGGTATCCCTTGGGCCGGGAAGTACGCAGTCTGATATTACTTTCGCAGATTCTGACTTTGGCATCATTGAGGGAATTGTCTGGGAAGACATTTATCTTGATGGTCAATTCTACGATCGTGAAGGATATTGGATGGATGAATCGGGACTTGCAGATTTCACTGTCAATGTCCTGAGCCTGACCGATCAGATTGTTGCAAGTGTTCAGACTGATGCTGATGGTCATTATCGTTTTGAACAGTTAGACCCGGGACAATATCGCATACAAGTTCAAATGCCTTCGTATATGCAAGGGACTATGAAAGATGCATACAGCAACGAAGCACTTGATAGTGATATTGACCCGCAAACCGGCCTGACAGATTGGTTCACGCTTGATGCCGCCCAGACGATCATAGGTATGAATGCCGGTTTATACGATCCCAAACCCATTGCCAATGCCGGAGGCACGTATCTGTTGCAGTTTGGATCGGATCTGGTTTTGGATGCAAGTCATTCCAGTGACGTCGGGGATGGGGAATTAACATATTCATGGAAGTTGAACAATCAGACTTACGATACGGAATCTCGCATTGCACCGACGCTAACTTGGGAAGTCCTGGTCGGGTATAGCGGTGAAGCTAATTTCTTTTGGAAAGCAGGCAATCACTATTACATCAACTTGAAGGTGACGGACAGTCAAGGCAACAGCAGTGTTGACGTTGCAAAGGTGATTGTCCTTGATCACCTGGATCAGGGCGTGCAGTCACTCGATGGTTATGAAGCCAATGAGTTTGGTGGGGCGTTGATCACGGGTGACACTGAAAACCATCTTGGTAGCAGTGTCTCTGAGGCAGGTGATATCAACGGTGATGGCTACGATGATTATCTTCTCAGCAGCACGTCAGGCGCTTCGGATGCCGGGGTGACCTATCTGATTTATGGTCAGCAACAGCTATGGGGTAGCCCAATTACTGAGGAGACGATTCTGTCAGGCCAGGTTGCCGGTGCCAAATTCGTGGGACAGGCTTCTGGCGACTTTGCCGGTTCAGTGGTTTCCAATGCCGGCGATGTCAATGGTGATGGCTATGATGATCTACTCATTCGATCTCAAAATGCTGAGTATCAGGATGCGGATACCGGCGCGATCTATCTGGTTTACGGGCAAGCCGAGGGTTTGACTGGTGAGATTGCGTTGGAAGATGTGGTCAACGGTGACATTGATGGTGCGGTGTTCTATGGCGAACGCTATGCCGATTACGCTGGTGTTGCCCTGTCATCGGCGGGGGATGTGAATGGTGATGGTTATGACGACTTTCTCATTGGTGCTCAGGGTGCTCATAGTAGCGCCGGTTGCACGTACCTGATCTATGGCAATGCTGATTTGCTCGGCCAGTACACGCTGGATCAAATTGCTCAGGGGACACTTGACGGTGCTCAATTCATTGGCATCAAGGCATACGACTATTCCGGCGGAAGTGTGGCGGGCGTAGGCGATGTCAACGGCGATGGCTTTGATGACATTCTCATTGGCGCCAAGTTTGCCGAAGACGATATTCAGACTTCCGGCCAAAGCTATTTGATCTACGGTAACGCGACGGATTTGTCAGGCGTGTACGCACTTGGGCAAATACTCACAGGTGAACTTGCAGGCACGATTTTCAATGGCGCCAATCAGACCGATACCGCAGGTTATCGCGTTTCATCTGCAGGTGATGTCAACGGCGATGGTTTGGCGGACATACTCATCGGGGCTTATCAGGCGGATCACAACGACTTGGCAGATACCGGTGCAACCTACCTGATCTACGGTCAATCCGACCCGTTCGCCAGTGCCATCAGTCTGGCGGATGTTGCCAATGGTCAACTTGATGGTGCAGTGTTTTATGGCATTTCAAGTGCTGATATGACAGGTATTGCTATCTCAGCAGCAGGTGATGTTAATGCCGATGGCTATGACGATTTTCTCATTGGGGGTAGCAGTATCGGTGTCGATGGGCTAAGCCCGGGGGGGCAAGCTTATCTGATTTACGGCAGTGAAAACGGATTGCATGGTGAATTGGAACTCGCTGATATTTTGACCAACGACCTGACTGCAACAATCTTTCAGGGGACCGGCGAAAACTCATTCACAGGTGGGGATATTTCGGCGGCCGGTGATGTGAACGCTGACGGTAACGATGACTTTCTGATTGATGATAATAATCTCGGTGGCATCGTTCTGGTTTATGGCACACCGACCGCCAAAGTGCATGGAACCGTTTGGGAAGACCGCAACAAGGACGGCCGCCAATCTGAAAATGAACTGGGGCTTGCTGATGTGACCGTTGAACTTTGGCGGTATGGAAGTGTATTTTTCCCATACCAAACCACAACGACCGATGAGCATGGTTACTATTCCTTTGATGCCATGGATGGTGATACTTATCAGATTAAAGTTGTCAGTTCAGATAATATGTCTTTCGTGACACAGAATGTCGGTCAAGACGACACGATCGATAGCGATGTTAATATGTATACCGGAATCGCCAATGCTTCAATTGGTGAAAATCGCATCGAACAGAATGTTGACGCGGGTGTATACTTCACAGATTACAGCGGCCAGATCATGCTGACCTCCTGGCTGGAGACAAGCGTCAATGCGCTACTGGATGCCCTTGACAGTTCTATTGAGGGGCTGGAAATCAACCTCTACGACGAGTTGGGCAACGCGTATCACGGTTTCTACAAGACCACTTCATCTCAACCGGTTGTCTTTGATCACCTGCCTGCGGGCGAATACCAATTGGAAGTCGTCCTGCCCGAAGGGATGCAGTTGGTTGAAATGAATGTGGGCGATGATGAGTCGGTTGATTCAGATTTCGACCCCACAACATTACGCACCAGTCTGTTTCACCTGGACAATGGACAGGTCATCGACAACATGGGTTTGGGCGTGATGCTTCCTGCGGATGTCTCAGGCCGAGTTTGGGATGATGCGAACAATAACGGCATTGAAGATGACTTCGAACAGGGGCTTGTCGATGTCGTGATCAACTTGTATGACAATGCAACGGATGCATTGCTTGTCACAACGAGTACATCAGCGGACGGGCAATACCAATTCTTCGATCTTGACAATGAGCGTGAATATCGCCTGGAAGCTGTCCTGCCCGACGGTCGACTCTTTACCTGGCAGAACATCGGCAGCAATGAAGACACTGACAGTGATGTAGACCAGGAGACGGGCGAAGTTCGATTCAATCTGACCGATGGGGCGATGATTGATCACCTGGACATCGGCATGACAACCCAATACCAGTCGTCAGATTTACAGGTCGATAAATGGGTGGATCAAAATTGGGATGGCATCTACAACGCAGGGGATACATCGCTTTCAGGTGGGACCATCATTCTGCTGAATAATCAGGGAGATGAATTACAACGTTTCACGCAGGTCAGTTCACAGTATCCTGCTGTTTTCACGGACTTGCCGCCCGGTGATTACCGATTAATGTCTGAGCATAATTATGCAATGCAACTTGTCCCCGTGGATGTGGGAGATAATGATGCCATCGATTCAGACTTTAATCCAGAGACTGCGATGACGGATGTCATTCACCTTGAAGAAGGTCAGTCGATTGATCTGCAACTTGGCCTGATGTACATCGCAGGTGTCTTTGGCCAGGTATGGGAAGATCTGAATGCCAATGGGTTACAGGATGAAAACGAACCGGGCATCGATGGCGTAACGATCAACATCCGTTACGACTATTCCTCTCATCAAAATCTGGTTCGGACGGTTACCTCGGCCAATGGCGGATTCTATGAATTGCCACACCTGCATCCCAACTCATATATCATTGAAGTCATCGCGCCGCAAGGCTACGACTTTACCACTGCAGGTGTGGGAACGGATGACCAGATCGATAGCGATGTCAGTTCAGTAACAGGCAGGACGTCGATTATTCTTGTCGGTCCTGAAATTCGCGAAGATTTAGATATTGGCCTGATCAAGTTCAACGGCAGTCTCTCCGGCAAGGTCTGGGACGATGCGAACTACGATGGTTTGCAAGGCGAGTCTGAAGTTGGGATCAGCGATGTATTGGTTGAACTTTACGATGTCGCCAGTGGCAGTCTGATTCAAACCACCACCACCTCAAGCGAAGGTCTCTATCAATTCAACGGTTTGGCTGAGGATATCGATTACCGAATCCAGGCAGTCTTGCCGGATGGCTACAGTTTTACGCTCCAGGACATGGGCGAAGATGATTCCGTGGATAGTGATGTCGATTCGCAAACTGGTTCGATTCAAGTTCGTCTTCCGAATAACCAGGATCATACTTTCGACATGGGTCTGACCACCGTGATCGCAGAGCCGTGGAACACGGTGGTTACTGGTCAAAGCACAAGTTTTGTGATCAATCAGAACTGGAATATTGGTTACTCACTGTTTCGATCTGACAATATTGGCCAGAGTTTTGTTGCTTTGGACGATTCAATTGATAGTTTTGGTTTGCGATTCAATGCAACTGAATCTGCCGAGATGGAATTTTCACTGTATCAAGGTCGTGGTGATGATGGCAAACTTTTGCGAACAGGCACCTTCCAGTTGAATCCAGAAGATTTGTTAGCCAACAATGGTTGGGTTGATCTGGATATGTCAGATATTACTTTTGTTGCCGGTCAGGCATACAGTGTTATTTTCCATACAGATGATCGTGTTTTTTACTATTACTATGCTGTGAGTAATGATGATAGTTATGTTGATGGGAATATGATTGTCGATGGGGTTGAAGCAACCAATCCCAAGGAACTGCAATTCCGGGTAGCTGGTGCAATTGCTGATCCGAATCCAGGTGAGACACACGAATTCAGCATCACGTTGGATGCCCAGGACTTTGTTGCCAGTAACAGTGATGGATACGTCTTGCGTGCGGATCTTTCAGGGATGGCATCGGGTGAAGTTCATCCTGGTGACATATGGACGTTTACGCTGAATCTTTCTGACCCGCTATGGATTATGTCCGATACGGTCAATAATCTGGCGATTGCTTTTGGCGGACAGAATATTCCGATTGCAGTACTAAGACCTGCATGGGATATCTCCGTTTCGACAGAGGGGCCGTTGGACTTTTTTGCATATAACGCGGGTCTTTATACCGAGCAGGTAACCGGTGATATTTACGGCTTCTGGGCGAATATGTCAGTCGATCAGAGCGATTTGTTTGCTGGCCAGTATTTTGACAGCTTAAGTGTGACCTTCACCATTCCGCAGATTGCATCCAACGGCCAGCCGGTTACTGTGGATGATGGCTTTTTCTGGAAGTATGTTCAGATTCAAACCGATGGACCTACGGGTTCAATTTTGATTGCTCCACCCAACCAGGCACCAACTGCCGATGCCGCTGGTCCATATCTCATCACCGAGGGGCAGAGTGTGACCCTCGACGCATCTGCGACGACTGATCCAGACAATGATACTTTAATCTACAAATGGGATTTGGATCATGACGGCTTGTTTGATGATTCAACAGGCGTCTTGCCCACACTGAGTTGGGCTACACTTAAAGCATTGGGATTAGCTGCCGGACAACATGAGATTGCTGTTGAAGTGACCGATCCTTTCGGCCATACGGCCATCGCAAGCACAACGCTGCTGATGCAGGAACTCGGTTCGATTAACGGCGTGGTCTGGCAGGATCGCAATAACAATCAACTTCGCGATGACGAAGACTGGTTGCTCGAAAACCGTACGGTCGAACTTTATGACGCGGATAAGAATCTGCTTGCCATAACTCACAGTGATGCGGACGGGCGTTATCAGTTCACCGGTTTGATTCCCGAAAACTACTACCTCAAATTCATTGCCCAAAATAGAGAAAGCCAGGTCATTAACGATATTGATGGCAATGCTCACGATGACAAGGACAGTGATGCGGTATGGGGTAAACAGGGTTGGACGGATCTCATCATCGTTGGATCAGGCCAGGATCTTCAAAATATCGACGCTGGTTTCAGCCCAACGGGTGAGTTTAGAATGAACGTTTGGGCTGATGACAATGCCAACGGTATTTTAGATGAAGGTGAAACCGTTGCACACAATGTCAGTTTTGTTCTCACTAAGCTTGATGGGTCTTTTGAAACACATTGGCAGACAAATACACCGGAGAATTCTGGGGTTGGGTATCCGAACTTGGGCGTCGGTGGATTACCCGCCGGCGATTACACGCTTCAAATCCGTGCCGATTCCATGTACAGCCGCCAACTCACTGACATGAACCAGGGGCAGGACGACCTGGTCGACAGTGATTTCGACCCGCAGACATTGACTTACTATTTCACATTGGAAGAAGGCCAAAGTCTTGATGGTATCGGCGTGGGAATTCTGGATGACAACATCATTCGTGGCAATATCTGGGATGACGCCAACGCCAACGGCAGGCTCGATGACAACGAATCACTCTGGGCAGGCGTGACCGTCAATCTGCTCAATGTCTACGGCACGCAAGTCGCTTCGACGATCACCGACGACAACGGACGCTACCAATTCCTCGACCTGGAGTTGACGGACTATTTCGTTCAGGTCCAATTGCCAGACGGAAATGTATTCACCGGCCAGCAGGTCATGTCCCCGGATGATGAACCCGACACCGATCCTGATACAGTCCAGATCATGGCTCGCCGAGACGAGGATGGCATTGTCACGCTATACCTGCCCGACGGACCCTTACGTTTGGACGAGGGGATGACCGTGCTTGATCAGCAGATCATTTACTGGGATTCTGTCGCAGACAACGGCCTGTTGATCAACACATCAGACGCGTTTGATCATGTCACGCTTGCTGGGCAGGACGGTGAAGTCTGGACAATCCCCGCTCATTTCCTGGATCAGAATTGGCTGCTTGATCTGGATGGTGACAGTGAGGTCGACGTTGTTTACTCAGGAACCATTACAGTCGCTGGTGACGACGGCGGTGGTATCAGTTTTGATAACGGTAACTCGACCGATGACAATCTGTTTAATAGTGGCAGCAACGGTTTGCTCATAGATGGGGGCGGTTCGCTAATCATCACCAATGGTGACACCTTGGTGATCAGCGGAACGATATTGGGTGAGACACCAGGCAGCATCTCGCTTACCGGCACAAACAATTACACGTCAATCACAACAGCCGCACAACAGACGTATGGCAATGCCAACCAATCCATCATCAGTGATATCAATCCGCAAACCGGGCTCAGCAACTTGATCACACTGTCCGATGGCAATGAGATTCAATACGTCAATATCGGTCTGGTCAATCCACCACCGACAGCCGATGCCGGTGATGGTTATGAAGTGGTTGCAGGCGACACGCTCACACTTGATGCCTCCGGCGCGACGGATCAGGGCAATGACCAACTCACCTATGCCTGGGATCTGGATCACGACGGTGAATTTGACGATGCGTTTGGCATCACCCCGCAGGTCGATTGGACCACGCTTTACGATCTGCAATGCACCAACGGTGTCTACATCATCGGCATGCAGGTGACGGATATTGCCGGCCAGACCGATGAATCCTTCACTAGTCTGACGGTGTATCAGCCGGACCTGCTCGGAGAAGTCACCTACGCTGATATCGTGGATCATCATTTCGACACGCAATTGATCCGTCGGGTGCTGATTGCAGACTACTCCCATTCGACGCCCAGCTCCGCCGGCGATATCAATGGCGATGGTTTGGAAGATTGGCTCATCGCGGTGCCTTCGGAGCAAAACAGCTTTAGCGATATCCATCTGATCTACGGCACGAATGGTATGTCCGCCGACACCATTGAGCTTCAAGACGTGATTGACGGCCAGTATGACAGTGCGATTTTCATGGGCGCGACACAAACGCCAAATCAATACATGGCGGTGGCAGCTGCCGATGATGTGAATGCCGATGGTCATGCCGATCTGTACCTGAGTCTGTTTAACGCAGACGGCGCGCTGATTCAAACCCATTTGCTCCACGGCCAGGCTGCGAGCATCGGCGGCTATGTCTGGGACGATGTCGATTACGATGGCTATCAGGATGACAGTGAATCGGCCATGTCGCAGATCACCGTCCACCTGCTGGATGAGTCCGGCAATGTCTTGCGCAGCACGTTAACGGATGCGTCTGGCCAGTACGAGTTTGATGGACTTTGGGCCGGCGAATATGCCGTGCGATATGAGTTGCCCCAATGGTATCGTTTCACCTTGCAAGATAATGTAATCGGCGTGGGTCTGGGCAGTGATGTCAATGAACAGGCTGGACAGACGCAAGTGATTGCCATTGCCAGTGCACGTCAGCATGCCATGTTGGATGCAGGGATGGTTGATCCCAACCACGCGCCGGAAGCTTCACCGAACCTGGTTGCCACCGAGTATCAGACTGCAATCGACATTGACGTGTTGAGTAACGATTTTGATGCGGATGGCGATGAATTGGTTGTCAGCCAATTGTTCTCCACGACGAGTAAACTTGGCGTGACATTGTCCATCAATTCAGACAACACGATTCACTACGATCCCTCGGGCCTGTTCGACACGCTGGAACCTGGCCAGAAAGTCCGTGACATCTTCAGATATCAGATTATTGATGCCGGTGGCAAAACAGATACCCACATTGTATTCGTGGATGTAACCCGACCTTTGATCCGCGAAAACCAGGACACTGGTAGTCAAGTGAGCGTCACGATACGCAGTAGTTCACCCAAAATATTGGCCAATACAGGTGCTATTGCAATTGCATCCTATGTTGGCATTTCCAGTCAAGTTAAACGGGAAGCGTTGGCTTGGTCGAGTCAGCAGACCAGGTTGTCAGTTGTTTCCCAGTTAGGTTTGTCGCCTCTAGCCCAACGATCATGGTTAAGTGGTTTGCTGGGTGAGCATGAGAATGAAAATGACAGTTTTACTTGGACTTTGAAGGCTGTAGAGGAGTAGTCGATTGTTGCCCTTTCCGGAATTTATGGTCATTGTTGTTGAGAAAACCCTTCGTAAAAAGTGTTCTGAATTTGTATCGGTTAGTGTACCGAAATGAAAATTTTTTCTTTTGCCAGAAATGTCGGTTTTTGAATTTTCAGATGTTTTTTGCAATATGTTAAATTTTTATTGCGTTGGCCTGGCGCCGTGAAAGTCCAGTCCTCGCCATTGAAAAGCCCCGAACGTCAGACGACGCAACGGGGCTTTTTTATTCTGATTATCGCGATAATGTACCTTAAGAAAGCTTAGTATTTGCGACAATGCCTG
>PAIY01000091.1 GCA_002704825.1 Phycisphaeraceae bacterium
ACAAAACCCTTTTCACCGTAGCTGCCGTCGTCGGTCATGGGATAGAACTCATCGGTGGTTGCACGCATTTCGTCTTCAAGGATGAAGAGCTCTTTGCTGCGAGAACCGACGATGCCGATGACATGGTTGCCCTGTGTTTTCATTTCGACTGCGGTGGGATAGGCGATGGCTGTCCCGACCCCGCCCCCGATGACGACACAGGTGCCGAAGTTTTCGATGTGGGAGGGTTCGCCCAGTGGTCCGACGATGTCCAGAACCGAATCGCCTTCTTCCATCATGTTGAGTAGTCGCGTTGTCTTGCCAGCGTTCTGAACGATGATGGTGACCGTGCCTTGCTCTTCGTTGGAGTCAGCGATGGTCAGCGGGATGCGCTCGCCTTCATCATGCACACGTACGATGACGAACTGTCCAGCTTTGCGTTTGCGTGCAATGCGCGGTGCCTGGATGCGAAACAGCTTGATGTCCGGCGCGAGGAAACGTGCTTCTTTGATCAAATACATGGCGGGTCCCGAGGTGTGTAAAAGTAGTGTCCTGTTTTGTACCTGAACAGGGAATGATAACCCCGATAAAAAGACAAAACAATGGCCTGATTTGCGAAAACATGGATTATTCAATAAGCCGACTCGGATCAGCATTGTGTCACGTTGCTATCATCCAGGGCGATGTCGGCCGGAGACGGCTGACGTTTTGCACTGTTGGGCCGTTAAGCAGATGCTTGTTCACCAGTTGGTAAAATCATAGGCTTGCAGTTGGCTGAGAATCGGGCCATTGGCCTCAGGGAAGTTGATTTGCGAAACAGCATCAACGTTAACCCATTTATGTTCGGACACTTGCAGATTTTCCACATCACCGGACACCCGTCGACACAGCCAGGGATGCAGATGCACATGGGCGTGATCGTAAACATGCTCCACGACGCTAAGTGCATGCGTAGGCTTAACCTGCAGTCCGACTTCTTCTTTGAGTTCGCGTACCACCGCTAGATCCGGAGATTCGCCGGCTTCGATTTTCCCACCCGGGAACTCCCAAAAACCGCCCAGAACGGTGTTATCGGGTCGTCTTGTAACGAGGATTTGGGTTGTTTGTAACTTTTTGCAACAAACTAATCCCAATGCAACATGAACCTGTTTTTTTGTCATAAGTCCTTAGATTATCGGACGACGTTTTTTGTTTCAAGGGCTCAAAACTCGATTCATCAAGCAGTTAATGCGCTTTGCCAATTTGGGTGTCGATGCCGTTTATCGGTGAACACAGATCGACCCTGACAAAATACAAATTCAATGAACAAGGTTATTTATAACATTTTCATTTTACATCATCCGACCCGTTGACAGGTTCTTAAACAGATGGATAGGATAGATTGTCAAACAAAAACGGCCGATGCTCTCAAGCAGCCGTGGCGCACCTCCGCCCACAGGAATCGGAGCCCTGTGGCGGAGGTTTTTTTATGCGCATTGCATCATTGCTGGCTTGCATGGCACGGCAAAAAACACTGCGTTTCAAGGCATTCATGCATGGTCAGGCCAATCATAAAAATGTCATCTTTTTGAATGTAACGTATCTCAAAAGCTTGACAGATTCGGCCATCTTGGATGATCATAGTGTCCAACGCCAACCCTCATGACTTAACGTCAACCTCACTTGATGCCGCGTTCAGTTCGGTTTATTCACACGAGCACCTTCCGACCGACAAAGTTTTCTACCTCCAGTCTCACATTAGCTGAGACTGTGCGAATTGGTTGATGTATACGATAATCATGCAAGTGCCGAGCTGTCGCCCTTCCGGTCCATAGTCAGTGAACTCAAGAAGTGCCTTGGGCAAAGGGAAAACTGACTTTTTTTACGGCAGGTGGGTAAGTCAGATCAATGCTACCGGATCTGACCTGCCCACTTTTTTTATGCGCGTACTTCGCTGAGACTCAAGCCGTTTTCAAGATGGCTTTCACTTTGACCTGTTCGCAACAGTCACTCTCACCCATCGCACCTGGTACCTGAATCTCACCCCTTACTTTACGGCAATGCAACACTGCCCTTGCCTCCTCACGATCACACCTGCCTGATTTTTCAACCCACCATGCGTTGTTCGGCTTCCCGAACAACACCAAACAAAAACTGAAAATTTTTCTTGACACAGCAATCCGTTCGGGTCATGATAGGTGCCATACAAAGACCAAACGCAAGGAGCACCTCATGTTCAGCCTTCAGCACATGCAACGCCAGTTCACCACCGGCCGGTTTGATCTGCTTCTCAAAAGTGTCCTGCATAATGGGATGCAGTTGCCTCAGACGCTTGCAGACCACCTGCAGTCACACCCGGTCTGTGCCACCTCACTGGCTCTCAAACGCTCCCTGGAGGTCACCTATGGCCGCCCGGACGCCACGACTGGCAAGATGGTCGACTTTCTGCTTCAGGCCCAGGAAGCCGACGGCTCCTTCGGTTTTGCCCCCTTGCCCACCGCCTGTGGATTGGCAGCGTTGCACAGTGTCCTGAATATGGCTCCCCTGGGCAGTCTTCCCGCCATTCGCCCTCAGACGCTTAATCGAGCTTATGAGTCTGCCAAGTCGGCCATACTCACCATGCTCAATGACGAGGCCAAGCACGGCCTTGTTTGCTGCTGCCCCGAACAAACCCCGCTACTCACGCAGTCCGACGCGCTGGATTGGGCATATGTGCTGCTTCTGCTTTCAGACGACCCACAGTTGGCCAATCACCCTGCTGCGGATCAGCTGCATCACTGGTTTTACCAGCATCAACGCCAACTCCCGCAAGCCACGATGCAAATCTGGCAGCGTACCTGCTGGTCCCCTGCCCCCGCCCCCGGAAGTTCCCTCGGAAGTGCCCGTAGTAACCGTAGTCTCCGTAATCTTCAGACGCAGGGGGGTTCAGACGGCGCGACCGATTGGGACTTTGCTGCCACCACCAATCACGGTCGGGATGTCCGCCAACCGTCTGGCAGCACCAAGCCGTCTCACGGTCGCTTCCATCAGTCGCCTCGCAGCAATCTGCGTCGCAGCCCACGTCCTGTGCGTCACGAGCAGTCATAAGCCGGGAGCCGTAACCTGCAAGTACCGTTCTGTTAAGCAAATGAGATGTTAACAGCGCGTTGTCTGTCGCGATCCTGCTCATCTGGCCGATAACCTGAGCATGGCGACGATCGAACAAGTGCTTGAACACGCGGTTTCGCTACACCAGGCTGGACAGGTGCAGCAGGCGGTGATGCATTATCAGAAAATTCTCTCTGCGACCCAGCACAGGCATCCGCAGGCGATGCAGCTGCTTGGCTTGGCGCTGGGGCAACTCAAGCAGCACGACAAAGCCATCGACACACTGCAAAAAGCACTGGCACTCGATCCCGAGTCGCCCCAGGCGCACCATGCCCTGGCATCAAGCATGATCGCAACAGGTGACCGCGAGCAGGCCCAGAGGCATTTACTCACCGCCTTGAAACTCGAACCCAAACTCCATCCCGCGCGCATCCAATTGGCAGCCATGCTCGAAGATCAGGGCAGGATTGACGATGCCATCGGTCAATACATGCAGTTGCTCAACATCGAACCCAACCACGTCCCAAGCCTGAACAATCTGGCGGGTCTGCTGCTGGGGCAAGGTCAACTCAAACAGGCTCAAAACTATCTGAAACGTGCATTGGAATTAGTCCCCGAGCATCTGCCTGCTCATTGCAATCTTGCCATGATCCAGGATGCAATGGGACAAACGCCTCAGGCCATCGACACGCTCAAGCAAGCCTGCCAACTCCATAAAACCGACCCGCAACCGCGATACCAATTGGCGGTGATCCTCAAACGTGAAGGCCAACTCACCGAAGCTGACAGCATACTCCAGCAGATCATCGCCCTGCATCCTGAACATGCGATGGCATGGACGCGACGCGGTGAGATTCAACAACAGCTCAATAACCCTGGCCATGCGTTGATGGCCTACGACGAAGCGATCAAATGCAGTCCCGACAAAGCGGTCCCCGGCTTGAAACTCAAACGCGCGATGGCCTTGCCCATCGTTGTCCACGACATTGAGCAAATCGATCTGGCGCGGGAAACGCTCGAACACACCATCACCCGTCTGACACAGGAACAGGCCACCATTGTCGATCCGCTCAAGGAAGTCTCAGCAACGCCGTATTACCTGGCGTATCAAGGACGCAACGACAAACTGATCCTTGAATCACTGGGCAAACTCTATCGCCAAGCGTCACCGATACTCCGTTGGCAAACGCCGCATGTCGATCAGCCGCGTGATCCTAACATGCCGATCCGCATTGCCATGGTCTCCAAGTATCTGAACAACCATACCATCGGCATGTTCATGCTCGGGCTCGCTGAGCAGCTTGATCCGAACCGCTTTGAACTGTCGGTGTTCCACGTGTCCAACAAGTCTGACCCGATCAGCACCGCCATCAATGCCAAGGCATCGCATCACGCGATCCTGCCTCCCGACCTGCAGGCAGCGCGACATCAGATCAGTTCGCAAAAACCCGACATCGTTTTGTATCCCGACATCGGCAAGGAACCGATGACCTACTTCCTTGCTTTTTCCCGTCTTGCCAAAGTCCAGTGTGCCTGGTGGGGACACCCGCAGACCACCGGCATTGACAGCATCGACTATTACCTGTCCAACAAGCATCTGGAACCCGTTAATGAGGATGCACAATACACGGAAAAACTCGTGCGTTTTGAGCATCTGCCGATCTATCCAGAGAAACCCAAGCCTGCTGAGAAGCTCACGCCACTGGAACACTGGGGCATTGATGACGGCTCGAACATCTACCTTTGCTGCCAAAATCTGTTTAAGGTGCATCCTGATTTTGACAAGGTCCTTCAAGAGATTATTGAGCTTGATGCGTCATCCCTGATCGTCTTTTTCCAGGGACGTGAGGATGCCTGGTATCAACCGTTGCGCAATCGCTGGAACAAGCTCATCGGCCCGATGAGTCGACGGATCATCTTCCTGCCACGCCAGAATTTCCCGATGTTCCTTGAGTTGGTGCAACATGCCAAGGTCATTCTCGACACGCTGCATATCACCGGCGGCAACACCACGTTCCAATGCCTGGGACTATCGCAACCCATCGTGACCCTGCCGGGCAAAAACCTTAAGAGTCGGATCACGGCCGCAGCGTATAAGCAGATGGGCTTTGAGTCGCTCATAGCCAAAGACGCTGATGATTATGTGCGATTGGCGGTGCGCCTGGCAACCGATCACGCCTTTGCCAGTGCTGTCCGTCAACGTATCGGCGAACGGTCGAACATCCTTTTTACCAACAGCAAGTCGATTGACGAATGGCAAAACTTTTTCGTCCAAGCAGTCAATCAAGCGATGTAACCCAACGGTTGAGTTGTTTAAAGAACGATTCTCTATACACACTCTGATCTCGTCATTCCCGCGCAGGCGGAAATCCAGTGGCATTCTGTTAACGCTTGCAGGTTCCACTGGACTCCCGCCTGCGCGGGAGTGACGGAAGATGGAGATTCATTTTTTGATCCGCACGAATACCCCACAAGCATGCATCATTTAAACAAAGGCGTTACGACCAGATTGTCGAACGCAACCGTACTGGTGCGGGCAAATACGCCAACATATCCTGTCTGAATCTGGCTGCAGACATCACTGTCGATGATCAGTTGTTCACTGCCACCGGGCGCGGTGACGTAGACTTGAATCGAACTGCCCCGCATCACAACACGGTAGTGATTCATCGCATCGACCTGCAGGCCGGTGTTCCAGACAGATTGAATGACGGTACTCACGCCATCGACTTGCTTGAGGAATTTAATCGCCCCGTTGGGTTCAAGTCTTAACAGATAATGATTGTCAGCATCGAGGTACCGCAAATAAATGTGTCCGACGAACCAGCTTTGCGAACCGGGCGAAGTTGTTGCCAAATCCAGATTCAATTCAAAGTCATCAGCAATGCTGTGTGTCAGAACGGTCGCACTGCTTAATGATGCAATACCGCCAGCAACACTCAGATTCCCACCCGCATCCTGCAAACCATTGGCAGTGGCCAAGTCGAGATTTTCAATGTCATAGCTGATCGTCGGGACTGTCAGTGGTGAATTACCTACGCGATAGACCCCGATGTTGTCATAGGCATTGAGCATGGTGTAACCGTCATTGAGAAACAGGCGGGACGTCGGCTCACTGCTGCCATGCTTGCGACTGAGCAAACTGATTTCCAGATCATCACTGTCCACGATGTCGATCAATGGATCCTGTGTGTTGGCAGAGATTGACAAATTGCCTGATCCGCCGCAGAGCAGGAGATGGCTGCTGTCGATGATGCGGGCGATGTTGTAACCCGACTCATGCTTGATGCCGAACATGTACAGGTTCTGAGCCTGATCGATGTAACGATCACCGTTGCCGAAGCTGGCATGTTCAACGGATGAGTTGTAGAAAATCATGTCATGCGTGCTGGAGATTTTCAGTTGTGCTGCATCCGGATTGGTATTGGGATTGTCCTCTGGATTTGAAACACCGCCCATCAGGACACAGTTGTACCACTTGCCCCCAGCATGTGATTCCAAACGAGCAAGCGTTGCATGCGAATAGCTCGGGTCGGACCACTTGTCGTAGTAAGCCAGCGATCCGGTCTGGATGTCCTTGATGAATGTCTTGTAATAGTCCACCTTCAGGTATCCGACGTATTCACAGCCCTGCTGCTCGGTGTCTTTGGCCTGTGTGCGGATGATGGCCAGATTCGCCAGGTAAATCGGCTTACCAGTCGTGGCAGAGACAGTCTGGATCATCTGTGTCTCGCTGGCAGGTTTCCACGTGCGATGGGCATGGATGACGGAAATGTTGTTGGCAGCACCGATGAGTTGCGTCCCCGCCTTGAGAACAATCGGTTGACTGATGTGAAACAGGCCACGCGGGATGAAGACGGCCTTACCGAAGTTGGCATGATTGGGGTTGGCAGCATCATCAATCGCCTGCTGAATACCGATTGCATCATCGTCCGAGTCATCATCACGACTCACGCTATAGTCCGTGCATACGTTGATTACCGACTGCTCATGCGTGGGGAAGAATTGGCAGACATGCTTGCGGATCATGTCGTCGGCGGTGTAGTTCCACACGGGTGCGACATAGTCCACGTAGTCATCATCCAGTGGGTTTTGATCGATGCCGTCGAAATTGATGTGACTGTCATCGCTGCCGTTGATGAATTGGTATTGTGGGATGCGATACCACCTTGAGACATTACCTGTCAGGATGTCGTTACTACCGTTCACCGAACCGGAGTCGATGAGATTGGCTGCACGGATGTAGACGTTTTTCATGACCACATCAGCATTCTTGTTGTCAATGGCGGTCCCACCTGCAGCACGGAAATCAATGGTGCCATCGATGAGATTCAGGTTCGCCCGAGAGACGCTGCCGGTGACGTTGTAGTTGCTCGGCAGACTGATCGGCAGGTAATCGGCATCCGTCGACGAACCGGAGATCGCAAAGCCGATCACGGTGACTGCACCACGCGACTCACCGATGCGTAAACCGATTTCACTTTGGCACGACAGACGCAAACCGACAATCGTGGGATTGGGACGGTAGTTGGATTGGTTAATACCGATGCGGCCGCCGGTGATTTTGATGTTCCGTACCGAACCCCCGGAACCAGGCAGATTGTAAATCCCGGTATCAAAGTCCTCACCGTTGATGGCGACATTCTCCATCACGCAATACTGCGCACCATTCATACTCACCGCGGTGACCGTTGGGTTGTTGCCCATGTCAATGTCAATGTTGCGCAGCTCTGCAGCATAGTGTCTTGAACTGTCGGTCGAACCATCGAGAAACTCGTAGCGAAAGAGCATCAGGATGCTGTCCGTCACCGTGGACTGATCAGTCAAGCGGATCACCGGCCGTTGTGCGGAGCGCGTAGCACCGACGAGTTTGTGAACGAACTTGGTCTGACTGTAGGGAGTGCCCGACGGCGGCTGTTTGTGGATCATCCGAAGCTGCCCCGAGACGCGGTAAGTCCCCTCGGGGAAGAAGACCACGAGATTGCAGTCGTAGGCATAGTCGATGGCTTTCTGGAGCGCTGCCGTGGCATCAATGATGCCTGAGGAGTCCGCACCAAACGGTGCCATGGTGACATCCAGAAAACCGTTCTCCCAATCGTGCAGTGAAGCATTGGCTTGGAGGTCCGCTGGAAACTGGTCAAAGGCGACATTGTCGTGGTAGGTGATGTTTGAGGCATGCAGTGGAAGTGACAAGACAAAAAGCAAAACACAGGCGAACCCAAGACTGATCCGATCTCTCATGGTTGTGTCTCCGTACGATAAGCGCTGGCCATGAACATGGCTTGAAAGTGTGCGAATTTGTGCCGGAAGGGATTATGAAAACATCAACTTATCTGATTGTAGCGCCACTTTGGCCGACGCCAAGTTTTTGAAAAAATATTTTATAAAACGTTTACTGAATCACTCGTTTTGACAACCCGCCAGCTTTCTTTCAGAAGAACAGGTTGCAATAAACTTGCCGGACATGAAGGTCTATTGATATGATAAAAAGTGGGTTTAACAGGTTTGTTTATCCTGTGACAACACGGAGAGTGGAGAAAACCATGCCCCGCATTCACGACAAACCGGCTTACCAGAGCCAAGCAGTATCCGACGGTGATCCGGCCGAAGCTGCTCGTACATGCAGCTCACATCAAGCGCATGAGCACGATGAGCATCACGACGAATGTCAGCAGCAGTGTCATGACTGCCCGAATCTCAAGGCCGAAAGTCTGATGGACGTCACCCTGCGTGAAGTCTTCGGGCTGTAATGCCAACTCTGTGCCATCTGTTTTTAGTCTTGTAAGATCAATCGATCCATGGCAAAGACCAATGTCTTTGATTGCCACGCTTTCACACACAAGTCCATCCATCATCCAGCCATTGGGTCTGTAACGTCGCGATAACGCGTCTGTTTGCGTTATGCCCTGCGTTCTGATTTGATCCAGATCAAGCCATATCGGTCCAATTGTTGTTATTCCCCCTGCCACTTGAGCGGCTGAGATAAAAAGCCGATATGCATCTTATTCTGGATATCAGTATTCCAGTTTGTTGTTGCTGCCCATTAAATATCAACCTTCAATTGGACCCCGCCAAATGAAACTACGCACCCGCCTGCTGTTGTTAGGACTGTTACCGACACTTGTCATTGTTGCGATGGTTGCCACGACCAGTTGGGTGGTCAACGGCCAGAAGTTTGATGGTCAGAGCATCAACCTTGCTGGGCGACAGCGCATGCTCACGCAGAAGATGTTCAAAGAGTTGATGGTCAGTCTTCAGTCCATGCGCGATGGCAAGTCTGATGCGAAGGCGATTGCCCAGACGCGCATGACCATGAAAGTCTTTGACATGACACTCACGGCATTACGTGATGGCGGTCAGGCGCCCAAGCAATTCGTCATCAATGACAAAACCACATACGCTCAATGCCCGCCTGCTACCGGACAGGTCGCAACGCAGCTTCAGGAAGTCACCCAACTCTGGAAGACTTTCGAAGCCACGCTTGATGGCATGCTCAGCGGCAGGCAAAACACCGATGCCAAAGATATCAACGATGCCCTGGCACAGAACATGACCTTGCTCAAGGAAATGAATGCAGCCGTCGGCATGATGCAGCGTGCAACCGAAGCCAAGACGAACATGCTCATGAGCGTGCAATTTGGTGGCCTGATCATTGGCGTGCTCTGCGTGGTGTTCACCGTGTGGGTCAGCACATCACTCAATCGCCTGCTCAAGCAAACGGTGGTGACGTTGACCGCGCGTTCCCATGAAGTGACACAGGCTGCAACACAGATCGCCCAAACCAGTCACAGTCTCGCAGCCGGTGCGACACAACAGGCAGCAGGTATCGAACAGATCACCGCAACCATCAGCGAACTGAACACACGCAACGATCGCAACAGTCAGGATCTGACCGAATCCCGCCAGCATTCGCAACAGACATTACGCGATGTCCAGGACGGCAACGAAGCCATCGACCGACTGAGTAATGCCATGCATCAGATCAAAGCCTCGGCCGATCAAACCGCGGGCATCATCAAAACCATTGAGGAAATCGCCTTTCGTACGAACCTGCTTGCACTCAATGCTGCAGTGGAAGCAGCCCGTGCCGGTGAAGCTGGTAAAGGCTTTGCCGTCGTTGCCGATGAAGTCCGCAGCCTGGCACACCGGTCTTCTGAAGCGGCCAAGAGTACCAGTGAGTTAATCGGTGATGCGGTCCATAACGCAGAAACCGGCGTGACGATCAACCAGGAAGTCATCCAATCTCTGAACAAGATGCAGCAAAGCGCCCACCATGTCAGTGATCTGACCGACCGCATTACAAGCACCGACAAGGAACAACGCGAGTCGATGCACCAGGTCTCACAAGCAGTCGATCAACTCAATCAACTGGCCCAGCAAAATGCAGCCAACTCCGAGGAAGAAGCTGCTATCTCAGAAACCCTCAGCACACAGGCACGTGATGTCGATCAGGTTGTTACGCGCTTGAAACTGTTGGTTGGTGAACGGCAAAGTTCTGCAGCGTGAGGTTAATCAAGCTGCAAGATGTAAGACAGATGTTCTGCCCCGCTCCACGCAAAGCAAGCAAATAAGGTGTTTCCGTGGTGTTTGCAAGAGATTTACCCTTGAGGAGCCCTCGCTTGGATCGTTGAACATCTAATTTGAGGGCAACTTATCCACCCTATCTCAGTTTCCGGTCTCGGATTTGATTGATCTGCCTGGTTTTCACGCCATGAAACTGACTTTCAGAAGGTCAATCCAAGCAAACTGAGGTAAATGCCCCCTGCTTATCGACAGGTTATCCACAAATATCCGTGTAAAAGTGGCTTTCTCGGGGGCTTACATGGCAGAAAAACGGGGTGTCGAGGCGGAATTGGGTGGTGTTTGTGGGTTAGCGGAGAGCAAAATCGGGTGGTTTGAGTGCCCGAAAACTGCGCGCGCGACCCTGTTTTGAGGCCGATTGCCGGGATATTGGGCACAATTCCAAAGTTTTTTTCGGGGTCAGAATAACGATTTGGGACCTAAGTACCTGTAGAGGCTAATCTTTTCTAACCTATTGTAAATTTATTGATAATGATTGACACACAATCGGTTTTGTGGGACAATGTCTCTTCTCGTCAGGGAGTGACGGGCTGACCGGAATGAAAAAAATTCCGAAAACACGAACCCATGCGGTTGACAGATGAATTTAAATCAGCATAATTCCTCCCTCACAAGTGACGCACAACGCAACGCAAAACAACGCGACGCCGAGTGACAAGTCACTGAGAAATAAGAAGTTGTTAAACGCTTCTGAGTAACGATCTTTGACAAGTAAACAGTTTGTACGACATATGCGTGAGGATGTGACCTCCTGCGAGTCGGGTTCATAAACCGGCCGCTTGAGGATAAAATTATCCAAGCAAGGGAATCGGGTTCACAGCCGATGTAACTTGCGGGCTCACATTCTTATGATGCATACCAAAGAAAAAAGTACCCCTTTTTTAATTTGTAATGATTGTGAGTTTTTTAAACAATCAGATGTCTTTGAACATCTGATTGGCGACCCTTTTACTTTCAAACAGTAAAGGTAACCAAGATCGCCTTCAACATTTGAAGCTTATCTCCCCTTGTGGGAGTTGCAACGAATATAATTGAAGAGTTTGATCCTGGCTCAGATTGAACGCTGGCGGCATGGCTAAAGCATGCAAGTCGAACGCGAAAGTCACTTCGGTGGCGAGTAGAGTGGCGGAAGGGCGAGGAATACATTTCTAACGTGCCTCAAGGTGAGGGATAGCTCTGGGAAACCGGTGGTAATACCTCATAATCCTGATGAATCGTATGGTTTTTCAGGCAAAGGCTTGCTGCCTTGAGATCGGGAAATGTGCTATCAGCTTGTTGGTAAGGTAATGGCTTACCAAGGCTAAGACGGCTAGCGGGTGTGAGAGCACGACCCGCCGCATCGGGACTGAGACACTGCCCGGACTCCTACGGGAGGCTGCAGCGACGAATATTCCGCAATGGGCGAAAGCCTGACGGAGCAATGCCGCGTGTGGGATGAAGCCCCTTGGGGTGTAAACCACTGTCAGAGACCACCAACACAATGAGGAATCTCAGAGGAAGGGCCGGCTAACTTCGTGCCAGCAGCCGCGGTAATACGAAGGGCCCGAGCGTTAATCGGAATCACTGGGCTTAAAGGGTGTGTAGGCCGTTATGTAAGTACCTTGTGAAATCCCAGGGCTCAACCCTGGAACTGCTGGGTATACTGCATGACTTGAGGTCGGTAGGGGCAGCTGGAACAATAGGTGGAGCGGTGAAATGCGTAGATATCTATTGGAACGCCAAAGGCGAAGGCAAGCTGCTGGGCCGATTCTGACGCTGAGACACGAAAGCGTGGGTATCGAACGGGATTAGATACCCCGGTAGTCCACGCCGTAAACGATGTACACTAGTTCGAGAGGGCTCTGACGCCAGCTTGGACGAAGCTAAAGTGTTTAGTGTACCGCCTGGGGAGTACGGTCGCAAGACTAAAACTCAAAGGAATTGACGGGGGCTCACACAAGCGGTGGAGCATGTGGCTTAATTCGAGGCAACGCGAAGAACCTTATCCT
>PAIY01000092.1 GCA_002704825.1 Phycisphaeraceae bacterium
GTTTCCAATTTTATCTCCAGATTCTCAGCACTTTCAAAGCGTCTTTGCTTTTTAAGCGCCTGGATTGACAGGTTCCGTACAGATATGTACAAATACATTTCGATCTCCTGAAAATCGCGAAAATCAGTCTTGTTATTCCAAAAATTGAAGAAGAGGTCAGAAACAATGTCCTTGGCCAAACTTTGTGAGTCAACGATTGCTTTGGAGTAGGCATAAAGTTTTGTAAAGTAGAGATTATATACTTCCTCAAAGTACTGCTCCTTGTCATTGTTATCCTTGGGGCTCGCTATTTTTCGGAATTTTGATGCCATTTCTTCAAAACAATCAATAAGGTGACTATATAATTAATTACAAATTAAGAAAAATGAAATGGAATCGTACCAGAATTGATTAAAAGTTTACATTGAATATGAAAGGAAATGAAAATCCGGGAGAATAAAATGAAAGTATAAACAAGTGAAAATGGTGAGTTAGATAAATGGTCTATTACATAATGATCATTAATATTATATGACTTATTAATTTAACTTTATTTTCTAAAGGTGGTCTTCCTAACAGTTTGTTAAATGGAGGCAGATAGTTCTTGGAGTCTCTAAAGTATCGCTTTATTTTCCTCCCAGGAGAGGTAATCAACTATAATATCTTATTGAATAAGGCCAGAATATTCAAAATTTGGAATAGCAATCGTAAAATGGCTCCCTTTTTCAAATTCACTATGGAAGCTTATGGAACCATTGAGGGATTGAACGTACTGTTTGACAATATTAAGTCCCATACCGGTACCGTGAATATCACTGGCATTGCTAGCTCTAAAATACTGATCAAATAATTTACCTTGATCTTCTTCCGGAATGCCGATCCCCTGATCAATAACATCTAATTGGATTAAATCATCTTGTACGTCCACAACTAATTCGATATTTTCGTCAGAATATTTAATGGCATTACTAAGCAGGTTGATAAGCATGCTTTTTATAATCTTACTGTCCTGATTTACTTCATTTTTTCCGTTGTAATCAATATCTATTACTTGATTTACCTTACATAGACCCTGAAGGGTTGCAACTTCCTGTTTAACCAAACCCATTAGATTAAATTTCTGCGGATCGAAAAAGAGTTTCTCCAAATCAATCTTATCCTGTGACAGGAAATCATCGATTAACTCAAACATATCATTAATGGAGGTATTGATATTTTTCAAATGTCTTTTTACCAATTGAAGATCACCACTTTTGCCAAGATCCATTAGAGCATTTACTGTTACTTTTATTGCAACTAGCGGTGTCTTGAGTTCATGAGATATAAGTGAAAAAAACTTTGACTTTATTTCGTTCACTCTTTTCTCTTTTTCCAACATTTTTAACAACTCTGTTGTACGTTCATTCACCATCTCATCCAGCAAATTATTCATTCTGTTGAGCTCATTTTCAATTTTCTTTCGGTCGGTAATATCCAATGACATGATCAATATTCCATCAGGCACAGGTTGCATTCTTAATTCAAAATGTCTTGTCTCACCATTTGGATAAGTAAATATGTTATCCATTTTGTGAGATTGCCCTTTTATCAAACATTGATTTAGATGCGAGAACATTTCTGTTTTTTCAATTCCAGGATATTGCTCCATCATGGTATGCCCAATGAGCTTTTCCTTTGTGGATTTAGCATGATCTAATAATGCTTGATTAACATACAAATACCGATAATCCGGACTTATTACCTGTACTCCTTCAAGAAGAAAATCAAATGCCCTATAATCATTTGCAGCCATAGCAGGTCAAAATGTTACTGGTTCAAGCTTATCAATGAAAGTTACTCATTTTTTATTTTTTACGTTATACACTAATATGAAAGTTTTAGGTAATTGAAATGGTCATAACCATAATTGAAATGGGTAGAAATGCTTTATTCTAAATGTGCAGTTACTTTCTTTTAATCTCTTAATTACCGTCTATTGTACTTGCAGATCAGAAATAAGCATAACTTTTGCTGTATTAACGCTTAATGTTTCAGAATAGAGGTAAATGTTTTGGTCTGTGGCTACTTTTGAAAGAAACTGACCGTCTTAAAACATACATTTACAGTGTAATGGACTGTATATCAGGAATATAACTTGAAATCAATTGATGATTGATTAAATTTAAATTTACTGGTTCAAGCATATAGCGCATAATATCTCCTCATAGAGAAATGAGCATGAAATCTTACAGGAAAATCAGATTAAGAATATTATTCGTCTTTGGCATCGCCCTGGCTACGGTTATCGCTTTGATCTTTTTTCTCAACTATGAGATTCTGCGGTTTATTGAAAGGGATGTCAGTCAGACCACGGTAGTCAGTCTCTCAGAGAGACAACGAATGCTCAGCCAAACTATCGTTAAGGATGTCCTTCTGCTTCAGCATAACGAAGGAAAGAAGGAAAGCATCAAGAGGACATTGGATTCTGTCCTTCACCAATTTGATTCTTCTCATCATTATTTGGAAGCACACCTTGCTGACCTGCATTTACCAACCGAACATACTATTCATGCACTATTTAAGGAGATCGAGGAGTCCAAAACACAGATCAGTAAAATAGGAAAGGAGTTTGTCTCCGGTACGGACAGGGATTCCGTTTTGTTGGACAGTCTTTTGATCTTTGAATCTGCTTTTTTGCCATTGATGGATGCAATTATCATTGAATATGAAGGGACTATTCCACAAATAGCTGCAGATGTGCGTTCCAACGTGTCAATGGCCAATTACCTGATTGTATTGTTATTGATCATTGCAGCCAGTATCGTATTTTATATCACTATATCGACCATAAAGAAATATTCCATCAAAGTTGAGACAGCGAAACAGGAGGTGATCAAAGCTTCGAAGGCCAAGGAACAATTCTTTGCATCGATGAGCCATGAGATCCGGACTCCTTTGAATGCGATCAATGGATTGACACAAATACTTTTATCCGAAGATCCACGGGAAGATCAGGTTGAAAACCTGAGCCTGCTACGGTTTTCAGGGGATAACCTGCTTACCCTTATCAACGATATCCTGGATATTAGCAAAATCGGTTCGGGTAAGCTTAGTCTGGAATACAGGCCGTTTGATTTTCGATACCTCATTCACAATATTCCCAAGTCCCTGGGGTACAGGGCCAAGGAAAACATGGTCAAGATCAATGTTCATTACGATGAACGACTCCCCCAGGCATTCATCGGGGATGTTACCCGGCTGAGTCAGATCATCTATAATCTAACGGGGAACGCCATTAAATTTGCCAAGGAAGGTGTAGTGGATGTTTCGGTCTTATTTAAATCCATGGAAGAAGAAAAATTCACTTTCCAGGTATCAGTCAAAGACAATGGGATTGGTATTGCTATTGAAAACCAGGAAAAAATATTTAAGTCTTTCGAGCAGGCCGATGTAAGCACCGCCCGCACCTATGGAGGAACAGGCCTTGGACTGTATATCACAAAAAGCCTTCTTCAATTGATGGGGTCTGATATTCAGCTTGAAAGTGAAGTGGGGAAAGGATCTCACTTCTACTTCGAGCTTACCCTGGAACGGAGTTCGATGGAAGGAATTCATACCTCCAGCTCATCACAAAGGACACCGGACTTTTCATCCAGGAACATTCATGCGTTGGTTGCAGAAGACAATCAAGCAAACCAGATCATCATTTCAAAGCTATTGTCAAAAGGAGGCATCACCTATGATCTTGTTGATAATGGGGAGAAAGCCCTTGAAATGATTAAAAATGAGAAATATGACCTGGTTTTTATGGATTTGCAAATGCCCGTGATGGATGGATTTACTTCGACGATGAAGATCCGATCCAATAAAGTGAAATACTACCAGGAAATTCCCATTATCGCTTTAACAGCAGACGTCTTTGCCGAAAGCAAGGAGAAAGCCCTGTCTATAGGGATGACTGATTATCTTGGTAAACCTTTCAAACCTGCTGAGCTGTATCAGATATTGGAGGAATATACCTCCCAGAAGAGGTGATCGATTATAATGTCTTATCACAGGTGATCAGCGCTGTGCCCATAAAATTGTACCCATAACTTATTAAACAAAATCTAACATCAGAAAAGCAGAACGCTCTGTGATCCACAAGCTATTTGATATGAACATCTTCGATACTCATCTTTCCGAAGATGTTTATATTAATAAGTAGACACTACCTTCTTTTAATGTCGATAATCTGGTCGGCACCGATATCATAGCACGGTCTATTTCTAGCCGTTCTGTCCATATCAAGCATCACTTCCTCAATATAAATTCCTTTACACACTATGCTTTCCTGCTTATCCTGTATATGTAAATCACCGAATCTTAAATTAGAAAACCAGCTTTTAGATGCATTGATATAATTGGCCTGAAGGGTTGCTTTTCCTCCATCTCTTGATTTAATTGGTTTATTACTCAAATTGTTTGATATATCTACATCATTAGTTGTTGAGAAACGAAACTCAATTGCATTTTTATATTCAACAATTATTGTGTTGTTGTAAACCCTTGTGCCTGGTGAAGACTCCAAACTAATTCCCACATCATTGAATTTTCCATTTCCAAGATTGGTAATCATATTGTTTTTAATCATTCCACCTTCATTCATTCGAACTCCTAGCCCAAAACCTATCCCCCTATCACAATTGACTATTAGGTTTCGTTCTACCAGGTTATCAGATGAATAATCCCAAAAATGTATAGCATGCTCGGCAACTTTATCTGCCGGACTAGCTATATTTTTAAAGATATTATCACGAACATTCCATTCTACACCCCCATGTATGTCCAATCCTCCTATGTACCATTGGGGACCTACCTCTTCCGTGTACTCAAATAAGCTGCATTGAACAATACTATTTTTCAACTTCTTGCCTTTGCTGTTCCCTTTGATCATCTGTTCGTAAGTATCCTGAATCTTGAGATTGTGGGCAAAAAAATCATTACCACTTACCGCCAACCCATGATTTCCTAATTGTTTTATTGTAAGATCAGCAACGGTAACATGATTACCTGCAATGTATATTCCAATCTCCACCGACTGATCCAACTCTTTCATTCCTGATCCATGCAAAATCACACTATCTCTTTGACCAGAGTAACTCCTGATCACTACATTGTCAGCAGTTAAATAAGGATACCAAGAACTTGTAGCTACACGATAAACGCCATTCCTAATAAGAATGGTCATATTCCCCCCTTCCTTATTAGCTAGATCTATTGCTTCAATAAATTCCCTTTCAGTTGTAACATTTAAAATTGGCCCAATGATTTTTCTGCATGGTTTAACTTGATTCAAGTTAACGTCAGATATGCCACAATCACAACCATCCAAATCACCAGCGATCCCCAAATGAATGGTTATAAATAACAATATAAATAAATGACTTATGTGAATTCTCATTTTTTCTCAATAGCAATCGCCCAGTCTGATTCATAAGGAGCATAAAAAATATATTTTCCCGATTTTTTCCTTCCCAAACTGATTTCCTCATACCCCTTCTTTGTATCAATAGCGATAACATCCTTGGAAGCCCCATAAAATCTATACTCAAGTTCAGCTGTACTTTCTTTATAAAAGACGTAGCTAGTACTTCCGGACTTCAAACAGTACCCATTCGTCAAATAGTTAGCTACTTCCATTTCCTTTCTAAATCGATGATGATCATTCCAGAAAACAGAAAAGCATTTTAACTCTTCTTTATTTTTATATATTCCGTCCCCATCGAGGTTTCCCCAAATAGCAGCTACTCCTCCTGCCATTGTATGGTACCATAAGCCCCTGCGGGTTTCCTCTTCATTATAGTCTTTTTCAGGGTATTTGCTTGGATGCCTTATTCGATATCTATCTTCCGAAAAAGAAGGTTTCTTCGTTCTTTTTGAGGTCATTGTTACCAGTTCATCGTAAGAAGGCTTGTGCCACTCATAACTGGAATAATCCATCGATTCGGAAATTTGATTCAATTGATTCTTATTTGATCTGGCCCCCAGCAAATGATTCCATCCAGGCTTGGCCCACATGTAATCATGCCATCTGGTTAATTGATCAGAATTGACCCATTCAAAGAGATCAAACCCATAAGACATGGTCCAACCTTTTAATGGTCCCAGTTTATCGGCAATTTCATCCATTAAAAATCTCTCTTGTTTGCCCATTATCCCACCATCTGTGCTCTTTGAAGTCTGACTTCGCTGATCATCTCCCCATACCCAGAAATGGACAGATCCACCCGCTATATATGTTTTATGGATAATCATGGCTATTTTTTGCAATGTTTTTGGATCAGGAATGGAGTCTTTAACGGTTACAACCGGATCACCAATATGAAACCATTGACCTGCTACTACAAAATGGATTCCTGTAAATCCATGCCCATGAATAAATTCCTCTATAAACCGATCTAACTTTTGTTCGCTTATATTGCTTAAATCCTTACTTAAGACACCAAGCATAATATAATTAGGAACAAAAGGTTCATTTGTTCCTGTCCAAATGAATTTGTCTTTGTAAGTACTCACTTCTCCTCTATTTGTGTCTTCAGAACTTTGGGAACAAGCCTGAATTTGTAAAAGAATCAAATGCATTATCAGAACTTGTGTTAGCCTCATAATATGATCTTAATTTCAGTTTTCGTACTAGTAGAATCTTCAAGCCTAAGAATGATCTTACCACCTTCCTCATCATAACTCCAGGAACCAACCGTCAATTCGTTAAATACATTTTCATCAAGATTTTTCATCTCTTTTCCGTTCCATGATACAGTAGTTGGTCTGCTCTTAAGGTAAAGATGTATATCGGTCATTCTCCTTTTTAGAATACCATCATAATCTCCTTGAATTGGTGAAATGGTGAATTGAACTGCACTATCTGTCATCTTGCAATGATAATTCGTAATAGCATACCCGCCAGCCAGGTACTCATTACTGATGCCATCATCCTCATATAATTTAAATGCTGAATTTCCCTCCGGAAAAACCATCAGGCTCAGGTGTTCATTGTTACCCAATTCAACCGATCTGGCATAATTTCTCATCGGAATGATTGCTCCCGATCTTATCAAAATTGGTATTTGATGTAAAGGAGCATCTACCGTTACATTCTGGTTTCCTTTGTATACTTTATGCGTGTGAAAATCTATCCACTTACCTGGCGGTAGATAAATCTCCTTTGTTACGGCACCTTTTTCAACCACGGGACCAACAAGTAACTCTTCTCCAAAATGGTATTGATAGGCGCATTTCCCGTCACTGCGGATAATATTTTCCCCTTCCCACCTGGATTGGTGAGCATAAGAATAGATATAGGGGAACAGCTTTAGCCTTAACTGCGAGGTTGCTCTAAATATTTCATCAGCTCGCTCAGAAAATTTCCATGCCAAGCTATTAGATGGGGTTTCGTAAGCTGAAAACACCTCCATTATAGGAAGAAAAGCTCCAAACTGAGCCCACCGTATAAACAATTCTTCATCTTCTTTTTCTGGAATTGGCTCAAGTCCGTATGAATAACCGCCAATATCACAACCAATGAATGGAACATCAAAGCCTTTCTGGCCTGGAATGGTGATATACTCTACATTTTCTTTTAGTCCGCCACGTGGCCAATTCTCTGTTGGATGAGACCAGGCAATTTGTGTATCATCCGTCCATTTAGCTGGGTATTTGTTGTATACTTCAGCTTTACTCTCTGAGTGAACAAGTAAAAATCCACGACCCTTTGTTTCCAAACCTAATGCCTGCGTCGCTTCAAATGCCGCTTTACAGTATGGCAGTCGAGCGGATCGATCTAGTTTTAGGAAATCTACCCCTTTATTGAAAAAGGGAGCCAATTTATTGTGGAAATACTTTACTGCATTGGGATTTTCAAAATCAAAATCGCCTAAGGCCCGACCTTTTTTAAGTTGACCAGGTTGGTCCAATTTTCCACCATTGTGCCAGGTACTCTTATTAATTGAAATACTTTTAAAGTAGCCAACCGGATTTTCCTTGCTTTTCACATCCAGGTAGGCTTCTTTAAATACCTGCTCATTTCCCTCTTCAATTACACAATCCCAAATCCAAATACCTGATTTTATCTTGTTCTCTTTCATAAAATCCCACATCACTTCCATTTTTGGATATGCTATCGTATCTCCAATAAAATCAAGATACCCTGAAGGTCCTCTGCCTTTATTTTGATAATTCCAAAACCAGGAATCTATCCAATAACCATCAATTGGATAATCATGGTTAATAATTTCCTTTATCCTGCCAATCGTTTCAGATTGATCAGTATATCCACCATATAGAACTCCAAAAGCCCATGCTGGAGGAATAACAATTGTCGAATCAATTTTTCCACTCTGCCCTACTAAGCTTAAGGGAATAATTAGCTTAAGACAAGCTATGAAATAAGGGATCAGCTTTAATCTCATAAAATTACACCTTATCTCCTCTACTATCTTAAAAGTCACCATTCGTAAAACTTCATACTCACATATTATTAGCTGAATTCTTTTTGGGCCAGCTTTATTGCTTCCTGCTCTATGGTCAGAAGTAATTTTCTTGCTTTCTCAATTTCTCTGTCGCTCTCCTGGTTGTTATCAAGAAATTGATGAAAAAGAGATAAGTAATAATGACCTAAGGCTACTAATAATTGCTCAGGCTTTCCAAGGTACCCTTCAGCACGTCCTTCGATCAGGTTTTCCCCTTCTTCTTTTAAAGCTTTCATTAGTTGTAAACTATTATGATCATCCGGATCTAATTTTCGCAGTGCCAAAGCCTGATAATAATTTGCAATTGTTGGTAGTTGTGTATGCTCTTTTGCTGTAATTTTTAACAATCGCTCCATTTCTTCCATATCCCCTATCTCTTCATAAAGTATAGCCATGGGATAATAAAGGAACCCTCTCAGGTTGGGTTCTCTTGGCTTAACCTTGAGGTTATCCGGATATGCAGCTGCCTTTTTGTAGTATTCTATTGCTTTGTGGGAGTCTTGAGCCTTTTTAGCCAATCCTATATACGCATTCATGTAGGAGTTATGTACACCATATTTGCCTTCTCTATTGTTAAATATGTGTGTTTCAAAGTATTTGATTGGTGTTTCAAATTCTCCGTAGTTGACCATGAGATCGAGCATGGTTGCCAAAAGATCATCGTTCTTTTCCACTACATCGTCATGCTTTTTTAAAAATTTGAGGCGTTGAAAGGGGTCTTCTTGCAATTCCATTTTCACCTTATCAAACTCCATGAGAATGAGATCATCCTTTTTAGCAAGATCAAAGGCCTCCTTATAATATGTACGAGCTAATTTTAAATCCTGGTAAACACCCGGGTATCCATGTTTTAGCAGACCCAGGTTTCTCCATATTTTTGAATCTGTGGGATTTAATTTTGATGCTCTTATAAATGATTGATAGGACTTGGACCCATTCAGAAGGCCAGCATAGATCAGCCCCTTGTAGTAATAAGCATTTGCATCCAGAGAATCATAGGTCAGACCCACATCCAGAATTTCCAGGGTTTTCTCCCTAAATGGAAAAACATTAATAATAGAAGCCTCTTTCGCTTTAGAAAATGCTTGTACAGCTAGATCTGTTTCTCTCAATTTATCCAGACAATACCCCTTATAATATTCTACCAAGGCGTTTTCACCCACATTGTCTTCAAATAAGCGGTAGACTTGCAAAGCATCGTTGTACATTCCCAATTCCAGGTAGTCAAGAGCTAATTCGATATAATAATGTGGATCATCAAGTAGTAAAGATCTTAATTCTGCTTTTGAGGATTTGGCTGGTTGGCCGGTTTTCTTTAGTCCCCGGATTTGCTCATTGATAGCCCAGAAATTCATCGGATCATAAGAAAGCGCCTTATCCAGTGAGGATTTGGCCTGGTCATCTTGTCCATTCAATCGGAGTGTCACCGCCTTTAGTACCCACAAGCGAGGACTTTTTATATTTCTTTCAAGGGCTCTTTCAATATGTTCAAGAGCTAAACCAAACTCACCTCTAAACAGATCAATCCTGGCTACTTGCTCATACCCCATTGAAAAATATTCCTGGTAATGTGTAGACCGATAAAATGCATCATAAGCTGATTGATAGTCTTCTAAATAATTATTGGCTACACCCCTTAAATAATACAGCCCACCAAGATCCCTATTCCTCATTTGGGCTCGTTCCAGATGCATTAATGCCTGCCTGTAATTTGATTTCTCAATATATAACTGAGCCATTGATCTATTGGCCCGGGTATCTAAGGAGTCTTCTTTAAGGATGGTTCTAAAAAATTCTTCAGCTCTTATTTTATCCCTATTCCGATAAAGATATTCTCCCAGGTTCCATCGTTCATCGCTTGACGAATAGTTAGATGGATCCTGAATTGGATTTTCTCCTTCCGGAACCTCGACCTCTCTTTTTTGATCAGGCGAATAGGATATTAATACGTTGCTGGCACTGTCTAGAAACAAAAGTTGATAATCAGTTTTTTCTCCTCTATAATCGGGGAGGGATGCTGTAAAAGGAGTGGAGGGGTCTGGTGAAATCTGCTTCTCAAAAACTTGGGCCCCTTTGTATTTAAGTACAACTTTTCCTTTTTCTTTACGGGAAGTAGAGTAAACCCCTAATTCGATCTCGTTTGCATTAAATTCCAGGTTGAGGGCTCCTTCAATATTTGCTTTTTTAAAGGCTCCAATCTCCGATACCGGAAAGAAAAACTGGCTATAATCCCTTACTTCCCCGGGATTTAACCAATGAAAATCAGGTTGATTGTCGGTGTAAGCACCTGCCTGAGGCTCAACATAGGGCCCTCCTCCATCCGATAAAACCCAATCCCACAACCTGCCAGATGGTGATGATCCCCAGGTCCAAAACTTCTTTCCAATTACTATATGCTTATTACCAACAAACGCTGTTCCGGCATTTTTGCCGTGATCATATCCACCAAAAAAACCTTCCAGATCTACAGCAAAATAACTATTGGCATTAGGTATATTTTTCCACCATGCATTATCTCTTCCATTATGTACTGGCCAATTGGAATACGAAGACCTGTTATGGGTGGTCATCAGTTCTGTTGGATAAATGAGTTGATATGATGAGTCTGCATGAGTAGCAGCAACTGCCCACATATATTGAGACTGTGGTAAATGGGTTGGGTTGATCAAACGAACCTTAGCTTCAAGCAAACTTTTGCCTGGGTATACCGTTAAGCCAACAAGCCATCGCAAGCCGTGAACCCATTCAGTTTCACCGACCCAAATTGTTTTACTCCCATCCGCATTTTCTACAAGTTTATGACCTATTTTCTGATATCCAGTTTGCCTGTGTCCGGAAGGGAAACACCATTCAATCCCTCCGGAAACCCACGGGCCTGTCAGGCTTATCAATGCCGGCTTAACGGTAGGTTGCCAATAGAAAAATTTATAGTCATTTGTTTTATCAACTGCTCCGTACAGCTTGCCACCAAGCTCGGGAGTGACTAGCACTTTAATGAATTCATTTTCTAAAAAACAGCCTAAATAAGTTTTGTCTTCATATTCAGTCGTGATCCTTGAGTTGTAGAGATAGGGATAAATCCTATCCTCATCACCTCTCATGTTTATTTCAGCCTTAAAGGTCGGGTGAGGAGCAGGTGTGCCCACCTTCAATGTAGGGATTACAATTTCCTCTTCCCAAACCTTAACCTGAGCATTGCTCCAAAAAACCAGACCAATACAGGTCATATAAATGGCCCTCTTAATAAATCCCATACCAATTTGTGTTTTCATTTTATCCCTTCTGCTTAGTGGTTTGCGGTTTATGCATATCCCGATCAGGAAGACGGTCTTTTTCTACCCTCACCGATAGAAATACTCTTTTCATAAAAAAATGAATGGGCTCCCTGACGATCTCTTTGAACATTTCAAACTGTCAAACAACCTATACATCCTCTTATCTTGTCGTTAAATTTTCAATTCTTTCTCCCATTTTAATTCGTAACAAATCCCAGTTTTCGGGATTGTAATCCCAGACATCAATAACCCCAATAGCATCATCTCCAAAAGGCTCATTAATAATTGTATTCACTATCTCATCTGCCGTTTCAGGACCACCGGACAGTTGTGAAATCAATCTCAGGTATTCGTATTCCTGTACTCCGTCTCTCATTGCTTTGAGTCTAATGGACGGACACGGTTCATTTACAAGAGGAATTATACCGCCGCTATAAACCAGCAAAGCGCTTCCATTAATCTTTTTAAATGGAAACTGGACATCCGAACCAGAGCCTGATTTGTAGACATCTTTCCACGTTTCCGGATCATACCATGCCCTTTTCCATTCGACTCCAATGCCCCAACTTAGCCAGGAATGAATATCGTATTTCCAGCAACTCCAGCTAATCGCTCTATCATTGATGAGAGGTAAATCAATAAACGTACTACTCCCTACCCAACCATTCACCTTGCTTTCATAGATCATTGGGCCATACAACCAATTCTTAATCCCCAGATCCTGATACTTTTTGACTTCCTCCGCATTGTAGTTAATCGTATGAGATCCCCAGTAGTCAATTGATTTGGAAACATAATCCATGGCTTCTTCACTATAAGCGCCATCTATCCTAAAGTGTGCTTCAGGATAATATTTCTGAAACAGGTCTCCATAGAATACCATCCGATCCCACGCTTGTTGAAAATAGGATTCATCTAAACCATTTAAGTAGACTGTTAGATCCGTTTTGTCAGGATCCAGGATATCCTGCAGATGGGACCTGACCTTGGTGATACATTTGATGTACAACTTTAGGTTCTCTTTATTCCGTTCTACTTCAGGCTTTCCCGTATCGGGCCACCCCCTGGTTCCATGTTTTCCGTATACATCAAATGGTAAAACGAAATTCTCAATTGGTTCCCCATATCCCGGGCCAGGTGCATAACCGTACTCTTTAGTAAAGGCTGAACCATCAAAGTATTTTACCAATTCTTCGTCAAAGGAGGTCCAATCCAAACTAATTTCTCCATCCTGCTCAATTATCAGCTCCGGTTTATAGGTAGGGTCCATTACTGACATCCTGTTCCGTTTTAGTAATTGATAAATCTTGAGGGCCTGATCACCGAATTTTCTACTTACAAAACCTTCCTGTTGAAGCGCTGCACCCAACAGGTTTCTATTTGAGATCGCAAAATCCCATACTTTTAACGATAATGGAATTTCCTTTGTCTCATCATTGACCGTTACACTGATTGATGATTTGTACACTCCAGGCAGCGCTTCCGAGCGATTAAATGGAATGTATTGATCCACCCAAATTATTAAAGATTTTTGATCAGCTATTCGGTTATTGAAATCGGGAAGTCGCAACGGATAAGTCCACCGGCGATGTACTTTTGATGAATCCATCTGAAGCATTTCTAGCGGAATTAAAGCATCTGGATACCAACCCTGACCGAGAGAAGCTTTGGGATATCCTGTACTTGGCGTCAACACATTTACCGACCATTCCAAAAAGAGTTCAGGCTCAACCTTAATTTTCGATTCACCATCATTAAATAAGGAGGATTCAATTTGAATATTTGATAGGTCTTCATCCGAATAATTTGTCAAGACCAATTGAAAGGAAACATACTCCCCTCTTGCTGAATGAAGATTTACCTTCTCTCCGTCATAGATCCAGTTACCATGAAGAATATTTTCAAGACCCTGATTGAGGTCTGTCTTACTTTCAATGATATGATTAGACAACGGATCAAGGCGTACGGAAGGAGGTAATACGGCAATATCCCATTGTTCAATATGGGAAGGATTTTCAACTTGTTGGCATGAACCAATTGCTAACAACACTAAACCCAAGAAATGGGAGACATTCCTCCAACATCCATTTATGATATTCACATAATTCTTTCTCATTACTCCAATTCTTTCTCAGGATTAAATTTTATCATAAATGGGATTGAGACTTTATCATCGATGGAGGGCAAAGTCTCAGGAGTCTGATCATCTTTAGGAAAGGTTTTTCTACCAGCAAAATAGAGGTTGCCCTCAGCATCACGGACATCTACTCCGGTAGCTTCACTCAGTTCGGCAATCGGGTATTCACACACAATCCTTTTTTGTTTTGTTTGGGGATTCAACTCCATCAGGACCGTTGTTCCTTCCTTTACATAATTCCCATGCCCACCAATGATATAATACAACATTCCATTATTTCCTATATTGAGATTTGGAACAAATGGTTTCCAAAGAGGCTGATCGCTGGAATCAAATGCTGCTCCTAAATCTTCAACCCGTCCGATGCCGTTTTCCTCCGGATGAAAGGCTAATATTTTGGCTCCATATGTCACCAGATAAATGGTTGTTGTTTCAGGATCTTTAGCAAAACCTGTAATTCCAGTTATGATATGTCTTCCCGGAGTCTCTGAAAATGCAGGAAGGCTGTGTTCATCGAATAGTAATTTTTTCTTATTTTTTTCGTATTTAACCAATCGCTGTCTCCAATCAACGTAGTAGCAGTTTCCCCAATGGTCCGTAAACAACTTTCTTGGAACGTGTGCACTAGCCAATCTTCCTAAATCTTTTAGCTCATTTGTAGCCGGATCAAAAAGTATGAAATGGGCCTGGGGATAAGTTATTGCATATAATATTCCAGTTTCCTCATCAATCTCTATATCCTTTATGCTTTCATAAGGCATGGGCATTCCCA
>PAIY01000093.1 GCA_002704825.1 Phycisphaeraceae bacterium
AAAAGACAAAAATGTAGAATTATCGTACATTTATCACAATTTGACACTGAAAATTTACCCCGCTACTCTCTGCTTTCACACATGGTTGTGAGCCCGGTTTTTTCAGATGCTTCTCTTTTTTTTAGGCACCACGAAATAATCGGTTAAGACAGGAGACAGACCCCGATGAAGCATGCAACGCTTGGGGTTGAACTGGCGGGGATCCTCATCGTCCTGATGGCATTAGGATGGTGGGGGGATCAGAAATTTCAGACGTCGCCCTGGTTAATGTTGTTTGGGGCTTTGTTTGGGGTGGTCGGTTGCGGTTGCAAACTGTGGTTGATCTGGCGTAACCAGTACGCGGATCGTGACTAATCTCAGGGGGTTTGGTAAAGGGTGTTGGACGCACTACATGACAGAATCTCAGTCATCCAATCCATTTCCAGTCATCAGTATGCTTGTGAAACTCAGCGCAACCATTTTGGTATGCAGTTTGATTTTGGTCGGTCTGCATCTTGCATTTTCCGTGGGGGCTTTGCAGGGAATTGGTGTCACCGTCGGACTGCTTTGGGTCGCGATGGTTCTGGGATTGATGATCATCTCTCACTTTGCCAAGTTCGGACCCTGGCGTTTGACCCAGGCGACATTGGTGGCAGCCGGACCAAGACTGGTTGTCTGCCTCGTCGCTGTGGCTTTGAATATCAAGGTCTTGAAGATTGATCCCTTATGGACAGTCATCGACCTGTGTGTCCTGTATTTCGGACTCCTGGCAGTGGAGACCTACCTGGTCTGGCATTACGTAACGCATCACAATTGGACCGATGAAAACGCCAAGCCGGCGGACACACACGGTCCTGCTCACACGGAGGTGTGCACCTCATGAATTTATTCGCTCTGACAACACTTGCAGCTGGAAGCCCCGTGGGCCACGTCATCGACAAGCCCATTTATGGGCAGTGGGGTATCAGCAATGCCACCGTCATGCTGATTCTCAGTGCGATCGTGACGCTGCTGGTTCTGGTTCCGGCAGCCAGGAAGATTGCCACCGGCAAGTCAGGCACCCTCGAAGACCTGCGTGCCAAGGGTACGCTGGCCAACCTCGTCGAGGTGATCTGCCTGTACCTGCGTGATGAAATCTTCAAGCCACTTCTCCGCGAAGACACCGACAAGTACATCGGCGTGCTCTGGACCTTCTTCTGGTTCATCCTCATCAACAACCTGTTGGGCCTGGTTCCATTTGCAGACGTGTTGGCCATGTTCAAGATCAATTCTATGGCAACCGATCACGGTGAAGTTTTCGTCGGTATCGGCGGGACGGCCACCCAGTCCATCTGGGTCACCAGTGCTTTGGCAATCATCTCGTTCATCTTCATGAACGGGACCGCCTTGAAGAAAGACTTCGTCGGATTCTTCAAGCACTTGACCGCAGGTGCGCCGGTCTTCATGTGGCCGATCATGGTTCCCGTTGAAATCATCGGCACGTTCGTCAAGCCGTTTGCTTTGTCTTTGCGACTCTTTGCCAACATGACCGGCGGACACATCATCGTCAGCACCTTGCTTGGCTTTGTGGTCTCGCTGAGTATTGGTTTGGGTGGTATTGCCGGCCATGGTCTGGCATTGCTGCCGTTGTTGGGGACGATTGCCATTTACATGCTTGAAGTGTTGGTGGCTTTCATTCAGGCGTTTATTTTCACCTATCTGACCGGCCTGTTTTTGAGCCAGTTGATTGTCCATGACCACGATCACGAACATGATCACGGCGACGATCACGGTCATGTGATGAATGTGGATATGGACCACCAGGCCCCGACGACACACTAATGTTTATAACGCCCCGAAGGTTGAGTGAGACAGCCTTTTGACCGTGACAGGCGGGGTTTGAAACCGATGTGTTCTTGCCACATCAAAACAACGTTTATGGAGATCTTCAAGATGAAGAAATTCGCAATGCTTTCCGCTATGGCAGTTCTTTTCGCTGCCGTCCCCGCCATGGCCCAGGATGCTCATGGTGTCGCTGAAGCCGTCGGAGCTGTTGTCAGCAACGGTGGTGCTTTCGGTGCTTACTTCGGTGCCGCCATCGGTGCCGGTCTGGTTGCCATCGGTGCCGCCAAGGGTATCGGTCGCATCGGTGGTTCCGCTGTTGAGTCAATGGCTCGTCAGCCCGAAGCTGCCAAGGACATCTCAGGTGCGATGCTTCTGTCCGCCGCTCTGATCGAAGGCGTCAGCCTCTTCGGCGTGGTTGTGACACTGCTGATCGCCCTCAAATAAGCGATACAAATCACAAGGCATACGATTCGATTTTCGGGTCGTATGCTTGAGCGCCCTGAAGACTCACGGTGTTCAAGCATTCGACCCCCCGGACCCCCGGAAGTGGGCGCAAGGCAAGTTGACCTGCACACACAACTGGAAGTTGACTTGAAAGCTCGGTAGATAAAAGGAATGACCATGAGCATGCAACCGTCCGTTTTGAACCTGGTTTTGGCCGCTGGAGGCGACAATCCCTTCGCCGGTACGATTTATCAGGGTATCGCCGCCGCCATCGTGTTTATCGTGGTGTTGGTGATCCTCAAGAAGCTTGCCTGGGGTCCGATTCTCACGGGCTTGCAGGATCGTGAAAACAAGATCAAGACTGATCTGGAAGAAGCGGAGAAGTCTGCCAGGGATGCAACTGCGACCTTGAAGCAGTACGAAGCCAAGCTCGCCGCCGCCCAGGAAGAATCCCGTAAGCTCATTGAAGAAGCCCGCGGTGAAGCTCAGCGTGTTGCTGCTCAGCTAAAGGATCAGACGCAGACTGAAATCACGCAGATGAAAGACAAGGCCGCCCGTGATATCAACGCTGCCAAGGAACAGGCGATCACCGAGTTGTACTCGCAGGCTGCCATCATGAGCACGCAGATTGCCGGTCGGATTCTCAAGCGTGAACTCAATGCCGATGACCAGCAGGCCATCGTCGATGAATCGCTGGCCCAGCTCAAAGCTGAAAACAACTGATGCGTGACTGTTAACGGTTTGAAATTAACTGCGACACCACATGTCGCTGACTCAACATAGGCAAAAATCAAACGATGCCCGAACACATTGAAAAAGTCGCCCGCACGGTTGAAGACATTTACGGTCTGGCGCTCGTGGAGATGGCTCAAAAAGCAGGCACACTCGACGATGTCGCTGAAGAAGTTCAGGACCTCTCCAAGTTGCTGGCCAGTGCGCCGCAACTCATGAATCTGCTTTCCAGCCAGGTCTTGGGAACCGATAAAAAAACTGGCAGCATCGAACGTCTCTTTAAAAGCCAACTCAGCGAACTGGTTTACGATTTCATCCAGACCGTCAACCGCAAAGACCGTCTGGATAAACTACCGGGCATCTTCAAGTCCGCTCTGCGAATCATTGATCAACGTAACGGTATCGTCGAAGTCGATGCCTACGTGGCAACCGAACTGACCCCCGATGCATTGGATTCGCTGGCTCAGAAAATCGGTGGGGCGATTTCACGCAATGTCATCCTCAACCAGAAAGTCGATGCCAACCTCATCGGTGGTCTCAAACTCCGTGTTGGTGACAAGCTCATCGACGGCAGTATTGTCACCCAACTCAAACTCCTGGAACGCAAGATCATTGCCGAGGGACGCGAGAAGGCCAAGAACGAATTAACCCAACTCATCACTGAGTAACTCAAATCAACAAGCAATCCATACAGGTTAACAAAACAACTTTGTAGCAAGAGGCTAAAGGATCAACCTCGATGAAGATCAGAACCGACGAAATCACCAACGTCATCAAACAAGAAGTCGAACGTTATTCCGCTGAACTGGAAGTCTCCCAGGTCGGCCAGGTCATTGAAGTCGGTGACGGGATCGCCCGCATCTACGGCCTTTCTGAAGCACGCGCAGGCGAAATGCTCGAATTTGAAACTGAAGCAGGGGATAAGGTCTCCGGTCAGGTGTTCAACCTCGAAAACGATCTCGTCGGTGCCGTTATTTTCGGTGACTATCTCAAGATTAAAGAAGGCGATGCCGTTCGCTCAACCGGCGAACTGCTCTCCGTGCCTGTCGGTGAAGGCGTGCTGGGCCGTGTGCTTAATCCGCTGGGTGAACCCATGGACGGCAAAGGCCCGGTTCAATCTTCTGAAACCCGCAAGATGGACATCATTGCCCCGGGCATTGCTGATCGTCAGCCGGTGACCCAACCCATGCAGACCGGGCTTAAGTCGGTCGACTCAATGATTCCCATTGGACGTGGCCAACGTGAACTGATCATTGGTGACCGTAAGACCGGTAAGACGGCTGTGGCCATCGACACCATCATCAATCAGAAATATACCCACCAGACCGACGAGCCGGTCTACTGCATCTATGTGGCTGTGGGTCAGAAAGAATCGACGGTTGCTGCAGTCGTCGATGCGTTGACCGAAAACGGTGCCATGGAATACACCACCGTGGTCTGCGCTGGTGCAGCCGATCCGGCTCCCATGCAGTACATCGCGCCTTACGCCGGTTGTGCGATGGGCGAATACTTCATGTGGAAGGGCAAGCACGTGCTTTGTGTTTATGACGACTTGTCCAAGCAGGCTGTAGCTTATCGCCAGTTGTCCCTGCTGCTTAAGCGTCCTCCGGGCCGTGAAGCTTATCCCGGTGACGTTTTCTATCTTCATAGCCGTCTTCTGGAACGTGCAACCAAGCTATCCGACGAAAACGGTGGCGGTTCACTGACCGCGCTTCCCATCATTGAAACGATGGAAGGCGACGTGTCTGCTTACATCCCGACTAACGTGATTTCGATCACCGACGGTCAGATTTACCTGGAACCTGAACTGTTCTTCGCAGGTGTGCGTCCGGCTATTAACGTCGGTATTTCCGTCTCCCGCGTGGGTGGTAACGCCCAGATCAAGGCCATGAAACAGGTGGCCGGCTCACTGCGTCTGGACCTTGCTGCCTTCCGTGAACTCGAAGCGTTCGCCCAGTTGGGTACCGACCTCGATGCCGCGACGCAGCGTCAGCTTGACCGTGGTGCCGCCATGGTGGAACTGCTCAAGCAGCCTCAGTATGTCCCGATGGATGTCATTGATCAGGTGCTTCAGATTTTCGCCGGTTCCAAGGGCTTCCTTGACAACCTGAGCAAGGCCGATGTGCCCAAGTTTGCCGCCGACCTGCTCGAACACTTCAAATCCGCCGGCAGCGCCATCCGTGAAGAGTTGGTTGCAGCCAAGGCCATTAACGATGAATTGGCAGGCAAGCTTTCCGAGTCGATCAAGCAGTTCAAGTCGACCTGGAAGTCCGGTCAGTAATTGGTAAATAATTCCCTTACCGTCAATCAGGGATGAACCCATCTTTTGGGGCGGTAGGAGATATCATGACACGCGATCGTGTCCGGGGAACGGTCATTTCGTGTGTTTGACGGCATTTTATACGTGACACAAGCCAAGGATGGGTGATTGCTTTCGCTCGCACCGTTTGTGCATGATTGGACGTGTGAAAGGTCCAAATAGCGCTTTTCGGTTTAATTTCGCCCCTGCGACACTTTGGGGACTGGCCGGATAGCCAAAGCATTGCTAAGATGAATCCGGTGGAAGATCTTTACGGTCTTGTTCCGGCAAGTTCTTTGTTCAAGTTGATTTAGAGACATAATTGTCTGTTTGATCATTGCTGATCGACAACAAGGATGTAATACGTTTTGACCTATTTGCACTACATACACTTAACCCCGTCAGACAGGTAGGAGTACGATGACAGCAACAGCAAGTGACACAGCAAAATTGAATTTGGGCGATCAGGAAATTGATCTGCCCGTCGTGGTTGGTACGGAAAACGAGCATGGGGTGGATATCTCCAAGCTCCGTGCTCAAACCGGTTACATCACCCTTGATGACGGTTATGGCAACACCGGTTCCTGCAAATCAGCCATCACCTTCATTGATGGTGAAAAGGGCATCCTGCGTTACCGTGGTATCCCCATCGAACAGTTGGCTGAGAACAGTACGTTCATCGAAACCGCGCTGCTTTTGATGTATGGCGAACTGCCAACCCAGGAACACCTCAAGAGCTTCCGTGACAAACTCACCGAGCATGAAATGCTTCACGAAGGTCTGCACAAGAGCTATGACGGTTTCCCCGCCAACGCTCACCCGATGGCCATTCTCTCAGCCATGATCAACGCTGTGAGTTGTTATCACCCCGGCGTGATGACCATGGAAGATGACAGCACGTTTGAAGCCGCTGCCGCCCGTTTGATCTCCAAGGTGCGCACCATCGCTGCTGCCGCCTACAAGACCTCCATTGGTGAACCGATCATCTACCCGCGTCCGGATTTGTCTTACTGCAACAACTTCCTGCACATGATGTTCTCCATCCCGTTCCAGAATCACGAACCGGATCCGGATGTGGCACACGCACTGCGTCTGTTCCTGATTCTCCACGCAGACCACGAACAGAACTGCTCGACTTCCACCGTGAAGATGGTTGCCTCCTCTGGCGCCAATCTCTTTGCCAGCTGCTCTGCAGGCGTCTGCGCCCTGTGGGGTCCCAAGCATGGCGGAGCGAACATGGCCGTGCTCAAGATGCTCCAGTACATCAAGGACACCAAGATGCCCATGGACAAGTATCTTGAACGCGTCCGCAACAAGGAAGAGTTGCTTTGGGGCTTTGGTCACCGCGTCTACAAGAGCTTTGACCCCCGCGCCAAGATTCTCAAGGGTGCAGCCGACAAGGTCCTTGCCAAACTCGGCGTCGATGACCCCTTGCTTGACCTGGCCCGCGAACTGGAAGAAGTTGCCCTCAACGACAGCTACTTCAAGGATCGTAACCTGTACCCGAACGTCGACTTCTACTCGGGCATCATCCTTCGTGCCATGGGCATTCCGCTGAACATGTTCACCGTGATGTTTGCCATCGGCCGTATGCCCGGTTGGATCGCGCACTGGAAAGAAGCCTACGACAACCCGACCGGCCGCATTTCCCGCCCACGTCAGATTTACGTCGGTTCCAACGAGCGTGACTACATTCCGTTGGATCAGCGTTAATCACGACCATTAAATCTGTCATCAAATAAACAGGCTCCGTGTGATATCACGCGGAGCCTGTTTTATTTTTGAAATGTTCGTCGTGTTTACGCTGCGATGCTGATTGCCAGATCCAGGCGACCGACGATGTCATGACGCAGGGAGTCGATGAGCATGTCCGGGTCGATGGCCTGCATGTTGGGATGGTGACGGGGGCCAGCTTCGTTTTGATCCATCATGTTGGCCATGTACACCACCGCCGGCAGCGTCATGCCACTGGTTGCATGTTCGGCGGGTTGATCGTGCTGTGCGACAGCATCGACAATGCAGTCAGGCAAGCCCCAGAGTCCCAGCAGGTACGCACCAACCTGGGCATGGGTGACGCCGAGTTCTCCAAGTTCCAACTCGCGCAGGTTCAGGGATTGGTTATGCGCTTTGTGCATGAGCTGACTGTAGCGACTGCCGAAGTATTCGACCATGATCAACTTGCCGACATCATGCAGTAAGCCTGCAGTGTAAGCATCTTCGATATCACGCGGTTGGACATTTTCCTGATTGACCATGATGGCCTTGGAGAAAGTTGCAACGCGGACGCTGTGGTCCCAGAGTTCGTTGAGTTCAATCTGTCTTGGGCTGAGTGTACATGCCTGATCGAAGGCCTCGAATTTATCGACGATGTCATGCAGCAAGTCCGAACCCAGCAGCATCACCGCATCATGAACATCGGTGATACGTTGACGGATACCAAAGAAGTTGGAGTTCACCCACTGGAGAATCTTGCTTGTCATGCCTGGATCACGGCGGATCACATGGCTGATGGCCTCATGTTGATAAGGTTCACGCGTGAGTAGATGTCGGAGCATGTGATACGTCTGAGGCCGAGAGGGCAGCGTTTGGATTTGCGCGATGTGTTTACGCAGACCTTCATGCTGGACAATCTTCCGCAACGCACAGGCACGATCCACCACGTGAATCAGTTCCTGGCCTGACACCGGTTTGGAGATGTACTGGTGGATCAGGTCCAGATGATCGAGTGTCTGCTGACGGTCACTGGTTGCTGACAACACCACGCGAAAGACTTCAGGATGACGATCAACAACATGACTGAGGAGGGTGGCCCCATCCATCGCAGGCATCATCATATCGGTCACGAGGACATCAACCCGCTGCGTTGCCATGAGATTCAACGCAGCCTTGCCACTGTTCAGATAATGGACTTCCCATTGATCCTTGCGGCTGCGAAGCAGGACTTCCAACGCGCGGAGAACCTGGGGGTCGTCATCGACGAATACGATTCGATCGGTGTGTTGTGTCATCAAGCGTCCTTTCAACATTTCTCTCGGAAGCATCTCCCGGAGATATGTGAACCATACGATTTGTATTTTTTTAGTGCTTTAGTTGTACAAACAACTTCTCGGACGCGCGAAGGATTGTGACGCGTGTAGGGTTTGGAGAAGGCTGGGAACGCCCAATGCCTATAAAAACCATGTTTACAGACGGCAAAGTCTGTTTATATCCGTTACCCAATAGAGCGGAAGGTCTTGGTTTTGGGCTTGGATGCAAGAGAATTGCCCGTAGGTTCAGGAACCGGTGAGTCGTCGCAGAGCAGTGTTTGGCCTGTTTGTGCGGGGGGCTCTATTTCTGGTGTACCAGTTGATTTCGTCTCATCAGATTCTGTTGTCAGGATGGTAATTTCTTCGTTGATTCGGTTGGTGAAAAAGTAATTGATCAGTCGTTCTTTGAGCGTATTGGTAATCACCTGGCCACTACGGATTAACAAAGCACCATTGCGCATGCATACATCCTCTGCGAGAATCATGCTGGCACGAATATCCATGACGCTGATGGTTTTACGTACAGATGGTTTTTCCTGAGCCAATGTCCCCAAAGCCAGATCCAAGAGATGTGGATCATAGAGATGCGCTTTCTTACGCATGTAGCTGACGACTTCCGTCGCCGGATGGCCCCAGTCTTCAAGTTGGATCATATCTGAAAGCACACGCAGCAGTCGCGCACCCAGCGGGATGTCCTGGCCTTTGATATCGTTGGCGGGAAAACCACTGCCATCGAAATTCTTGTTCTGATAGAGAATGATCTGTGAGACCTCACCCATGCGTGGAATATGCTGAATCAACCGATGGGCGACTTCCGGCACACTGTCGAGGACTTGCCTTTCGTTGGCAAGAAGGGATTCGTCATTGGCTTGCTTGATGATCAAATCACGTGGGATGGTCACCGATCCTAACGGCGCAAGCATGGCAGCAAGGTCGATTTCCCAGATTTTAGTTATCTGGAGCTTGGGCAGAATCAATTTAATTTTCTCGCGAATCCGTTCACTGCGACCAAAACCTTCAGGATCAACCATGGAGAGGATTTCAGTGAGAATACGAATACTGCCACGCAAGGTTTGTTCGAGCAGTTCACGTTCAGCAGTCACTAAGCGATACTGTTTCAGACCTGCATTCAAGGCTTGGCTGAGTTGTTCGGGACTACAGGGCTTATTCAGAAAACGGAAGATATTCCCCTGGTTGATCGCATCAATCGCAGTTTGCTGATCGGCATTACCCGTGAGCATCATGCGTACACTGTTGGGTGTCAGCGATGCTACCTGTGTGAGCATCTGCACACCATTCATCTCCGGCATTCGCATATCTGCGACGACGATGGCAAATGGGCGCGGTGCCTGTTTGATGATCTCCAACGCCTGAACTGGACCTTCAGCCGTTGTCACATGATATTGCTTATGAAGCTGACGACGAATACCACTGAGGACATTGGGTTCGTCATCCACAAAGAGAATGTTTTCCGGGGGCATGGCCGTGGTCATGATTGGCTTTCCTATGCTGCAGTGGGTTTCTTGCTGTAAGACTCCCATGTACTCAGCGCGTCGGTTAACGCCAGTTGTTCAATGTATCCCCGGTCCAGTCGATTGACATGAGTTGGATGATGCAGCTTGTCGACCAGATAGTTGGCAACATGGACTGCGGTTAACAATGAGAATTCGTTTTCCATGCTCATGGTCGGTTCGTGATGAAAGACCACTGCCGCCACCACGTGATCCGGCAAGCCCCAGAGTTTGAGCAGGTGGCCCCCAATGTCAGCATGGTTAAACCCAAGCATCTGTTTTTCGGCTTGCCATTCTGATTGATTGTTGGCTTCGGTCGTCTCGAGAATCTGCGTGTATTTCTCAGGCAAACGTGTCGAAAGGACAAGCTTACCCGTGTCGTGAAGCAGGCCAGCGGTAAACGCAGCATCCGCCATGTCCTTGGATTGTTGCTGCATCAAAACAATCTGACGCGCCAGGCAGGCGACTTCATAGCTGTGTTCCCAAAGCCGATTCAGTTGCGGGTGCTGATGTTCAAGCTGGCGAAACAGATTCGCTGATAACGCGATGGAATGAATCAACGCACGCCCCAACAGCTTCACCGCATCCCCCACATTGGTCACCCGCTGACGCAGACCAAAGAAGCTGGAGTTAACCAACTGCAGAATCTTGGCGGTCATCGCAGGGTCTTTACGGATTGTATGGCTGATGATCTGAATATTGGAAAATTCAGACTGGATCATTTCCGACAATTCCTGGTATAGCGTCGGGGGCGAGGGGAGTGAATCAACCTGAGCAACAAGATCCAGCAACGCACGGCTGTGAATCGATTGTTGAAAAGCCAGTGTTTTAGCAACGGTTTGGCGGAGTTCCTCCGCATCGCAGGGCTTTGAGAGATAGCGATGTGCCGATTCGGCTGCACGCAGGGTCATACTCTGATCGCTGTAACCTGAGAGGACAATACGCACCATGTGTGGGTATTTTTGCTTGATTAGGGATAACAATTCCGCGCCATCCATCTCGGGCATGCGCATGTCACTGACGATCACGTCAAAGTGATGCGTCTTGAGCAATTCCATTGCTGCTGCACCACTGTCAACGAAGTACATTTCCCATTCACTGCGAAAACTGCGCAGCTGACGACGAAGACCTTGAAGAATATTCAACTCGTCATCAACAAACACAATTTTGAGTTTTTCTGGCATTACGTACTCCAACCTGGTGGGTTAATGGTGCGTGGCAGTTTGTTCCAAATCTTCAGGCATGACATTGGCTTCGCAGTCAATGGGTAACACGATGGTGAAAGTCGTCCCCACACCGTCTTCGGTTTGAAAACTGATCTGACCTTGATGTTTGTCGACGATCACGGTCCGGGCAATGGCAAGGCCCTGGCCGGTGCCACGTCCAACCTGCTTCGTCGTGGTGAAGGGATCGTAGACACGCTGGCGAATGGACTGGGGAATCCCGCTGCCTGTGTCTGAGACTTCAATGACGACGTTTTCCTGATCGTGTTTCGTGCGAATCTTGATGGTTCCCATGTCTTTATTGCCAGTGAGTTTTTGCTTGTCTTCAATGGCATGAGCGGCATTGACGATGAGATTGAGAATGACCTGATTGATTTCGCCGGGGGTGCAGTTGACTTTGGGTAAGTTCGGGTCCAGATCCAGCTTCAGGTCCGAGACATACTTCCAGACATTGCGACTGACAACAGTGGTGCTTTGGATGGCCTGATTTAAATCACTGAGTTGCTTGGTTTCGGTGCCTGGATGGGCAAAGCTTTTCATCGAGCGGACGATTTCAGCAACGCGCTGAATCCCGTCGAGTGTCTGCGTGATCGCAGAGGGGATTTCTTCATGGAGAAATTCCAGATCAAGTGATTGAATCTCGGTGATCAGTTTCTGGAAATGCGGGTTCTCTGAAACTGGATCATCCTTCGTCGCATTGATGTATTGGAGCAATGCAGTTTGTGCCTGGTCCAACTCTTCAAATGCGTCTTTGAGAAACCGCGTGTTATCTCCGACATACTGGGTCGGGGTGTTGATCTCATGAGCGATGCCGGCTGCCAGTTCACCGATGGATTCGAGTTTCTGGGAGTGTGCCAGTTGCGTTTGTAATTCCTTGCGAGAAGTGATGTCGTGAGCAAAGGCATTAAACACAAAACCATCCGTGGTTTTCATCGGCGAGATGGATAGTTCGATGGGGAAAAGCCTGCCGTCTGCAGCACGTGCTTCCAGTTCAATGCGTTGCCCACTATCCTCTGAATCGGGCGAGCCGGTGAGAATTTTACGCAGTCCGCCATGGGTTGTGTCCTGTTTACTGGTCGGGGGGAGGATGGTTTGCGAAATGGTTCGACCGATGATTTGATCGGTTGAATAACCAAACAGACGTTGGGCCTGTTTACTCCAGTCAACGATATGCCCTGAGAAATTACACGAGAAGAAAGCTTCATTGGCAGTATCAAGAATTTCTCGTGTGCGATGTTCAGATTCATCAAGGGCTTTGCTTTTGATCTGGATGATCTGCATGGCATGTTGATGACTGGAGATGCTTGCACCAAGCAGGCCACTAAACAGCAGACTGATAATCACTGCTGCAGCAAAGATACTGTTGAGCAGGATCAGCAAGAGATTCGATTGGGCCGAGTAGCGATTGTTAATCTGTACTGCCCAGACACCGCCTGCCATGTGGTGGGTCGAAAGATTCTCACTCGTGTTGAGTGTATTTTGAAGATCATCAAATCGAACGTGGTTGTTTTTAATCACTTCAGGATCGACATATTGCAGTGTGATATCTTCACCATCGATTAAGTAGGATTCATTCAGCATCAGCAAGGTGTCCAGGTCGATTGCCAAGGCGACCCAGCCTTTGAGCATGCTTAATCGATTCACGTTAGGTGAATCAAAATAATCTTTTTTGTAAAGCGGGAGCACCAACGTGGTGGATTGTTTGGAGCATTGCCAGGTACTGATCGTTGGCAGACAGACAACCATGTTATCTCGCGCGGCTTGAATGAGTTTTTGTCGGATCAAATCAGAGGTATCGAAATTGATGGTCTTATTTTTTTCTTTTTCACGAAAACAAAAGCGCTTTTTCACAACCGCCTGCCAATGTTGAGGATTGCTTAAAGTGGTTTTGTCAAGGGAGGGGGGGGACTTGAAGTCAATAATGGCGATATCGGTTAATGCTTGATAGTTCCGGGGGATTTCAAGACCATAAATATACTGGGTCCACTCGTTGTCAGTGATATTTTCGCTGGCAAGATCCAAACTTTTACAACCCAACAGAACGGTTTCATATCGTTGAAATTGGTTGAGAATATGTCTGGTTAGCTGCCGGTTTTGTTTTTCTTTTTGTTGCCAGGTCCAATGATGATACCCCCATAATGCCACGCCCCACAGACTCAGTGTGGTGATTATCATGAGGATGAGAACACGCAGCGGCATCGGCGTGGAGTATGACAAACGCACATGCCGGAGGATGGCTTTGAGATGCTGCCAGGATGAGTTCTTTCTAGGCATGATGATTGACCTGCATTTGCATGTACAAACATACAACGACCACTGGGACAGCACGCAACTGTCTCAGCGTTAAGTCAATCATCGATTACACAGTGCGTCCACTTGGGTTATTGGTAATCGTGGATCACTTTTTTCAACGATTCACAACCTACAAACGGACATCATGTCATCAGCGTCCGAAAATGATCAGGCCTGAACCTGACAAATCTTGCGCTTGCCGACCTTCAATACCTTTGTCCCCGCCAGTGTAACCTGTGCTTTGGGGTCGGTGATCTTATCGTTATCCAGACTCACTGCACCTTGCTGGACAAACCGACGCGCTTCGGAGTTACTGGAAGCAAAGCCAGCTTCACAGATGAGTTTGAGCAGTCCGATGGGATTCTCTGAGACGCTGATGGTTTCCAAGTCGGTAGGTAACTGGTTCTCAGCAAACCGGCGTCGGAACTCCTCGCTGGCAGCAACCGCAGCTTCAGGTGTGTGGAACTCCTCGACAATCACACGCCCGAGAATGTCCTTGGCTTCACGTGGGTGGGTCTCCTGTTCATCAAGCAATGAACCGATACGCGGTGCGGGAATACTCGTCAGCAATTCGTAGTAGTTCTTCATCAGGCTGTCGGGAATGCTCATGACTTTGCCGAACATGTCGTTGGGCTCGTCGGTCACCCCGATGTAATTGCCCTTGGACTTACTCATTTTTTCATGACCGTCCAAACCCACGAGAATCGGCATGACGATGACGACCTGTTTCTCCTGGCCGTCGCGTTCCTGGAGTTGGCGACCCATGAGATTGTTAAACGTCTGGTCCGTACCACCGAGTTCAACATCCGCCTTGATCACCACGGAGTCGTACGCCTGCATCAGCGGGTACATGAACTCGCTGATCATGATTTCCTTTTCCTGAGCCATGCGGTTTTTGAAGTTCTCGCGATGGAGCATCTGGCCGACAGTGACCTGCCCGGTGAGTTTGAGCACGTCGGCAAAGCTGAGCTTGGCCAGCCACTCAGAGTTGTAACGGACTTCGAGTTTGCCTTCGGAGGTGTCGAGAATCTTGCCCGCCTGCTGGAGATAGGTTTGTGCGTTGGCAGCGATGGTCGCTTCATCCAAGATCGGGCGTGTGGTGTCACGACCGGTGGGGTCGCCGATCTTGGCGGTGTAATCACCGATGATCAGGGTGGCTTTGTGGCCAAGGTCCTGAAACTGGCGCATCTTCCTGAGCACGACCGTATGTCCCATGTGGATGTCCGGGGCCGTGGGGTCCATGCCGAGTTTGATATTCAATGTGCGGCCGGACGCGATCTTGCGCTTGAGTTCTTCAATGCTGTAGATGCTGTCGACACCGCGTTGGAGTTCCGTGAGTGTGTTCTGTATGTCTTGCATGCCAGACATGATACCCAGACCCGCTTCAGATGTCAGACGCATGGGGAAGGTCCATGTGGTCTTTAGACATAAAAGTGCGAAAAAATCCGTAAAATCGACCTTAGCCCCTTGTTATGGGATCAGGAGCTTTCATAATGACAGACTTGTTTTGAGACACGCTCCACTTGCCAAGGAAATCGGCATGGACCTTCAGGCCTATCTGCAACACTTTCAACCCACACTCGATCCCAAGACCTCCTTGCCCGGCAAAGCCTTCAAAGGTCCGGGGTATCACTCGCTGATCCCCGAGGGGACTTGGGTGCATCACACCCGCGAAGCGATGGACTTTGCCTTGGCACTGCTCAATGCCAATGACCCGCAGGCTCCCACGCTGGTTCCCATAATTGTTGGGCAGGTTCTGGATATTCAGGAAACCGACCCCACAAAAAAGACCTTTGGTATCTGGCCATGGACATTTGAAGAATCTTTGGAAGAGATGTCGCCACCAGACTGGAACTGGGCGGACTTTATCGGCGTGCGGATCGCGCAGATGCTCAAGTGTCATGCCGACCAATTGGATGACACCTTGGTCGATCGCATGAGAACAGCGCTGGATCATGCAGCCTGGTCGATCTTCCGACGGAACATGCATGCGGGCTACACCAACATCGCCGTGATGGGCGCCGGGTGTACAGCAGCGGCCGGGGAGTTGCTTCCCGAACCGCGGTTGCTCAAGTATGCCCAGATCCGTTTACAGAATGTCGTTGATCACGTGGCTGCCAACGGCTCATTTACCGAGTACAACTCGCCGACTTACAGCATTGTGCTGCTTGAAGAACTCTCACGTATCTTCCTGTTCTGTGAAGACCCGCTGATTCGCGCTCTGAGTCACGAACTGCTGGTCAAGGCATGGGAAGTTATCGGCGAGCATTTCCATCCTGCGACCCACCAATGGGCCGGCCCGCATGCGCGTGCCTATTCCCAACTCATCGGCCCGATGGCTGTGAAGATGCTTGAGGAAGGTTTGGGGTTGCGTATCCCGTTACATCCGCTGAATCACGATGCTGCCGACACCGTTGCCGCAATGGTTCCGACCCAGCCTTGCGCGGATGAACTGCGCGGCCTGTTTTTGCCTGAGAAAACCCAGTCACCGATTTGCATCCAGCGTCAGTTCAGCCAGTTTGCAAACTCCCCACAGGTCGGCACGACTTGGATGAACGACATCGCGACACTTGGCTCAATCAACTGGGAAGACACCTGGAACCAACGCCGCCCGATTCTTGCGTACTGGAAGACGGATCAGGACCCCGCTGTGTCCCTGCGTGTTCGCTTCATGCATGACGGGTACGATTTTGCATCTGGCATGATCCGATCGCATCAAGTCGATCACCGAGTTCTATGCGCCTTGAGTTTTGTGAATGATCGTGGTGATACGCATGTGAATCTGGATGTCAAAGATAAACCCATCTTCACGTTTTCAGAGTTGGCCATGCAATGGGAATTGGTTGGCATCGGCGTGAATATTGATGCCATCGACGAACACCGCTTTGAGCTGTCTGCTGGTGATTATCGCGCGGTCCTGCATACTGGTTTTGCAAGCTTTATGGGCAATCCTGTCAAATGGGAAATCAGTCAGATGGAACGCGGCGTCACGCTCAAAGCCATCTGCTATCAAGGTCAGCCCAAAGAGATTGACCTCAGTCAGATCAATGATTTTAAATTGGCCTGCGCTTTGGAACTCATCCCCATGTCACAGAACGCATCGACGGACAAGCTGGCGATTGAACCCGTCGGTCACAGCGGCTACTCAGCATCATGGCAGGACTTGCAGGTGCAGGTGCCAACCGTCTGTCAAAGCTATCTCGATTAACTGATCGGCTGCGATCTTTGAAATGACTTCCTCATCACCTGGAGCAATCATGTCTTCTCCCAAACTCTCGCCGTCATTGGTGCATCAACATCTCATCAAGCAGACGAAGCAAGCTTTGGCATACGACCCGTCGCAGGACTTTGCCAGTTGGCAACGCAAACTCCGCAATAAAGTCCGCAAATTGCTTGGCCTGAACAAAATGCCCAAACAGCGTATCCCACTCAAACCCAGGACACTTTGGACACAGGATCACGAACTGGGCACCATTGAGAAGGTGAGTTTTGCCAGCGAGCCCGGCGCGGATGTACTTGCCTATGTGTGTCTGCCCAAAGACGTCAAGCCACCGTACAACTTTGTGATCTGCTTGCAGGGCCATTCCACCGGCATGCACAACTCCATTGGTGTGCAACTGGATGACGAATTCAAACCCAAGGTCATCGAAGGTGACCGCGATTTTACCATTCACTGCATGAAGCGTGGCTTTGCTGCGTTGTGCATTGAGCAGCGTGCCTTTGGATACCGAGCTGAGAAACATCAGAAAATCAAGAGTGAAAACATGACCTGTCACGATGCTGCGATGCATGCGTTGATGCTCGGCCGGACGCTTGTTGGTGAACGTGTTTACGACGTTGACCGTGGGATTGACTACCTGCAAAGTCGTGGTGACTGCGATATGAAAAACGTCGGCCTGCTGGGGAACTCCGGCGGTGGGACTGTCACCACGTTTGCAGCAGCAACATTACCCAATCGCATCGCCTACGCCATGCCGTCCTGCAGCACGTGTACCTATGCCCAATCCATCATGTCGATTTATCACTGCATGGACAACTACATCCCCGACCTGCTCAACTGGGCGGAATCCGGCGATGTGCTGGGGTTGATCGCACCACGTCCGATGGTGGTGGTTGCCGGTCGCGAGGATGAAATCTTCCCACTGCCGGGTGTCCGTAAGGCATTCAAACAGATCAAGGCGATTTACAAAGCTGCCGGGGCAGAACAGAATCTCAAGCTGGTCATTGGTGAGGGGGGGCATCGGTTCTATGCGGACCCCGCGTGGAAAGCCATGCTCAAACTGATCTGAGTTTCAACGCGATGAATAAATGACAAGCCGCCAGATTCCCCGAAAAAGTGAATCTGACGGCTTGTTTTATTTGAGCTGGATGGCTTGGTTAATTTGTCAACTCATACCAGACGGTTTTGTGTTTGCTGGCGATGTCGAAAGTGATCGTTTTGCCAACGCGTTTGACGGTGACTTCGTGATCGCGTTTGCCGGTCTGATCCAGTGCATAGACTTTGTTGACCGACTGTGAATGAATGGTGACTTTGCCGGGGACCGCCAGGACTTGTGTCGGACCTTTGCCCCAGTTTTTGCCGACGCTGTTGTGATGTTCATTCCAAACCATGTCACGGTTACGACCTTGGGCAACAGCAGTGAGTAGCATGCTTTGGGAATTGGTGATTCTGTTTTGATCCATGGCGGTGAGTGTGAGTGTGCCGAAGTTCTTTTCGAAGGTCGGGCATTGGATTTCAAGCGCACCAGCCTGGGCGGACTCCCCGCCGATCTGACCTGCGATGACAGCTGCTTTGTCGGAGAAAGCGGTGAAGATACCCCCACCCTTGACCTTGCGGATTTGCGGTTCACCAGCGGTGACTTGTGCAGGGATCATCTCGTCATAACGCATCTTTGTTTGAGATGGACTGGTTGCATATTGCATGCCCATACGCTTGGACAGAACATCAATTACTTTGAGTGACGCATCGGTTTGTTTCCAGGCATCCTGCACACGATCCGCCTGCAGGTACGGTTGATCCGCCAGTTGGAGAACACCTTCGCTGCGATTGGGCTGAAGCGCACCTTCACGGAAAATCACGGCAGCAGCAGGATAAAACGTGATCTTGGCCGGATGCGATCCGTGATCAAAGAATTGCGAGATGCGGTTCTGCTCCCTGGCACTGTTCCATGGGCCATACTCAAAGCTGTAGATTGCATCCCAATCCTGCGTCGCAGCAACGGTCGCAAGCAGTGGCATGCATTCGCTGTTGTACTCCGACGGCGCAGCGTGATCATATTCTGAAACACTGTAAGGCCGATCCATCAGGCGCAGGATCGCCAGCTTATCGAGCGTGCCGGTTTTGCCTTGGGCCCAGGCGTTGATCAGTGAACTATTCTCGATGATCCAGTTGCCACGGTCCCAGGGTTTACCGGGGAAGTGGGGGTGTTGCCAATAGGTATGGACGTCTACATAGTCCATGTGTTTTTCACGTTCGTAACCTGCCATACCACCCCAGTTGATCTGGCTGTCGATGATCATGGCTTTGACGCCCAGATCGTTTTTCAGGTAGCTTCGCATTTCCTGTGCAAACTTGGTTTCAAGATCCACGAGAAAGCTCAGCCAATCTTTGCGTTGTTGATCACTGAAAGCGGTGGGGATATGGACATTACCTTTGGTTAAGGATTCGCCATCAAGAACGCCGATGCCTTTGGTGCCGGGGGTGATGGCCACATCATCAAGCCAGACATCACTGTCGGATTGGCCCATTTTAAAGGTCAAACGCGTGTGACCGGGATCGACCTTGTAACCTTGGAAGGTGATTTCAAAGTCCTGCCACTCGGTGTTGAGTTTGATGTTTTTAAGCAGGCCGGCACTGCGATAGTCTTCCCGATCACGCATGACTGAGACACTGATCTGACGTTGGGATGCAGCTTTGGCTTTGAAGGACAGGATATAGCTGTAGTCGTCCTGAATGTGAATATCAGGCCGATGCAGTTCAATGTGATAGCTCTTGCCATCCGCTTTGGAAATGGCGATATGCATCGGACCATCAGCCGTTTGATTGAGTTTGCCTTGAGCTGCACCTTGTGTTTGAAAGCCCCATTTACTCTTGGCAGTAAACACGGGTTCGGATTGGATGGGGGTGTCATCCTGCCATGCCTGGGTGAGTTGCGCATTCGATTTGTACTTCGTTTTAAGCCAGTTATTCCAGCGTGCTTGAAGATCACCGAGATAGGGTTGGGGGAGTTTTTCCAGCCCCGCGCCGATAGTGCCCCAGGTGAATCCCAGCAGGCCGTTTTCGTTGTTGATCTCCACAACAGCCACCGCCGGATCATTGGCATAGGAGAGTTTGGTGTAGGGATTGACGTGTGTCAGTAAATCGCGCGCAAACTTTTTCTGATGCTCAATCATCAAGCGATCAAAGCGGTCGACGCGTTTGTGATATTTGAATTTCCCAAGGTCATTGATGGCTTGGGGGAATCCGTCTGCCGGTGAAACCTCTTTGCTGACCTTGAGATTGATGTTGATGTAGATGCCGTGCTTTTTGAGTTGGGCAACGAAGTAGTCGAGTTTGTCCAGTTGCTCAGGATCGATTTGCAGCGCACCTTTACTGTCTCGCTTCCAGATGCTTGATCCGTTGTGGATGCTCCAGATATTGTCCATGTGATGCAGGCGGACGAGGTTAATGCCGAACTTGGCCATGCGCGCTGCACCTTTTTCGGCGGTCGCTTTGTCGGGGAAGCAGTGCCATGCCGTGGTGTTGGTTGCCAGGAATCGGATACGGTCACCGGTTTGTGATTCGATGAAGATGTCACCCTTGGTTTGGATGTAGCCGTTCTTGCCCGCCGGTTTGGCGTTGAGATGCGACATGTCGGTGATGGTTCCGGGGGTTGCATCATCCCAAGGTGGGCTAAAGTCAAACCAATCGTTGTCAGCTTGAGCAAAGGTCAGGCCCGACAAGGCGAGTGTGAGGAACAAGGACAGATGCAGAACAATACGCTTCATGTGTGTCTCCGGTGTGTCGAATCAGCGACATGCTATGTCGCAGTGAGTGTGTTTACGGTGATGAAATACTTGTGTTGAGGTTATTTGACTGCGGGGAGGGTTTTGCCTTCGTGCCAACCCCATTTGATGGTCTTGGATTTACAGGTGTGTTTTGGGCTTTTGATGATGGACACGATCATGTCAGCAGCCTGTGTACCCAGCTCAAAACGCTGGACATCGACGCAGCTGAGTGTCGGCCAGTGTGATTGGGTCCAACGGGTTCGGTCACAGGCTGCGATGCCGACATCGACACCGGGTCGGATACCCAGCGATGCCATTTCCACAAGCAGGGAGATGGCCACGCGGTCAGTCGCTGCCATGATCGCCACGTCGGGTGTGAGTTGGTCTTTGATGTCTTCAAGCAGTGGGGCGATGGTGAATTCATCGTCTTCGATGTATTGCAGGAGTTTTTCTTCGACCTGGACGTCAGTTGATTCGACGACGGACATCATGCCACGGACGCGTTCGGAAAAGGAGTAGTGTCGAACGGGTTCTTCGGGATAGCTTGGGAGGATGGCGATGATTTTGCGATATCCCCGTCGGAGCATTTGTTTACCCAGGAGTTTGCCTGCTTCAAATTCATCGCGCCGCAGACTGTTTTGGTCTTCGGTGATGTTGGTATCCAACCAGAGACAGGCCGGGGTGATGTGACTGACGAGTTGGCACATGGCGGGTGGGATGAGCCCCATGACAACCATGCCATCGAGCATCCGTTCCTGGAAGACGGGTGAGGGATGCTCCACGAGCCACTGCGCCTGATCCCGTTCGTCCGCCAGGTCTTTGGGTAAGTCACGAGCCGGCTTGGAGACTTCGGTGGAGCGGATGAGCGTGAGCAGATAGCCATGGTCTTCCAGCCGTTGGTTGAGTCCGAGCATGGTCTCAAAGTCGACGATGCTGGCAAAGTAAATCTCGGGAACCAGCAGGCCGATGACCTTGGTCTGACCGCTGCGTCGCATGGCCCGAGCCGAGGCGTTGGGGATGAAGCCCATGCGTCGGGCGACAGCGCGAATTTTTTCGGCGCGTCTGGCAGCCGGCTGGTAGGCGTCCTTGTTTTTCCCGTTGAGGACGCGCGAAACGGTGTAAATCGAAACACCGGCTTCAGCAGCGATTTCCTTGAGTGTCACAGACATTTTCGTTTAACTCACTTTTGTGTTTTTGATGCAAACTGTTTTATGACAGATGAATAACGGTTTTGTGTGGTCGTTTTGAATTTGCAAACTTTAGCGAATTCACTCGTTTTGCTTGAAATACTAAACGTTAGCGAATTTAATCATATCAGTGACATCAAGCAGGTCAACGTTTGGTTTGGGAAAAGATTCATTGACCTGGTTCATCGGATATTGGATGTTTGACTGAGAGGATATTTGTGAATCCTTTCAGACTCAAGGAGACCTTGCCATGCTCAACCGCCCGGTACACGCCCCGTCTCAGACGCGTTCATTTGGCTTTACGCTCATTGAGTTGCTGGTGGTGATTTCGATCATCGCGTTGTTGATTTCGATCCTGTTGCCAGCGTTAGGTCAGGCACGCAAGTCTTCTCGGGCGATTGTCTGTGGTTCGATCATGAAACAGATCGGGACATGGGTGATGACGTATGCTGCTGATAGCAACGGTATTCTGCCGACGCATGGTGATACCGGTTGGTCAGCGACATGGGTAGATACCAGTCCCACCAAGTGGTATGACAAAGCCATGTCTGCAGGTCTTTACAACGGATGGGGCGAAGATTCTCCCATCAAGTGTCCCGAAGCCTGGACACAGGTCTCGCCACTGCGTGATCCGAGTTACAACTTCACCTATGGCATTAATCAGTACATGGGTGGGCGTCGCGATTATGGAAGCGGTCGCATTGCTCCGTTACCCCGATTGGAGATCGTCGATTCACGCGGTTATATCTATGGTGAATCGCGTGCGACATGGTATTCGGCACCGCGGAATTATTTCGATTTTCACCCGGTCCTCTCGCTGTCCAACTCGGCAACGGCAAACAGCAACTGGCCATGGTGTTGGCCAAACCCGGATATCGAAGTCTCGGGGCATCCCGGTAACAACGGCAATTTTCTGTACGGCGATGGGCATGTCAGTCGCTTAACCGCCGATGCCTTTGCGGGCATGACCAGCGACGAACGTAAAAATTTCCTCTACACATTTTATTGATTCGTTTGATTGATCCTAATGGAGTGATTTATGAGAAGGTCATCGTTTGATCAGATGGCGCGTTCATCGTGGATGCGTCGTTTTGCACAGAGTTTGTTTTTAGTCCTCTTGAGCTTGTTGGTCAGTAGTCATTCAGTCATGGCTGCCGATAAAACCAACGTCCTACCTAACCCCGGATTTGAAGACGGCAAAAGCGGTTGGTCCATCGGTGAAGGTGATTCAGACGTGTTGGCGGAGTCTGCTCGCACCGGCAAGATGGGCCTGCGCATCACCAATGACCGCACCAAGCCCCGTGGCTCCAATGCGACCAGCGCATCAATCCCGGTGACTCCCGGCAAACCCGTAACCGTTTCATTCTGGGCGCGAACAGCCAACACCGGCGCTGCTGTCTATGTCATGTATGCTGGTGAAAACGGCAAGGGATACGTCAAAGACCCGGCAATCAAAAACGGGTATCCGATGTTAACGCTCAATAAATCAGGCACGGAGTGGAAGCAGTACACCAAGGTCGTCACACCTCCTGACAAAGCCAGGACGCTGAAGCTCTGGGTACACACGTGGTCCACCGCCATGATTGATGCGGACCTGGATGACTTTGAAATCACCGGCTTACCAGCAGACACCAAGCCTATCCTGCCCAATGCCTATGTTGCCAAACCCAAGCCCAAGCCAATCGATTTTGACAACATCCCCAAACGTGAAAAACCGTTAGCCATTGTGATCAAACTCGATGACCTGAAGATGCACCGCAAGACGCAGCATCCACGCTGGACCCGCGTGGTTGATTATCTCAACAGCAAAGGTGTCAAAGGCACCATGGGTATGCTCGCCAACTCGCTGGAAAACCCAACACCTGAGTACATCCAGTGGGTCAAAAAGCAACACGAATCAGGCAATTGGGAAATCTGGTTCCACGGCTGGGATCACGCGACCCATGTCGCAGACGATGGCAAGAAATACAACGAGTTCAACCACCGGACTTTTGAAGAACAAAAAGCACGTTTGGATAAGTCCCAGAAACTCTGTTACGAACACCTGGGTTTTCACTTCACAAGCTTCGGACCTCCCGGTGGTGTGGGCAACGGATCACAGGATGCCAACACCCATCGCATGATGATCGAAGATCCGTACATGACCGCATGGATCTACCCCCAACCCATGGACAAAATCGGCAAAGAGACCATGGAGAAAAGCAATAACAAGATCATCATCCTTGACCGCGTCTGGAGCGTTGGCATTGAAGCTTCCGTCGGACGTCCGCATTTTGAACGCTTTGTTCGTGGTTATCTGAAATATCCTGACCGCGACTACTTCACGCTGCAAGGTCATCCGGTGATGTGGGACGATTACAGCTTTGAGCAGTTCACCAAAATCGTCGAGTTTCTGATTGACCAGGGGGCGACGTTTGTTTTACCCAGCGCGTATGCTCAAACTCTCAAAGAAAAACACGCATCGGCTCAGTGAGTTGATGCAGACCATCATGTAGCAAAGACACGGCAATGGTGATTGATCATTGCCGTGTTTTTTATTGGAGATGATGCAGCTTGAAAAACGCAGCGATGTCGGACTTATCCGCTTGACCGGTGGCGACGTTAAGTGTGAGATCGACCAAGCCAGCTTCGTCGTTGTGGATTTGAATACCGTTGATGTCCAAAAACACAATGGCGCTAGCTGCACCGGTGCGTTTATTGCCATCAATAAATGGATGGTTCTTAACCAAATGAAACAGATAGGCTGCAGCCATTTCATAGGGCCATTGATGCAGGTATTCACCGGAGAACATGGCACGTGGCTGTGCGATAGCAGACTCCATCAAGCCCATCTCACGCACACCTGCGCTACCGCCGTAGTGTTCAATTAGACTTTGATGCAATTTCAAAACATGTTGGTTATTCAGAAAGAGAATGTCCATGGCCTATTCCGCGAGTTTTTTCATGGCATTGCCAAAGCGTTGGTGAATGCCATCAATTGCTTGATCTAATTTAGCATCGACCTGCTGTTCACGGATGAAATTTACAACCAATTTTTTCTCATCAGTGAGCAACTCAAACTCGGTTTCAGGCGAGATATCCAAAGCATCAATGATCTCTTTGTCGATAACCAACGCCCAATCATCACCATGTTTGATTAGTTTTTGGGTCATGATTATCTCCTTTACCATCGTACGGAACTTTCGACTTGTATGTGATTGTAATCCAGACAACGTAGAGACGCCAAGATTTTAGGCGGAGATAGGCCGATACACTTTGTCATCCAACCCATGATCCGTCATAATGCTCCGCGTGAATGACACCTCCAATACCGCCGCTGTTGATGCACCACAGACTGCCAAGCCGGTTCCGGCATGGGCGATTCATCGTCGCTTGTACGACTGGGTGCTCTCATTTGCTCATCACAAACACTCGAACACCGCTTTGTTTGTTTTGAGCTTTGTGGAATCGAGCTTTTTCCCAATCCCGCCGGATGTGCTGCTGGCGCCGCTGTGTATGGGCAATCGCAAAAAATCCATGTGGTTTGCCACAGTCTGCACCCTTGGCAGTGTGCTCGGGGCGTTCCTGGGCTACTACATCGGCTATGCGATGATCGACCTGGCGTTGATGATTCCCAAGATCACACAAGAAAACATTGATGCGCTGGCAAAAGAGTTCGATGTGCGCGGTAGCTGGTATGTCTTTATCGCAGCACTGACGCCGATCCCGTTTAAGTTACTGACCATTACAGCAGGTTTTGCGAAGATGAATCTGCTGATTTTCACCCTTGCCTGCATCATCGGCAGGGCGGGGCGGTTTTACTTTGTGGCTGGACTTTTTTGGCTCATTGGACCCAAAGCCGGCCCTCTCATCGACCGCTACTTCAATATTTTGTGTATCATCTTCACTCTATTGTTAATCGGCGGTTTTGCTCTTTTGAAGTGGATGCATTGATATGAACGTACTCGTCACCGGCGGCGCAGGCTACATCGGCTCGCACTGCGTCAAGCAACTCAAAGAGAACGGCGACAACGTCGTTGTTCTGGACAACCTTTTCCGTGGCCACATTGAAGCGGTCCCCACGGATGTCCCGTTTGAAAAAATCGACCTGCGCGACACTGCTGCGGTTCAGGAAGTTCTGGAAAAACACAACATCGAAGCGGTCTATCACTTCGCAGCACTTGCCTTCGTCGGTGAGTCCGTGGGTGATCCCTTGATGTACTACGACAACAACACGTGGGGCACGACCAGCCTGCTCATCGCGATGAAAAACGCCGGTGTGAATCGCCTGGTGTTCAGCTCGACCTGTGCAACGTATGGGCAGCCTGAATCCATGCCGATCGTCGAAACCATGAAGCAGGACCCGATCAATCCCTACGGCCGCAGCAAGCTGCTGGTCGAACACATTCTCAAGGATTACATCGCATCCAATCCGAAGTTCGCTTTCACCGCGTTGCGTTACTTCAACGTCTGCGGTTGTGCAGCGGATGGCTCCATTGGTGAAGATCACGATCCCGAAACCCACATCATTCCCGTCGTACTCAACACTGTGCTGGGCATCAACGAGAAGGTCACCGTCTTCGGCACCGACTATCCCACAGAAGATGGCACGTGCATTCGTGACTACATCCACGTCGAAGACCTGATCTCCGCGCACATGCTCTGCATGGCTCAACTTGAAGATGGTCAACAGAACTTCTTTAATCTGGGCATTGGTAACGGCTACTCCGTCAAGCAGATCATTGATTCATGTAAACGCGTTACCGGTGCGGACATCCCCGTGGAATACGGCGAGCGTCGCGCAGGTGATCCGGCAGAGCTTTATGCCAATGCCACCAAACTCCGCCAAGCCACCGGCTGGGAACCCAAGTACACCAACCTCGATGACATCGTGGCTACCGCATGGAAATGGTTCAAGGACCACCCCGGCGGCTACAACCCCACCCCCGGAAGTTAACCCCCCGTAAGTCACCCCCGAAAGTTCATGGCACAAGTAAACCAAAGACAGGAGATCGGTTAACGGTCTCCTGTTTTTTTATGGCTACAATTGGCATGAACACGCAAAACATCTCAAGGAACACCTCATGAAAACCAACGCAAATGCCCTGTATCCGTTTGTCCCATCCGGCCCCGATTTCGATTTGGCGATTCGTTTTTTCAATGCCATCGGCTTTGAGACAGCCTGGAATGCAGGCGATATTGCTGGGATGAAATGGGATAACGCATACTTCATGTTGCAGAAATACGAGAACAAAGATTGGCAGGAAAATCAGATGCTCACCATCGAGGTGGATGATCTGGAAGGTTACTATGCCGAGCTTGTTGCAATGGACTTGCCCAAACAGTTTCCGGGGGTTCGCATCAAGGAACCGACGGATTACCCCTGGGGGCGTGAGATACACATCGCCGACCCCGCAGGCGTATGCTGGCATTTCCGAGAGAGTGGGGCGTAAGCGTCGCGGTGAATCAGCGACACACTGTCTTGCAGCGATTTTACGGTGAGTTAGAGCAATATCGCCATCGTGTTTATCATCTGAAGCCGTTCATCACAAAAACAGCACAATGCTGTTGTGTCGTAGACACAAGTGACAAAATGACGATCTAATCACAAAGACGCGCATAAAAAACGAGTCGCCCAATTGAGCGACTCGTTTTTGAATATTCGTTGTGATCCCAAATTTCCAGGAACCCTTCCGGAGTGCCAAGGGCAACTTCCAGGGGGGTGTTAACGCTTGGAGAATTGGAAGCGCTTACGTGCACCGGGCTGACCGTATTTCTTACGTTCGACCTTACGGGAGTCACGTGAGAGGAAGTTGTATTCACGAAGGACAGGTTCCAGAGCAGAATCGTAATCCTTCAGAGCACGAGCCAGACCCATCTTGATGGCACCGGCTTGACCGGTGATACCGCCGCCCTTGACGTTGACGAAGACATCAATCTTTTCGTCGGTCTTGGTGGCTTCCAGCGGGGCGGTGACGTCCTTCTGGTCCTGCAGTTCGGTGAAGTACACATCCACGTTACGCTTGTTGATCTGGATTTTGCCAGAGCCCGGACGGATACGCACGCGAGCGACAGCAGCTTTACGACGACCGGTTCCCCACCAGTAACCAAACTTCTGGGGCTTGGAGACGGATTCAATGGGTGCCGGTGCGGCTTGGACTTCTTCAGTGACGGGAGTGGTCTGTTCTTCAGACATCTGCATATTTCCTTGGCAAATCAGCCTGTTTTGAAAATCAGTTTAAAACGATCACATGCTCAGGGCCTTGGGAGCCTGTGCCGAATGCGGGTGAGCTTCACCTGCATACACCTTGAGCTTCTTGAGCATCTTCTGGCCAAGCTTGTTCTTGGGCAGCATGCGACGAACCGAGCGTTCAAGCAGCACGTCGGGTTGGTTTTCCAGCATCCAGGTGTAGCTGCGGAGCGTCTGACCACTGGGGTAACCGGAGAAGCGACGGAAGAACTTGCTGTCGCCCTTGGAGCCGGTGATCTTGAGCTTGCTTGCGTTGGTCACCACCACGAAGTCACCGGTGTCGGTGTGCGGGGTGTACTGCGGCTTGTGCTTGCCCATGAGAATGGTAGCCAGCTTGGCGGACAAACGACCCATTACAAGGTCGGTGGCATCGACGTGATACCAGTCCTGCTTCACTTCGTCATTTTTCGCTAAATACGTCTGTCGGTTCATCGTTGTATTGCCTCTTATCAGGGCGACTAAGGTCGAATCGCCAAGTTTACTGTCAGGCGTGCGTTTGTCAAGTGCAAGACGCCTGTAAAAAGGGCGCTTAGAACAGTTTTTTTGCGCTATGCCCGAAATCTCTGGTCGCAAACTGTACCTGATTTTAAAATTCTGGCAACTCCGACCCTTCATTTAGACACATTTTTCCTGTTATATTCGACGTGTACCCATATAGACAGGATGGTCGGTCGAATGCCAGAAACCGGTCATTCTCTTGTTTTGAGGACTTGGGTGCCTTGGCAAAGTCAGGCCGAAATGTAGAATAGTAAAATAGTTATCGTCAATTGGCTGCGTTTTTCAAACTGGAATCCGACATGACAACCGCTCAAACACAATCTGTTGTCATGTCCGTGAAGGATTTAAGTTTCGCATATGAGAATCAGCTGCCGGTGCTCAGCGGGATCAATGTGCAGGTTCACCCGGGCAAGATTCATGTCCTGCTTGGCCCCAATGCCACGGGCAAGACGACGCTGCTTAAACTCATGCTCGGAATTCTCTGGCCGCAGCAGGGGGAGATTCGGCTGGGGGAACGCGATAATTCGCAACTCGACGCCCGACAGCGCGCTCGACTGCTCAGTTTTGTTCCTCAGCAATCTGCCAGCAGCTTTGGGTTTGATGTCGAACATGTGGTGAGTATGGGGCGGTTATCCCTGGGGGCTGACCCGCAACACGTCGAGCAGGTGATGGCAGCGACCGATGTCTTACCGATCCGACATCGCCCGTTTATTCATCTCTCGGCGGGGCAGCAGCAACGCGTCCTACTCGCCCGAGCCATGGCACAGGTCGGCCCGCAGACCCTGGCGATGCTCCTGGACGAACCGGTGAGCGCGATGGACTTATCACGGTCACATCAGATGATGCTCCAACTCCAAAAGCTTGCCCAGCAGGGATTGGCCATCGTGGTGGTACTCCATGATCTGGACCTGGCGATGCAGTATGCTGACGAAGTCTGGTTGATGGATCAGGGGCAATTTGTTGCAACAGGGGATTGGCAAACGGTGATGACGCCCGACGTACTTGGGCCGGTGTATCGCATGACTTTCCAACGGCTTGAGCACGACTTTTCGCAGCGACCCATTCTTTTGTCGCGTCCTGTTGTACAATGATGTCGGACTTTACTTTTCACACCGGAGGTGACGGATGTTACCACTGACACTGGCAGCAGGTTGGGCTGAAGTGATCGGCGTCTCGATTGCGCTGGTGATTTTCATTGGCAATCTGCTTGCCAAGGGGATCAACAAGACCAATCAGGAAACGGGTGCCTCCTCATCCTCAGGTGAGACCTCCGGCCAATCGCGTGCAGAGCGTCTGGAACAATTGGCTGCCAAACGTCGTGCGGAGTTACAACGACTGGCATCACAGCATCAATCCTCTGGTGCGCCCCCAACCAACATCACCCCGCAGCAGGCCGGTGAACGTCAGCAGGCCAAGACGCTCTACGAACGCCGTGCCGAAGCGTTGCGTCAGATGCAGCAGCAACAGGGACGCAGCGGTCAGCCATCAAGTCCCCAAACTTCAACCTACACACAGGCACCCCCCACGCGCAGTCAAAGCGTCACACCCAAGGATTCGGTTTCATCTCAGGAACATCCTCAGACCATCGCAGCATCCAATCGTAAACGAGAAGTCGAACTGTCCAAGGTTCGTGAACGTGAAGAACAGATGCTCCGTCAACGTGAAGCACAACTTAAAAAACGCGAAGAACACCTGCGTCAGAAAGCTGCACAACTCGGACGTGGGGCAAGCCAGGTTTCCCATGAACAACATGGTGATCTGCAAATGATTCACCGCCATGTTGATGATGTGTTGCCTGTTCCGTCCAAACCCCGTGGCACTTCGGTGATCATGGGCAATATGAAGCTTGATCGCAACGCACTTCGCAAAGCGATCATTCTCAAGGAAATTCTCGATCCACCGGTGGCATTAAGACAAGCTGAATCTGGACTGTCATGATTGAATTGCTGAATCGAATCCACATCTGTGTTGGCGACATCACACAGTTGACTGTCGATGCAATTGTCAACGCTGCCAACGAGTCATTGCTCGGTGGTGGGGGAGTCGATGGCGCGATCCACCGTGCTGCCGGCCCGCGTCTGCTTGAACACAATCGAACGCTTGGCGGTTGTCCCACCGGGTTAGCCAAAATCACGCCCGGTTTCGATCTGGTAGCAATCGGCATCAAGCACATCATTCACACCGTCGGCCCTGTCTGGCATGGTGATGCGTCAGCAAGTTTATCCAACACCCATGAAGATGTGTTGCTCGCTTCGTGTTATCACCAAACGCTGACGTTGGCTTTGGAACACGAAATCAAGACGTTGGCTTTCCCTGCCATCAGCACCGGTGTTTATGGTTTCCCCAAAGAACGTGCTGCCAAGATTGCCTTTGGCCATGTCTACCATTTTCTCACGCAACATCCTTTCCCCCAGCAGGTGACCTTCTGCTGCTTCAGCCAGGAAGACGCTGCGGTGTATCACCAGGTGATCGAGTCCCGCAATGAATGGATGACCAGCCGCAAACGCGTCCAGCCGTTTTGAGTTTTTTCAAGACGATTTTTTGAACCGCCAAGGCGCCATGAACGCCAAGGTCGGAAGAGAAAAATTGAAGATATTGAACCACAGAGGACACAGAGATCACGGAGTCTGAAATTTAAAATTCAAATTGACTCATTTGCTAGAGCTGTTCAACGAATTAATCTTCACCTTCCGTCACTCCCGCGCAGGCGGGAGTCCAGTGGAGCCTGCAAGTGTCAACAGAATGCCGCTGGATTCCCGCCTGCACGGGAATGACAAAATCTAAGACGACATGGAGATTAATTGCCTTTCTCTGTCTTGAAGACGCTGCGTTCTCTGCGCCTCTGCGGTAAGAAATGCCTTAAAAATAGATGCAAAAACGCGGAGACATGCCTGGTGACACATCTCCGCGTTTGAGGTTATTCGGATATTCAATTGTCGGTCAGTCTGGGTTTACCAGGCTTTGCCGTCCTTCTTGGTGCCGCAGATGGCGACTTCCATGCCCATCGCTTCGGCCATGGCAGCCTTGGCGAGCATTGCTTCGTCAGCGCTCTTGGCATCCTTGGCGTAGACGCATTGGATGTGATTGGACTTGTGACGTGCCATCATCTGTTCACGGGTCACACCGTAGGTCACCGCGTGCATGATCGGCCATTGGACGGTGGTTTCATCCCAACGGCGTTGGGTTTCTTCCTTGGGAAGCTTAATGACTTCAGCACGGCCAAGGTCCATGCAGAGTTTGCCACCGGGCTTGGAACCGTCGACCCACACGCGGGACCAGATGATCTCGCCGGTCTTTGCAATACCACGAAGGGTCGAACCGCCCAGGCGGAAGTACATGCCCGGTTGACGCAGACCGTCTGAGCCTTTCCAGCCACCGATGTGGTGTGCCGGCGGGGCACTGCCGGAGATCAGGAATACCCACACGTAGTCTTCGGTGGTGCCGGACTGATCCCAGTCACCCCAGCGCAGGTCATGCAGCGTATTTTCGACGGGCTGTTTCATTTCCTTGTGAACGCGGTAGGTCATCAGACCGTCAAGGCCTGCACATTCGTCGACTTCGTTAAAGTGCGGGATGGGCTGCCCCTTGTACAGGACGCGCTTGCCATCACGAGATTTCACTGGGGGACGGTCAGCATTGTTGAGTGTGCCTTCGACGAGATCCGATGCCGGAAGCAGGTCCTTGAGGCCTTGCTGATACTGGATACCAATGGTGTGGCAACCAAAGTCATCTGCGATGCGCACCGCAGCGATGTACATCTTGCATTGCTGGAGAATCTGATTCTTGGTCAGTTCGGTTTCTTCGTCTTTACCCAGGTGGAAGGTCATGCCTTTCTTGATGTACCAATCGTAGACTTCCTTGGCTTCCTTGTCGGAGACCTGCGTGGACTCGTAGTACAGGGCGGACTGGCTCAGACGTTCCTTAAAGACACCGGTGGGGTTGAGCAGGTGATCGGGGATGATGGCATTGAACATACCCATGCAGCCTTCATCGAACACACCGAGGATGGCTTTGTCTTTGATCAGTTCAGCAGCGAGTTTCTCGCCGGTCTTCTTGACGGTGGCAGGGACTTTGACGTCTTTGAATTTTTTGACATGCTTGGTGGGATGGGTGCATTTACCGGTCTTGAGCCATTTTTCAAGGCGACCCAGGAAGTACTTGTCGGTGAAGTCGTCGGACCAGAGGGTGGAATACTTGATACCTGCCTTGGTCATTGAGCCGTTGAGGTTGAGCATGCCGACGAGTCCGGGCCAGGTGCCAGACCAGTTGGCGACGGTGAGGATCGGACCTTTGTGGGTCAGCAGACCGTGAAGCATATGATGCGAATACTGCCAGACGGCTTCAGCAATGATGATGGGGGCAGTGGGATCGATCTTGGAGAAGACTTCCATGCCTTCCTTTTGCGATTGGATAAAGCCGTGCTTGACGTCTTTCTTGTACGGATGGGCACGCTTGATGTTATAGCCCATGCCCTTGACGGCTTTGATCAAGGTTTGTTCCATTTCATTCTGAGCATCCCAGCAGACCTGGTTGGCAGAGACACGCAGGTCGCCGTTGGCGAGCAGCAGGACGGTGGGGGTTGTGGACGTTTTGGCCATTGAAATTTGCTCCTTTGAGAGTCGTGGCGCGAGTCATCGAATCGTTACAGTTTGTGATTGAAGGCAATAAGCACGACAGACAGGTCATGCTCGGAAATTCGAGATGATGATCAGAGTTTAAACTCAGCAGCTTGGTGGGCTGGGGCGATTGGTGCGAACCATACCCTTGGCACGTTGTGCCTGGCGTCCGAAGACATTGGATGAAATGGTCCGCTGCTGCATGAGTTGTTTATGATACCGGCGGTCAGGGTGGATGCAATGGCAAAAGCGCATCAGTCCCGATGGTTTTGTGTCGGAAAGCGGATTCGATCACACACTTGCTTGTGTATCAACCATAATTGCATATCAGACATATGACTCTTTACTGGTTATCGCTGGTATTTTCCCAGTCTATTCGCTAAGTTGTGCATGCACGGAAAAACATGTCTTTGGAGGACGCAAGACTGATGAATCAACCAAATGGATCAGGCGAATCGTGGGGAACACGCCTGGGGGTTATCCTTGCAGTGACCGGCAGCGCAGTGGGGCTGGGCAACTTTCTACGATTCCCCGGTTTGGCAGCACAATTTGAGGGCGGGGCGTTTATGATCCCCTATGCCGTGGCATTCCTGATTCTGGGATTGCCCATCGCATGGGTCGAATGGTCCATGGGACGCTACGGCGGCAAGTATGGATTCAACTCCACCCCCGGATGCTACTTTGCAATCTGCAACCGCAGCCGACCTGCCGCCTACATGGGCGTCCTTGGACTACTCGTACCGGTGATGATTTATATGTTCTATGTCTTCATCGAAGCATGGTGTCTTGGCTTTGCCTGGAAGTATCTCATCGGAGACCCGGCCTTGCTTGGGACCGCAACGGATACCGATGTCACCACCGGGACCTACGTCCTGGACTTCGTTGGCATCAAAGAGAACGGCTCGCTGTTCCACAACTTCTTTGGTTCATCACTGGTCCACCTGCTCATCTGCTTTGTCTTGAATTTCGTGCTGATCTACCGCGGTCTAAACAAAGGGATTGAATGGTTCTGCAAATGGGCGATGCCTGCCTTGGTGCTTTGTGCAGTGATCGTGCTCATCCGCGTACTGACATTGGCACCCAATCCAGTGAACGAAAATCAAAACGTCATTAACGGTCTGGGCTACATGTGGAATCCCGGCGGGATCGTGATGCCTGAGACCTTACCTGCTGAGGCGACTGAAGCAGCAAGCGAAGTTGCAGCCGCAACGACCGATGCCGTCTCGGATGCAACACCTGAAAAGAAAAGTCTGCTGACCACCTTGTCGGACCCCGAAATCTGGCTCGCTGCTGCAGGGCAGATTTTCTTTTCACTCTCAGTTGGCTTTGGCGTCATCATTACCTATTCCAGTTATCTCAAGAAAGATGATGACGTCGCACTGAGTTCACTCACGGCAGCAGCGGGCAACGGCTTTTGCGAAGTGGCATTGGGCGGGATGATTCTGATTCCTGCTGCGTTTGTCTTCCTTGGGGTACTCGATGAGAAGACACTCGACTCGGCCTTCCAACTCGGGTTTATGGTCCTGCCACAGGTCTTTGCCCAGATGCCCGGTGGGCAGTTCTTCGGATTCCTGTTCTTCTTCCTGCTGTTCCTTGCAGCAGTGACCAGTTCGCTGTCCATGCTCCAACCGGCCATCGCGTTCCTGGAAGAAGGACTGGACATCAACCGCAAAATGTCGGTGACCATCCTCGGCTTTGTCACCTTTGTCGGCACGATGTTCGTGGTCTACTTTTCGGAGAATCTGGCAGCACTTGATGCCATTGACTTCTGGGTGGCAACGTTCTGCATCTATGTGCTTGCAACCGTGCAGGTGATCATCTTCGGCTGGGTACTTGGTGTGGATGAGGGCTATGAGGAATTGATGACCGGTGCGGAAATCAAAGTCCACAAGTCCTTTAAGTTCATCGTTAAATATGTCAGTCCCTTGTTCCTGTTGATCATCTTTGCAGTCTGGATTTTCAAGGCACTACCCAAACGCATCGAAAACATCGGCCATGTCGAAGGTTTGGCGTTGGGCTTTATCGCAATCATGTTGACGTTCTTCCTGCTGCTGATTGCCTCAGCAACCAAACGCTGGAACAAGACCGGGAAAGGTAAGGTGGCACAATGAATATCGGTGGCTGGATTATCATGAGCCTTTCCGTCGGTGGCATGACCACCTTGCTGGGTTGGTGCATATACAAAGTACTCTCAACCCCCGGCAGCAGTGAACACCTGCACACCCAAATCGACATCGACCCACACGATGATGATGACGACGATTGACGCAATCGATGAATGTTATCAACACAAGCCGCCAGATGAGATCGCTTCCGGGGGATCGAATCTGACGGTTCACAAATAACAACTGAACACCTTCGAGCATCGGTTCCCAAAGCCGATGCTCGTTTTTTATGCATCGACAAACTCTGGTATTCTGTTGGCAAGATGAGAGCGTGCCAATGTAAATCATGGTTGATGTATCTGCTGCTGGCCGTGCTTTGCACCATCACCTATTGGCCGGGCATGCGCGGGCCGTTCGTGTTTGATGACACGCAGTGGCAGGAAGCACTCGAATTCAGAGCCACACCCAATCGTTATTGGCAGACCTTGCTTGATTATCCCGTCACGCCGGACACCGTGCCGTATGGCAGACCGCTGCTCAAAGTTCTGTTCACCACGCAAGTCTATTTTTTTTACACCAGTGATACAGTTACGGATTTGCCGAATGTCTCTTCTACGGTCAGTCTGTACTGGGCCTATCATGCGGTGAGTCTGGCTATGCATCTAATCAATGTCGGGTTGGTTTACCTGTTACTGACGCAACTTTTTGGCAAAGATCGCAAAGCTGTGACCTGGTTGATCACCGCGATATGGGCTTTACACCCGATCCAAACCGATGCGGTGTTATACATCTCCCAGCAAAGCGAATTACTCGTCAGCTTTTTTATCCTTGCTACATTGGTCTGCGCACTTAAGGGATATCGCAAGTCTGCCGTGTTGCTGTGTGCTTTGGGCATGTTATGCAAGGAGCTGATGGTGGTTACGCCAGTACTGGTTTTGTTTGCAGCAAGCATGCAATCTCAGAGTACACCGTGGAAACAACTCAAAAAGCATCCCCTGTTTTATGTATCTTTGACGATGACATGCAGCATCGTGGCTGCCTTGATGTTTCTTTACCCACGTTCAGCGTCAACAGGTAACATCCACGGCTGGGACAACTGGCATTATCTACTGACCCAATCACAGGTGATCTGCTATTACCTGTCGCAAGTCGTCTGGCCTAACCGTCTGGCGATCGACCCATTCTTTGAACGGGCAGAGTCAATTGCAGATATCTGGCCCTTTGGCGTTGTCATCGTCGGACTTCTCATTACAGCAGTGTGGCTGTTGATCAATCGTCATAAACTCGGATTCTGGGGCGTGTGGTTTTTCGTCATTCTTGCACCGACATCCAGTTTCATTCCCATTGTCACGGAGATCGCTGCGCTCAGGCGGATGTATCTGCCGACCTTGGCTGTGCTGGTGGTTCTCACTTGTTTGCTAGCCATGTTGCTCAAGCGATTCAAAGTTCAGGTTGCATGCAAGCCTGTCATGATGGTTGCCTGTTTGGTGTTTACGACGGTCACCTGGCAGCACGCACACACTTACCAATCTCAGATCAAACTCTACGAAGACAACATTGCCAAATTCCCCAATCACAAACGCGCGTTGCGAAACCTGGCGGGTTGGTATTTCAATGATCTAGATTTTGACAAAGCCATAGATGCCTATGATCAATTGCTAAGTTTCTGGCCTGATTCACCCAAAGCCCAATACGATCGAATCACAACACTGTTGTTTCTCGGTCGCACTCAACAAGCCATTGCAGACCTGCAACAGCTCATCAAGCAACACCCTGAACATGTGCCGTTCTACAACAAGCTTGGGATGGCATACGCGGAGAATCAACAGTTCGATTTGGCGATGGAGCAGTTCCGATTTGCGGTGAAACTTTCACCGTACAACAGTCTGGCTAAGCTACATATTGGTAATCTGTATCTCCGACAAGACAAAATTGACAAAGCCATTTATTGGTTGGAACAATCTGTTTATTTCACATTCAACGAACAACATCAAATCACAACGTCAGGAACAGCAGGTTGGAATCAACTGGGCATTCTCTATGCCAAAACCAAGCAATATGAAAAAGCACAGATGGCATTTACCTGTGCAATCCATTCTAAAAGTTGGGAAAGTACGAAAGTTGCAGAGGCTAATCTTAAACGCGTCAACGAAATCCTTGGCGTGGAGAATCCTGAGACTTACCAACCCAAACTCAAGCAGTTTCCCGTAAAAGCAACGGTTCTGGAAGATTAAACAGATACGTCTGGATGCAAGTTCGCTAAACTATGTTTCGGATTTGTTTACCGGCCTGGAACCTGCCATGCACCCAAAGTCACGCGCCTTCACACTCATCGAACTCTTGGTGGTCATCAGCATCATCGCATTGCTCATCGGCATCCTTCTGCCCGCGCTCTCCAGTGCGCGGAAGCAGGCCAGCAACATTGCCTGTGGCATGGGACTCAAACAAATCGGTGTGGCGATCTTTGCATATGGTTCGGATTTTAAAGGACAAATCCCCGTCGGCCCCGACACTATTCACCCCACCATGGGCGAAGCCACCAGCAAATATCTCAACACACTTGATAACCAACTCTGGATCGGCAGCAGTAAGCAATACACATCCATGGGCGTGCTTTATCACGGTTATCTCGAAAACAAGCAGGCGTTCTTTTGTCCGGCGGATGATGACATCGCTGACGTGCAGGAGGAACTTGCCAAGATCGACACCGGTGATGATGCCTACGGTTCCTACTTCTATCGCTCGTTGGATGAAGTCATCGGCGACACACGTTTTTCCGCCCAGGCACAAAACAGCATCGGCGAAAAACCATCGGTATTGGCTATGGACCGCCAATCCATATTCCCTTCGATTCCCGAAGGTTTGAAAACCAATCACAGCAATGACGCATCAAACCTGCTGTTTCGAGATGGCCGTGTGCAGTTGTTTGCAAACAATAACGAACAGAACATCTTCGCCGCAGATCAAGCAGACTTTACCGGCTCATTCCCAACGCTACTGGATCAACTCATCCAAAACGCAGATCGCGTCGGCAACGGCGGTTCACCCGATGATGTGCCTAACCCGTGATGCTAAAATATAATGATGGATCAGGATGAGACAATGGCAGACCATATACTTATTGCTGACGCGAATGGTGTCTGGCGTCGATTTGATCACGGCAATATGTCCGGTATCCATTGGGACGAGATTTTTCGTATCACTGGTTATCGCTTCGATTACCGGATTTCGGTTGTCACAGTGCTTGAATTTGATTTTGAGCATGGTGAATATCTTGAGTTACAAAGTGATACACCAGGCTTTGATCAAGTCCTGCTTGCTATCATCAAGCGATTTCAGATTCTCCCACAAATGATTGACCAATTAAATGGGATGTCACATGGCGATGAACCCATTGAACTATGGTCAAAAATCAAAGCTTAACCCTGCAGTTCGCCCGTGTCATACCGCAGTTGAGTATCAAATGGTTGAAGTCGACCAAGCAATCATCTCCATTTGTATTGATGGTTTGATTGAATCAATTGCCTATGACAGAACCCACGAATTATTGAAAATAACAACATAATTGCACAAGACGTCAGCTTGTTGTGAAAAAATTTCAATTGCTTGCAAAGCGTTCAAGAACATTGTTCTCTTTCAGCAAGACTTCATGCATTTCAGTTGACCTTTCAAGTGTTCTCCTTTTTTATCACCTTGGGCGGACATACAATTTTTTATAGCAATCATGAGTCATTCCTATTTGCATTCTTGCTGCCAATCACTAATTGACATTGTGATTGCAATGTCTCTGTTGAGATATCGGATCCTCGGGTCGTCCATTGACGCCAAGACAATTAATGTAAGGAAATTGTATGAGACGCAATGAACTGAACCATCATGCTTTTACTCTCATCGAATTATTGGTTGTGATTTCGATTATTGCATTACTGATTGCGATATTGCTGCCTGCTCTGTCCAAGGCCCGTGACTCTGCCATACGTATTAAATGCCTTTCAAATACGCGTAGTATTGGGCAGGCGATGCTGTTGGCATCCAATGATCTGAAGCAGCAGTTGCCGGACCTTGGGAACTGGGATGGTTACTTTGATGATGTGAATAACAAAAAGTCTTCCAAACCCTATCTGATTAATGGCGGCGCCCGTGATTTTATGCTCAATTATGGTTTAACCCGGGAAACGTTTTATTGTCCCAACAATACGGCAACCAATAACGACGGATACTGGGGCTCGTCAAACGGTGATACGTTTGATCCCAATGTTGCTGACTTTTTGTCCAGCGTTGTGGGATATCAGATCATAGGTGGTCGAAAAGGGTTGCAGCGTGCTGATCTGAACGGTTCAGCCACCATCCAGAACGCAAGACATTCATCCTCAAAATGGATTCTCATGCCTGCCAATGGTGTGCAATCCATACGACTGAATATGGAACAGGAAGCTATCTATGACGAAATCGTGACGGACATCACACGAACCGACTTGACCGGTGATTTTGATTCGATCTCGGGTCACTTTTCAGGCGTCAATCACAATTCAAATAAACGATATATCAAAGCTGGCAAAGATGGAACGAACGTCATCATGATTGATGGGTCGGGGAAATGGCGACGTGAAAGTGAAATGGGCATCATTGGCAGTTCAGGACAAGGGCTCAATCAACTCGACAGTGATTCGAATTATTTATGGTGGTAAGTCATCGTTGTAACTTGTTGGCTTATTGCTTGATCCCACGATAGACCAACGCAATCCCGCAGGTCAGCACCTTCTGGGTAAAGTCAGTAAAGCCGCATCCATCGAACATCTCGCGCATTTGCTCTCGGCCGATGAACGTGTTGACGCTTTGGGGCAGATACTTGTAAGCACCGCTCTTGTCTCTGGCGATCCACGTTGCGGTACGGGGCATGATGTGGCGGAAGTAGAAGTTGTAACCAGCCAGCAGCAGCTTGTTGCGAGGCAGTGAAAACTCAAGAACGATCAATCTCCCACCGGGTTTGAGCACGCGGTAGAACTCGGCCATCGCGACTTCGGGGCGGGCAACATTACGGATGCCAAAGGCAATACTCACCACATCCATTGAGTTATCCTCAATGGGCAGCTTCATCGCATCACCCTGAAAATAGGTCGGTTTGAGACCTTTGCATTGATCGAGTTTGTGATTGGCGACCGCAAGCATGTTGTAGGTAAAGTCCACACCTGTGACCGATTTGACCCCGGCATCGGCAAAGGCCATCGACAGATCACCAGTCCCGCAGGCAACGTCCAACACATCACAGTTGCTGTCAACGTTCGCCATGTTCACGGCAGTGCGACGCCACGCCTGATCACGCCACAGTGAGTGGACGCGGTTGTTCAGGTCATAGCTGTCGGCGATGGCATTGAACATTGCCTCGACACGTTTGGCTTTGTCGTCGACAAGATGCGGGTTGGACAGGTTGTCCTGCGACCAGGCAGGTTCACCACTTTGAGTCTGGGGGCGTTGGGTCATGAGGTTGCTTAGTTATCCGATGTGCGGTGATGGGCATGTTGATGACGGCAGAACAAACAATAGTCCGTCGGATCAAGCTCTGCCACGGTGGTATCCGAGTCAAGCGGTTTGATCATGTTCGCACTGTTCTGGTTATGCTTGGCAGGGGGCAGGGATCTGAGAACGTTGAGCATGCGGGATTGGTACGACGAAGCATTGAACTTGTACATATCATTGCTTGAACTCATGGCAGCAGGATACTGTTGGGAGATCAGCGAATTGAGTCGTTCGATACGCGTTTGCGGCAGGGGATGCGTGGAGAGAATTTCCAATTGACCGCCACCGCCACCGGATGCTTCCTTGAGAACCTGCATGACCTGGACTTGCCCCATGGGGTTGTAGCCGACTTTGGTCATGTAACGGACGCCAAGTTCGTCAGCCTGTGATTCCTGATCACGACCGAACTTGAGCATGTACACGGTACCACCTGCTGTCGCACCGACACCGAGTACTTTGAGCGTTTGATTGTCGGTCTGATCACCAGCGACGGCTAAGCCGACACCGATGCCTTGAATGATCATAGCCCGGGTCATTTGCTGACCGATGTGTTGGGCGGTGACGTGACCGATTTCGTGGCCGATGACGCCAGCGAGTTGCGCTTCATTGGTGAGCTTCTCTGCAAGACCGCGTGAGAGGAAGACTTTGCCACCCGGCAGGGCGAAGGCGTTGAGCACCGAGGAGTCAACAATGGTAAATTCCCATGGCAGGTCGGGACGTTCGCAGACGTTGACGAGTTTATTGCCCATCTCGGTGACATAGTTACGGACATTGGCTGAGGGAACTTCACCGCCATAGCTTTGGATGAACTGCGGGGCGGCCTGGGCTCCCATGGAGATTTCCTGGCTGGTACTGATGGCATTGAGTTGACGTTGGCCGGTGGCAGGATTCACGGAGCATCCGGTTAAGCCCATCATTACCCCCAGGATCAGCATCACGGCAAGCTTGTGTATCGATTTCATATGGTTTCTCCACTTGATATCCGGTTGATCAATACTGTTCACGCTTCGTCTAAACGCGTTATTCAGCCGTTACAGTCTACCAATATCATACCACCACGCACGCAACGTCCGAATAACAATCCGATCGTCCGCTTTGCGACAAAGCAAGGCAAGATTATTGGACGCTGTCGTTTGATGTGGGAAGCAGGAGGGTTATCAGACGTTGGATATTCAGAGCATGGCTCAGACAGGTCAGGAGGGGGATTTATTAGTGGACGTGAATGTTGACGAGTTGAACAGGCATTGGGGAAAGACTCTGGATAACGCACATCCGTTCAGTGATTATGGGGTTTGTTTATACCAATCGTATGAACTGGTGAAGAATTTCGGATTGGGTGTCGATGAAATAGGTGGGAGAAACGCAAACCGGTTGATGCCGGTGCCGAGCGTCGGAAGGCTCGGGCGAATGATTGAAAAAACGGAACTGACTCATCGACACGGACGGATGGGAAGGTTGCGAAAAGTCCTTGAAACACAGGGCAACGGAGAGATGTGTCATGCGTAAAGAAGCCATTATGGAACGGTTCTTCACTTCACTAATCAGCGGTAATCGTCCGGCATGCCGCGAACTTGTCGACCAGATGATCGGTGCGGATTTGCCTGCACAGACCATCATGAGCGAATTGTTCTGGCCTGTGCTTGAGCACATTCAGAACATGTACCGCAACGATCAACTGGCCGCCATTGGTTTTAATTTTGCGACCCGCATGCTTCGGAGCATGGTGGATCAGATGCAGAAGCGTCTGCCGATGGCCGAACGTCGTGGCTTGTCCGCGATTGTGTTCACCGGCCCCGAAGAGTCCGAAGAAATCGGTGGCCAGATGGTGGCCGACATGCTCGAAGCCGACGGCTACGATGTGTACTACATCGGGGGTGGCGTGGCCAATGACGAAATCGTCAACAAGGTTGCGGAATTGAATATCGATAAGCTCGTTGTCTTCGGCGTGGTGCCTTCCACCGTGCCGTTCACCCGCCTGCTCATTGATCACCTGCACGAAATCGGCTCGGCTCCTAAGATTCAGATCTGCGTCGGTGGCGGTGTCTTTAACCGTGCTGAAGGTCTGGCTGAGGAAATCGGTGCGGACCTGTGGGCTTCCACACCGTTGGAACTGGTTGAGGAAATGGACGCCAACCCGATGAAACGCATGGACGAAGACCAGCGCACCGTCGGCCGCAAGCGTCGCACGAAGATGGCAGCCTGAGATAGAACACAACAGACACACACATCAGCATCAGTGATCGAAAGAAAAGCGAGACGCAATCGCTTGACCATCAACAACCGTCGGCCTTCAAGGTCGTCGGTTGTTTTTACACATAGCCGAGTCATCTTGACTCGATTCTGCCATCTGGCATGATAATAATCCGTAGGCAGTCCAAACAGTTCTTCCTGTTATTCAGTGTTCGACCACAAGACGAAACCGTCCAAATCTGATAATCTGTGTCTTTCCATCACCGGCAAGTTGTGTCCGGTTGGCAAAATCAAACACTCGGCCTCAAGCCCACGGAGTTAGCACATGGCTTCCAAAACCGACCGCACCTACCTTGAATCTCACGAATGGCACAAACTTGACGGTGACCTTGTCGTCATCGGTATCTCCCAACATGCTGTCGATGAACTCTCCGACATCACATTCATCGAGTATGCCAAGGAGTCCGGCAGCATCTCCGCAGGCGATTCCTTCGGCGAAATCGAATCCGTCAAAGCCACCAGTGAACTCTACTGCGGCATCGACGGTGAAGTGGTCCAAGTCAACAACGAATTGGTCGACAGCCCCCAGACCGTCAACGATGATCCCTGGGACGCCGGCTGGATGATCAAAGTCAAGCCTTCCAATCCGGAACAGGTCAAGAGCCTGCTCTCCGCTGAAGACTACGACGCCAAAAGCTAACCTCACCCCGGAACACCTGGTAACTTTCAGGACTACCAATCGGCTTGGTGCGCATATGACTCTCAAAGAGCCGCGCACGAAGTAAGCGGTTGCTGATTGTCACTTGATCAAACCGTATGCATACTTCGCGTGCAGCTCTTAAGTGACGTTTGTCTCAACACATTAACCGGTGTTGGTTGGCTGAGCACTTGTCCCCATCGACGCAATATCCGATAATCATGGGCATGATTGTTGACGTACATACACACCTGTGGGAACGCCCCGAGCAACTTGGTGATGGGACCGCCCAGCGACTCAAAGCCATGATGGTGCACGAACCGATCAACGCATCGGGTTGGGCGTATGACCAGGCGATGAAAGCGGTGGATGCCTCGATCATTCTCGGCTTTGAAAGCCAGTATCTCGGTGCCTCGATCTCCAATGAGCAAATAGCCAACTACGTCAAGCGTCGCCCCAACAAATACCTGGGCTTTGCGGGCATTGATCCCCTAGCTTCGGATTGGATAGACAAACTCAAGCAAGCGGTTGATCTTGGCTTGGTCGGCGTGTGTTTCAGTGCTGCGGCTCAGAACTGTCACCCGACGCATACCCGCGCGATGTATCTGTTTGAAAAGTGTGAGGAATTGGGACTCCCCGTGCTGCATCATCCCGGGACGCACATGGCAACCGCTGCCGTGATGGCCTTCTCTCAGCCGTTCCTGTTTGACGAAATTGGGCGCACGTTCCCCAAACTCAAATTGATCTTCTCGCAGCTGGGGCATCCCTGGGTCGACGAAGCGATTCTGCTATTGTCCAAGCATCCGAATTTTTATGCTGATCTCTCGGACATCAGTTCCCGTCCCTGGCAGTTGTACAACACCTTGCTCACGGCGGTACAGCAGAATGTCACCGACTCACTTTTGCTCGGTAGTGACTTCCCATTCAGTTCGCCCGAGGATGTGATTTACAATCTCTACACCGTCAATCACTTCACCAAAGGCACGTCCATGCCAACCATCCCGCGTCATGTGCTTTCGAGCATCATCGAACGCGACACGCTGGCGGTACTCGGACTCTCGGGCAAAATCCAATTGCCAGAGCGATCGGAAAGAATGCTTGACGAAAGTGATCAAACCAAGCCCGAATCTGAGTCTGAACAGCGGCAGAAGGCCAAGGTGGTGGTCACTCGCATCCGCGCGTCGGATGAGCCAGACTCAGAAAACCATGACGACCCGGACACCCCCGACGATCCGGATGATCCGGGAGCACCGGGGGCTGGTCGCCTGGTGGATCGAAATTAAGTAGACTCTTACGCACTTGTTAACACTTTGAATTGTGATTGATTTTCCAACGTACAGGATACGACGCATGTCCAAATTGACCGGCCTGATCGGTATGTCGCTTGTTTGCCTTCTGCTTCTGACACTCTCGGGTTGTGGGGCACCCAAATCGCCTTCGGGTAAAAAAATCGGTGACCTGTCCATCCGCAGCATCGTCCACCCCGGCGTCAGTCTCACCGGCAAGTTCAAGACCGGATACTATGCTTACCATGATGACAACCGCATGACGCTGATGCTCTTTGAAGGGGATGAAGCATCGCCGGAGCAAATCCTGATTGTGCGCATGCTCTGGTTGCCGCGTGGCTCCAAGACGCCGGTTAACCGCAATGCCACCAACGCCTCATTCAAGCACATCGTCTTTGCAGGCGATGACCGCAGCATTGTCGGAGTCTACGGTGGGGGGGGATACTACTACCCGAAACAGAAGCCCGGCAAGGATCGCATCAGTGGTGGCATCTGGGATGGTGCCATGGAACTGCTCCACGCTTCCAAGGGTTTTGCTGATCGTCTTGGCCGTGTCCAGATTGATGGTAATCTCAAGGTCACCCGTGACGATGCCAAGGTCGAAGAAGCACTCAAAGCCCTCGAATCCGAGTTGGCGACAAAACTGGGTTACAAGGTCATGGTGCAAGCCATCACCGGCAGCGATAAAGCCGCGTTGTGATATTCAATCGGTAAATTCTCATATTTAGCCGTATCACTTGTGATGCGATTGATTCATAACACGCATAACACATCACGCATCACAAGTGATGCGGCTAAATGGTGAATCTTGAACCAACAAAAAACGGGCATCCGTCATTGAAGATGGATGCCCGTTTTGTTTTTGATATTCAGTTGTGTCTTACAGCACAGCCGCGATGGATTCGCAGAGGTAATCCATGTTGCTGGGCGTCATGCCTGCGACACTGATGCGGCCGGACCTGACGATGTAAACGCCGTGTTCGGTTTTGAGTGTGTTGACCTGGTCCTTGTTCAAGCCCGAGAAGCTGAACATGCCAAGTTGCTGCTTGATGAACTCAAAGTCACGGGTGACGCCCTTGGCTTTGAGGGTTTCGACAAACAGTTCACGCATGCCGTTGATGCGGTCGCGCATGTCCGCCAATTCCTTTTTCCACAGCGTGGTGAGTTCGGCATCAGCAAGGATGGTGCTGACGATCGCGCCACCGTGTGCTGGCGGGTTGGAGTAGTTGGCACGAATGAGCTTCTTGGCCTGGCTCATCACCTTGGCAGTGGTGTCTGCGTCTTTGCCGACGAAAGTCAATGCACCGGTGCGTTCGTTGTACAGACCAAAGTTCTTGGAGAAGCTTGAACAGATGATCATCTCACGACCGGGCTTGGCCAATGCCAGTAGCCCCTGAGCGTCTTCTTCAAGACCAAGACCAAAGCCCTGGTAAGCAAAGTCAAGCAGCACGGTCACGCCGTTGGCAGCGAGGACTTCGCCGATCTGTTCCCACTGCTCGGTGCTTGGATCGACACCGGTGGGGTTGTGGCAGCAGCCGTGAAGCAGGACCACATCACCCGCGGGAATCTGCTTAAGCGCTTCGAGCATGGCATCGAAGTTCAAGCCGTTGGTGGTGGCATCGAAGTAGGGGTAGGTCTTGGTGGGCAGACCCGCAGCGGCGAAGACGTTGCCATGGTTGGCCCAGGTCGGATCGCTGACCCAGATGGTGGCACCTGCGTGATTGTTGGCAAGGTACTCACCAGCAACACGCAGCGAACCGGTACCGCCGGGGCAGTGTGCCGTGGCAGCGCGGCCGGAAGTGACCACTTCGTGATCGGCCCCGAACATCAGTTCAAGCACCGCTTTGCCATATGCCGGATCACCGTCGATAGGTTTATAGCCTTTGGTTTTTTCAGTTGCGATGAGTTTGGTTTCTGCCTGTTTGACGCAATCCAGGATCGGGGTCACCCCCTCATTGGATTTATAGACACCCACACCCAGGTTGATTTTCTTGGGGTTCGCGTCCTTGAGAAATGCTTCGGTGAGGCCCAGGATGGGGTCCGGCGCAGCCATTTCCACTGATTCAAACATGGTTTTTTCCTTTGATAAATGGGAATTGTGAAACCTTAAACGGCCAAGAGGATAGGCGAAATTGACTTCAATAGCAAAAAATCCGATAGACGATTAATCGCGGTTTTTAGCTGAACAGGGATTCGTGATTTGGAATTCGGATCAGTGTATAAAGAGCCGCGCACGAAGTAAGCGGTCGCCTTGTGTTCATAAGCATGGCAGTTCAAGACATCCGCTTACTTCGTGCGCGGCTCTTTGAAACAAACACACCAATGCTTCTGTTAAAGCAACAGCAGCAAGATGAAAATGGCCGCAATATCACCGATGTCATCGATCCCCACGAACCCAAACCGTTGTCTTGACGTACAATCCATACGTCTATGATCACAGTCAGCTTGTCCATGGTGTTGGTGAGTCTTGCCCTGAGTCTGCCGTTGTGCAGGCTCGTGATGCAATGGGCACACAAACGCGGCAGGCTCGATACGCCGGGAACCGAAGGTCATAAGCAGCACACGCAAGCCGTCCCCAACCTCGGGGGCGTGGGGATTTTCTGGGCGCTCATCCTGCCGATGGTGGGGGCGTTGCTCGCATCACGGTTGATCCCCGATGACACCTGGCAGGGCGTGCTCGAACCACTGCAAAGACACATGCCCGGACTCCGCCGCCAATCCGGCATGCTCGTTGGCATGATCGTGGCGCTAACGTCCATGCACATCCTCGGACTCGTGGACGATCGACTTCGCTTGGCTGCCAAACCCAAACTGCTCATCCAACTGCTCGTTGCCACCAGTCTGGTGATCGGCTGTGATATCCGTGTGTTCCAGATGCTTGATCAGTTCGGCACGATTGGTTTTGCAGCATCCGTTGCCATCACCGTGCTGTGGCTAACGCTGATCACCAATGCCATGAACATGCTCGACAATATGGATGGCCTGGCGGCAGGGGTCGGCAGCATCATCGCAGGCATTTATCTCATCGCAACCCTCATGGGCGGGCAATGGTTCATCGCATCATTGGCTGCATTACTCATGGGCGCCCAACTCGGATTCCTCTGGTACAACTTCCACCCTGCAAGACTTTTCATGGGCGATGGTGGCTCACTGGTCATCGGCATGTTACTCGGCATCATCTCCATCCGCACAACCTACTTCGACCCGCAAGGTGAGTTTGGTGCAGGAGGGAATGCTGCATGGTATGGCTTACTGATGCCTGCCGTGGTGATGGCCGTGCCGCTGTATGACTTTTTCAGCGTGACAACCGTGCGCTATTTTCTAGGTCGCAAGATCATGGGCGGTGACCGCAATCACTTCTCCCACCGCCTCGTCCGCAAAGGACTCTCCGTGCGCGGGGCCGTACTGGTGATCTGGCTCTGCACCCTGGCCACCGGTTTAGCAGGTTGCATGCTCCCAAGATTGGAAGCTTGGCAAGCAATCATGATGGCCACCCAAAGCGGTTGCGTGTTACTGCTATTGGCCGTGTTGGAATTCTCGAATGCAGAAAAGCCGGTGGAGTGAGATTAACGTTGCTGTTGATCAAGGAAATTTTGAACGACTGAAGTTACTTTTTTTTTCAGCCGTTTGATTTCATACATGTAACCGATCACAAATCCAATTGCCATCGCTGTCAATCCCAGTGGCATGCCGATCCAGATTGAAGCATCGTAAACAAAAACAAGTACTGCCATCATGACCATGCAGAAGATGGCGCCCAGTCTAAATGCAAATTTTCCGATCGGGGTTTCACCCAATTGGGTCTTGAGCAAAAGATTGATTTCATCACATTTTTCGGGTGACAAGTTCTGGAGTTCAGGAAAATCAAGTTTGAAGCCGGGCAGTGATTTCATTTGATCTATTGGCTCGGTCACGTGTTATTAGGAGAACTGCTAATACGCCTTCAGATCACGACAATTGATCAAACTCATCCGGCACAAAGAACCACATGATCACATACGCAAAGACACCACCGCCCATGAGTAGGGCGAAGATCACACGCCACAGCCATGACGGGAGATTGGTTTCTTTGGCAAGTCCGCCACAGACTCCGCCGAGGAAGCGGTCTGTTCTTGAACGACGGATACGATTGAAGTCAAAACCCGGATTCTGTTGCATGCGTTCATCATACAAAAAACTCCCTGAAAGCCAATGACTTTCAGGGAGTTGATGTTGTTCAAGTTGTCGGTTGTCTCATAAATGACCGGGAGGGCTTGGGGAAAAGCTTCCGGGGGTCAGCGAAGACGATTGCCGATGTTGTACTGTTCGGGGTTGGCTTCCAGGCCGGGGAAGAGGAGGTTTTCTTCTTCGGATTGGATGATGATCGTGGGCTTGATGAGAATGAGCAGGGTGCGTTCGTCCTTGACCTTGGTGCGGTTGGTGAACAGACGGTTGACCAACGGAATCTTGGAGAGCACGGGGACGCCGGACTCGATTTCGATTTCACCAACCAGACGCTGACCACCGAGCATCAGGGTGCCCTGGTCGGGAACGCTGACCGTGGTTTCAAGCTGCGTCAGTTCAAGCTGCGGGGCTTCGATGGCACCAGTGGCAAAGGTCTGCTGCTCATCATTATTGTTGTTGTTGTTATTATTGTCGTTATTGTTGTTATCCAGTTCAACGAGGAATTCGACACGACGAATTTCAGAGATCGTTGCCAGGCTGGGTTGGACGGTCATGGTGACATAGCGGCGGTCAGCACTGATGGTGCCTTCGACAGCGAGAACCACACCGGACTGCGTGAAGCTGAGGGTGGGGTTCATGCCGTTGGCATCGGGAACCGGTTCCAGGTCGCTGATGAAGGCGATCTGACGGGCCACGGTGACATAGGCCTGCTGACCGTTGAAGAAGGTGATGCGTGGGGCGGTGAGGCTGATGGCACGACGTTGGTTTTGCGTCGCACGAATCATGACATTGACCGCCCAGTCGTCGACATAGGAGAAGCCGATGTCCAGGGCGCGACCGGTACTGGAAAAGCCGGTGCCTGCCACGAAGTCTTCCAGGGCACCGATGGCAGCACCTGCACTGCCGAAGCTGCCGGGGATACCGGTGGAGAAGGGACGAGCTGTGACCCCGAAAGAGTCCTGAGCGACCCGGGTATTGCTCCAACCCGTATCTGTGTCCGATCCATTGATCTGCAGGTCGACATCGACACCGATTTCTTCCAGGAAGTTCTGGTCAACGAGGAGGAAACGGGCTTCCACGGAGATCTGCATCGAACGGGTCTGACGCAGTTCATCAAGGAGCGTGGTGATTTCGTCGTGTGTGCCGGGGGTGGTGCGAACCAGGAGCAGGCCGTTGAGTTCACGGACGCTACTCACATCGCCGCCGAATTCAACCCAGTCACTCTGCGTACCGGTTTGGGTACGAATGAGTTCGAGGATTTCGGTGACACGTTGGAGGCGGGCATCTTCGTCATCATCGTCATCGTCATCGTTGTCTGAGTCACCGAAGAGGTCGACGTTGTTACGGCTGTTACCGCCGCCACCACCGCCGCTGCCGCTACCGCCGCCGCCACCGACACTGCTGCTGGAACTCAGTGCTGAGCCCAGGTCAAAGTCCGGAGCGCCGTCGAAGTTGGGCACCTGAACGAGGAGGTCGCGGATGTCATAGGAACGCAGGAAGGCGGTGCGACGTTTGAGGTCACGCAGTGTGGAGATTTCCACGATACCGTCTTTGACTGCATAGGACACGGGGTCCAGTTCGTTGTTGGCTGAGGCCTGCTGAAGAACCAGCGTCAAGGCCTGTGATGCGGGGACATTGCTGATCTTGAGTGTGATCGGCAGGTCAGGTTCCACACCGACGTTGGTCATCGCGGTCCAGTTGATCACGAAGTTGACGTTGGTGTTATCACGGATAAAGGCGATGGAGGTTTCGAGCTTGTTGGCTTCAAAGTCCACGTTGATTGATTCATTGAGACTCTGCTGAACACGACGGGTGATTTCCGAGGTGCCTGCATCATCACCTGCAGCGGTCTGACGACGACGGTAAGTCAGTTCCGGCCAGTCGGCGGGGAAGGTCATCAGTTCGTTGTAGGGGAGGGTGGATTCGAAGTTTTCTGTGCTGTTGATCTGCATGAGCTTGCCACGTTCGCGACGCAGGTCACGGACTTTGACGAACTGCAGGGTGTCTTCCATGGTTTCCTGAAGCAGGGCGACCGCAGGATTGGTCGGATCCAGGAAACGGGCCTGCTTGAGCAGTTCGATGGCACGCTCGTATTTCTGTTCACGACGCAGATCCACCGCACGCTTCATCAGGTCCTGAACCTGCTTGTCGCGTTCGACCAAGGCGGTCTGACGGCGGTTGGAAGCATCTTCCTTACGCTGCATCTCAAGTTTATGCTTGATGCTGGCTTCGGCAAGTTCCTGTTCCTGGCTGATCTGAACACCCAGTGAGGTGGCACTTTCGCGAAGCTGGCTGTAACGCGAAGCCGAGAGGAAGTTCTGGCTGCGGTCGAGGGTGACCTTGGCCTGCTGAACGGCTTCAGAGGCAGCGGTGAAGTTGCCTTGCTGACGAAGCGTGTCAGCCTTGTTGTAAAGTTCCTTGAATTCGGCTTCGGTGGCAGAGGCACGCAGACGAATCTGCTGCATGTCATTGGTCAGCACGCTGCGGGGCATCAGGCGTTGATTGGCCTTGAGCTGAGCCGATGCCAAGCCTTCTTTGGCCTGGGCGCTGTCCGGATCGATCTTGAGAATCTTTTCGTAAGCTTCGACTGCAAGACGGTAGTTGCCTTCGCGTTCTGCCTGGCGGGCTTCGACCATCTTTTCCTGAGCGTAGAGTTGCTTGGCCTGCGCCAGCGCGTCGTTGGATGCGCCTTGAGCCAAGGGGTTGCGGGCGGTTGCCGGAACCTTGCCACTGCGGATTTGCTTGATCAGGTCAAGCTGCTTGGCAATACGTTCATTTTCAAACCAACCCAGATCAACTTTGGCGTTCTTGACTGAGAGAAGCAAGCGTTCTGCACCGTCAAGATCACCTTCATGGATGGCCTGTGTTGCCTGGGCGATCTTGGCCTGTGCTTCGGAGATTTCGGGGTGAGATTGGCGACGGAGTTCAGCCAGAGCGCTGGAGGCCTGCTGCTGCTGGGCACTACTTGCCTTGGGGTGCTTGAGGACGGCTTTGAAGAAGCCAGTCGCACGAACCGTCTGGCTCTTGGCGGCGGCGTCACGACCGGAGGCAAGCAGCACATCCGGGTCGGTCTTCACATCTGCCATGCGTTCGAGATCCTGGAGGACTTGCAGGTACTTGACCCGCTGCTTGGCGTCGAGTCGCAGCACATCGATGTTGATCTGTTGTGCAGCGTCATAATCGCCTTTTTCCACCAGTTGCATGAACTGATTGAAGAGTTTTTCGTCATCCGAGCCCTGTGCCAATGCAGTCACCGATAGACTGCATAACAGAACCATATGACATAGAAGGAACAAAACGGAGAATTGGCGTTTGACCAATGTCATGCCTCCCTGCGTCAGAATAGCCGACGGAGTCATGTGAATCGGCAGACGATTCACACGCGTGTGTGTGGGTGTGGTTACCAACGTCGCGACCGGCATTAATACCGGACCATGTAACCCGATGCAGCAGTCTAAACCCTTGTCACATCCTATGCAAGTGCAATTTGGTGGATATGGGGTATGACTGAACGACTTTCAGCAAATATAAAGGCTCCAACTATCTTTTTAGCTGGTTTTTGCAGCACTGACCATCAGTGATTTCATTTCGCAAACCGCGCTTTTCAAGCCGGTGAAAATCGCCCGACTGACTATCGCGTGGCCGATGTGCAACTCGCAAATGCCGTTGATCGCAGCAATCGGGTGCACATTCACATAGTTTAACGCATGACCGGCATTAAAACGCATCCCCAGTTGAACAATGCGTTTACCGCCATCAATCACCTTGTCCAACTCCGCCTGAACCGCTGGGGCGGAAATCTGCGAACCACTGTCGTAGTACGCATGGGCGTAAGGACCGGTGTGAATTTCACAGGTATCAAACCCAACCTCGGCAGCGGCTTCGATCTGAGCAACATCCGCATCAATAAAAGCGCTGACCTGCATGCCCGAATCATGAAGTTGGGCGACAACATCTTTAAGACGATTTTTTTGTCCAAGCACATCCAATCCGCCTTCGGTGGTGATTTCAGTGCGACCTTCAGGCACCAGCATCGAAAGGGTGGGCTTGATCCGACAGGCGATCTTCACCATCTCGTCCGTCGCAGCCATCTCCAGATTGAGCTTGACGTGACACATCTGCTTCACACGTTCGACATCGTGATCCTGAATATGACGACGGTCTTCACGCAAGTGCATCGTGATGCCATCGGCGCCACCAAGCTGAGCTTCGGCAGCTGCCCAGACCGGGTCCGGTTCATACGTCCGACGGGCCTGGCGAACAGTCGCCACATGATCGATATTGACACCAAGTTGAATCATCGGAGTAAGGTAACACAGAACGGCAATCCGTAACAGGGGGCTCAGACATTTTCGTCGTGTATCCGATCCTGATTTTGACGCCTTTTTACTCCCAATGCGCTTGTTGTACCTTTTATTGGTGTTTTTTTACCCTGATGCACCCGTCATCATGACAAATCAACTGACATCCAGTTACCCCGTCAATTGCCTTGGCCAAATGCTCGCGTTTTCGATCCTTGACAACTTGCCCGGTCAAACTACATTCAATCCCCATGCAAAATCTCCCACTCCAAAACGGTCCTATTCAATTTGCCGGTCACATCAGTCTCGAAAGATCGGATGACGGGATTCGTCCCTGGCGTCTACGATTTGATGACCTGCCGTTGTATCACCATGAGGGGCTGATCGGTCGTGCCTCATCACCATCCGGTGTTCGCATGAATCTCATCAGTGACACCAGCACGCTGACCGTCACCGCGACACACAAACCTTACACCGACGAACAAAACATGGACGCGTGGTTCCGCATGGACCTCACCGTGGATGGCAAGTTCCACCAACGCGTCAAACTCCCCAACGAGATTGGCAAAGTTGGTGAATTCAAATTCATCGACATCCCCGAAGGCGAACACCGTCTGGAGATTTGGCTTGACCAGTTCCACCCGACACTGGTGCAGAACGTGGCCATCGATGATAACGCCGCCGCCAAACCGTTTAATGACACCCGCACCAAGTGGCTGACCTATGGCAGTTCCATCACCCATGGTCGTCAGGCACACGGCCCCTCGGAAGTCTGGCCCGCATTGGTTGCTGCACAGTGTGACCTGAACGTCACCTCACTGGGCTTTGGCGGCCAATGTCACCTTGACCCCATGGTGCTCAACGATATCCGCGGCAGTTCAGCAGACATCATCAGTTGCTGCGTTGGCATCAACATCCAGGGCAGTTGCAGCTACAACGAACGCTCCTTCATCCCCAATGTCATCGGCATGATCAAGACCATCCGAGAAGGGCACCCCGTTACGCCTCTGATGATCATCTCGCCCATCAGTTCCCCACCCCGCGAAGACATCCCCAATGGCGTGGGCATGTCACTGAGCGATTACCGCAACCAGGTCAAGCTCGCTGTCCAAACCGTGCAGAAGCACGACAACGACCAACACCTGTTCTACTTCGACGGCCTGGAACTCTTCGGCCCGGATATGGTCGACCACATGCCCGACCAACTCCACCCCGACGGAGATGGCATTCACCTGCTGGGCAATAGCGTCGCAGAGAAAATCATGCCGGTCTTACTCGGCGATCTGAAAAACCGCGACCAATAAACCGCTTGCGGTTTAGCGCGAATCTATATTGAAGTTTGTGAAAATGGCCGGGGTTGGATTCGAACCAACACTATGCCGCATTCGCGACATTTGAGGTGTAAACCACCCCAAAACGAGTTTCAAACTCGCCGGTATTCCCAGTTATACCTACCCGGCCGAATAGTTGATGCTAATCAGAAGCGTCGTAAATGTCACGTTCACCCCAGATAAGCCTGATGTAAAATCTCCACCGGATGTTCGGTCGTCAAACTCACACCCAACCGTTTGGCTTCGGATGAAATCTGCATGGCGCAGCCCACGTTGCTCATGACCACGATCGAGGCACCGCTTTCCTGGATGTGACGGATTTTGCGTTCGGCTAAATCCATGGCCATCTCCGGCTGAGTCAGGTTATATGTCCCGGCAGCACCGCAGCAAAAATCGGCTTCCTCAAGGGGAACAATCTTCAAACCCATCACCCGTTTGAGCAAACGCAACGGTGGATCGCCAGCACGTTGAGCGTGAAGCAAGTGACAGGCATGGTGATACGTGATCGTCTTGGCAACGCGATTCGACGGTGTCGGCGGATCAAGCTCATCAATCAATTCGCAGACATCACGCACACGACTCACAAAATCCACAGCTTGATCGGCATACTGCGCATCATCACGAAGCAGGTGATCAAACTCACGCAAGCCTGCACCACAACCTGCAATGTTATTCACAATGAAGTCCGGCTTGTCTTTGACGTTCAGATACGCCTTGATGTTCTGACGGGCAAAGTCGCGGGCGCCTTTGTCTTCACCGGCATGATGATGAATCGCACCACAGCAGGTTGCTTTACGCGGGACGATGATTTCACAGCCTAAGTGTTGGAGGACTTCAATGGTTTTGCGGTTCACGTCCTGATACATCACACTGCCGACACAGCCGGGGAACATGGCAACGCGGGCGCGCGGCTTGCCAGCCACGGTGTTGTCCGTTGGCGGGTAGTAGGCTTGCAGACCGCGTTCCCAAAGCGGCCCGTCATCCGGGAGCATCTGCTGCATCTTCTGGAATTGATTGGGCAGTGCCTTGGTCAAGCCGGACTTGAGAACGAGTTTGTACAGGCCGATTTTCTGCATGATCCGCACGGGTAAAAGCAACAGCTTCAAACGCAGCGGCTTGGTAAACCCATACAGGAAAATCGACTGCACCAGTTTGTCGGTGAACTTGAATTTGCGCTTGGGTTTGAGTTTGGCGCGGGTGTCTTCAAGCAACTCGTGATACACCACGCCCGATGGGCAGATCGTTTCACAGGCCTGACAATCCAGACACAGATCAAGGTGTTTAAGCACATTGTCTGTCGGTTCAACGACACCGTCGGCCAAACCCTTCATCATGTAAATCCGGCCACGCGGTGAGTCGGACTCCAGGCCGTTTTGCGTGTACGTCGGGCAGACGGGTAAACACAAACCACAGTGCACGCAGGACAGCGCGCGATCGTAAGCATGATCATCCAGATTCAGGATATCCAGGCCAACGGGTTTGCTGGTTGCCTGATTTCCCAGGCCGGAGACGACTTTGCAGGATGTCGGATTGGAGGTCTGCGTCATGCCGATGCCCCCGTTTCGATAAAGCGTCCCGGGTTAAATAAATTCAGGGGGTCCATGGTCTTTTTGATGCGACTGAGAAAAGTCCAGTCAGGTTGCTCGGGTGCAAAGGGGGTGACGCAGGAAGTCCGGCCGTCATCATAAACCGGTGGGATGATCCACTGACGCATCCCGCCGATGGCCTGCAAGGTGTCCTGTAATTTCAGATCCATTTCAGAAGTCAGCGCACCGGCAGCAAGCAGGCAGCCATGCGCGGGGTAGCCACCGATCTGTGTGACGCCCATGTCAGCAAGCGTGTTGGCAAGCATGGGAATCTCACGCGGGGGGCAGATGGCTTTGACGAGTGTTTTGGTTTTGCGTTGCCAGCTTCGACCTTGATTGCCGAACTTCAAATGCTCGGGCACGGTGACGCGACGCTCGTCGGTTAACTCGATGTCATCAATGTCAGCAATCGAATCTTTCAGAGCGTTCACCTGCACGTCATTGGCTTTGGTGTTGCCCAGGTAACCAAGCTCAACATGCCAGGCATCACCGAGGCGACGCAGGTAAATGGAACTTGGATAGGCAGGGGATAACATCCAGTCGGTGATCTGCTGAGGCAGGAGGTCCAGCGACTTGAATTCCAGATCAATGCGGGCGACTTCGGCGGGCAAAGCATATGTCCGCAGCGTTGCCTGATGGACAATGCCAAGTTCACCCATCGAGCCGATCATCAAGCGCGTGACATCCAGGCCTGCAACGTTCTTGACGGTGCGCCCGCCAACGTGAATGTCGTTGGCATGGTTGTCCAGGTAGTGCAGCCCCAGCAGTTGATCACGCATTGAGCCATAGCGAAGGCGCAGTGAGCCGTAGACATTGTGATTGATCACTTCGCCGAGTGTCAGATCGTCATCACAGTTAATGGGGATGAACTGACCTTGCTCAAAGAGTTGGGCGTTGAGTTGACCGATGGTGATGCCTGCATGGGCGCGGACGGTGAAGTCGTTGACGTAGTGTTCGACGATGTCGCCAGCGAGGGTGTAGGGGGTGTGCTTCTCAGGGGGCAGGTGTCCGAGTTTGGCATGATAAATGCCGTAGTCCACCAGCGGTGTCTGGGTGTTGCGTGCTTCGTTGACTGTGTCGGTGAGTTGTTCTAGTGAAGAAAGAGTTAATGTCACATCGCACCTCCGGGCACATTGGCCAGTGGGGATTGATGCAACTCGATGACCATCTTGTCACTGGGGATAAGCTTGGCGTCGTTGAATTGTTGTTTGGGGTCGAAGGCTTTTTTCAGATCAAGGAACATTTTCAAAGTCGGTTTGTCGAACATGGCATGCATGAGTGCGAGTTTTTCCACGCCCACGCCGTGTTCACCGGTGATCGTACCACCGACGGAAACGCAGTATTCGAGGATTTTCTCACTGGCTTGCATGACACGCTGGACTTCTTCGGGTTTGTCTTCGTTAAACAGCAGGATGGGATGGATGTTGCCATCACCAGCATGAAAGACGTTGTTGATTTGCAGGCCGTATTCCTTGCCGATCTGGGTGACCCTGGCAACGACTTCGGGGAGCATTGACCGGGGCACGCAGGCATCCATCGTGCAGTAACTGCGACTGATCCGACCGATGGCACCAAACGTCTTCTTGCGTGCAGACCACAACTCTGCCCGACGTGCAGCGTCTTTACAAAACTGAATGTCAAAGGCATGGTTGGCTTTGGCGATGTCGATGATGATTTTCATTTCGTCATCCAGAATCTCATCCACGCCATCGACTTCAATGAGCAGCAGGGCACCGGCGGTCGTGTCAAAGCCGAAGTGAAACGCGTTTTCGACCACCTGAATCATCGTGCCATCCATCATCTCCATACTGGTGGGGAGGATGCCCGAGGCGATGACGTCGGCGACGGTTTGGCAGGCATCAAAGTTGGATTTGAACACCGCGTAAATCGTGCGAAACGCCTTGGGATCGGGAACCAGGCGACACCACACGCGGGTGACAATGCCCAGGATACCTTCACTGCCACAGATCACCCCCGGTAAGTCAGGGCCGATGCCGTCGTAGCATTGGTTGGCACGGGTGAGCAGAATCTCGCCATCGGGTAAGACCACTTCCAAACCTAAAATGTGATTCGTGGTTACGCCATGTTTGAGCGTGTTGATCCCGCCGGCATTGGTGCAGACATTGCCGCCGATGGTTGCAGCGCGTTGGCTGGATGGGTCAGGCGAAAAGCGCAGTCCGGTGCAGGCGATGGCGTCAGTCAACGAGGTGTTGCGACAACCCGATTGCACCACGGCCACGCGGTTCTCCAGGTCGACTTTGTGAATCGCCGTCATCCGACTGGTGCAAATGATCACGCCTTGGTCGTAGACCACGCTGCCGCCCGCCAGGCCGGTCCCACTGCCACGCGGGACGATGGCAAGGTCATGCATGTTGAGTGCCTTGACCACCGCGCTGACCTGCTCGGTGTTTTCAGGGAACACCACCGCCAGCGGCATGCCCTTGGCAATGGGAAAGCCGTCACATTCATAAACACGCAACTCGTTGGGGTCGATGACAATGTTCTTCTCACCCACCACGCGCGTCAGTTCTTCAATGACTGGATGCATCTGCATAAGCCAGTCAGTTTACCCGCCTTGCGTTTGTCCATGCAAAGTCATGAAGCGTTTTTGTCTTCCTAATCAGGACTTCTGTGCAAAAATCAGGGGTTTTGTTCAAACATGGTGAACGAAAATGAACGTTGGAACTTCCGATCATTCCATATCGTTTATCTCCACCTGCTGTCATTCCCACGCAGGGACATGATGCACGTCGTTCTTAAAGTTGAGCACCGGGTGTCAACCCGGCGCCCGTTGTGCATACGTTCATCCTGGGGGGCACCGGGTTCACACCCGGTGCTCAACTTATCAAGCGTTGTGTCGAGTAAGTTCGACCCTTCAATCATCACTTGCCATGCAAACACTTGTAAAACGACGTGCATCATGTCCCTGCGCGGGAGTGACGAAATCGACGAAAACATGGAGATTCATTGTTTGCACTGCACGATGGTCATGATTCATCACCAGGCAGATTGCACACAAGAATCAATGCAAGTTTTAAAACAGTCACCCCTCAGCAGTGAATTCGCTAAACTGATTTCTCAGGAGATTCAATCGCCGATGAAAAAACTCATTGTGATACTTGCGTTATTGCTAGTTGTGTCATTGGTAGGCTGGTGGCTCTTGGGTGGCGAATCAAGCTATCCCATCACCAATGCCAACCCCACCGGCACGACCATCATCGCATTTGGGGACTCACTGACCGAAGGCAAAGGCGCAGGCAAGGAGCTTGCCTATCCCGCGATTCTCTCTGAAAAAACAGGGGTTCAGATTCTGAACATGGGCGTCTCAGGTGACACGGCAGCGGACGGCCTTAAGCGTTTGGATCGTGATGTTTTGTCCCGTGATCCCAAGATTGTCTTGCTGGCATTTGGGGGCAATGACTTTTTGCGTAAGCTCGACAAAAACGCTACCTTTGACCAACTCCGCCAGATGATCAGGGCGATTCAGCAGACCGGCGCCCTGGTGATTTTAATCTCAGTTGACTTCCCCCTGGGCGGTTCGTGGACGCGCATGTACCGCGAGTTGGCCCAGGAGACCGGCTGCCCGCATGTCCCGGACCAGTTGGGTGGGATCTTCGGGCATCGGGATTTGATGTCCGATGAAGTACATCCCAATGCCAAGGGGTATGCCATCATGGCTGAGAAAATCGAGCCGGTCCTCAGGAACTATTTAGATTAAATATCAAGCATTGAACACCACGCAGGAGTGAACATGAAACCGTTGAACATCATCTATATCCATTCACATGACACCGGCCGATACATTCAGCCTTACGGTCACAACATCGACACGCCCAACATGCAGCAGCTTGCAGAGGAAGGCGTGCTTTTCCGCAAGACGTTCTGTGCGGGTCCGACCTGTTCGCCATCGCGTGCCGGACTCCTGACGGGGCAGTGGCCGCATTGCGTGGGGATGCTCGGCTTGGCGCATCGCGGCTTTAAGCTCAACGATTATTCGCAGCATCTGTCTGCGTTTCTCAATCGCAACGGCTATCACACCGCGCTGGCAGGATTCCAGCATGAAGCGTCGGGCAAGTTTGCGCCACCCTTTGAAGTCCTGACCTACGACAGGTTCTCCGAACGTGAAGCGGACAATCCCGAAAAACTCGAACGCCAGGATTGGGCTGCCAACTTCATCAAGCAGGATCACGACAAACCGTTTTTCCTCTCGGTTGGCTTTTTTGAAACCCATCGCGAATTTCCCAAGGAGCCTGATCCCCGTGACGATCCGCGATACGCCCTGCCCCCAACTCCACTGCCTGACAACGAGCAGACACGCTACGACATGGCATGCTTCAAGTCCATGGCAAGGACACTCGACGAAAAAATGGGCGTGGTCTTCAAAGCGGTCAAAGACGCTGGCATCGAAGACAACACCCTGATCATCTGCACCACCGACCACGGCATTGCCTTCCCTGCCATGAAGTGTTCCATGACCGACTTTGGCATCGGTGTCATGCTCATTGTCAAAGGTCCCCAAGGTTTCACCGGCGGAAAAGTCGTCGATGGCATGGTCAGTCACATCGACCTCTTCCCAACCATCTGTGAACTCACCGGTCTGGACAAACCCGACTACCTGCAAGGCAAGAGCATCATGCCGATGGTCAACGGCGATGTCGATGAAGTTAATGACGCGGTCTTCTCGGAAGTGACGCATCATGCAGCTTACGAACCCAAGCGTTGCGTACGCACCAAGCGTTACAAGTACATCCGCCGCTTGGATGATGACTTTGATACCACGGTGATGCCCAACTGTGATGACAGTATCTCCAAGACGCATTGGGCCAACTACCAATGGGCCAAAGCCAATGTTCCCAAGGAACAGCTTTACGATCTGGAGTTTGATCCCAACGAAATGGCCAACCTTGTCGATCGTCCCGACATGCAGGATGTGCTTACCGACATGCGTAAGCGCCTTGATGATTGGATGGCAAAGACTAACGATCCGATTCTCAATGGCCCGGTTAAAGTCCCAAGCGGTGGGGCGGAGACACCACAGGATGTCTATTCACCCCGTGAAGCAGTGACGATCCCGTAAGACACAACGAACCATTCAATCAAACAGAAAACGCACGTGACGGCTGAGATCACGTGCGTTTTTCTGTTTTGGTGGTTAATGTTTTCGCCGGTGTTTATGCAGCAATCAGTGGATGATTGCTTTCATGAAGATCGCGACGGATGGCAACGAACTCATAGCAGCGTCGATCCCAGGCTTTGTTGATGCCGATGTTGTGACTTTCATCGATGAGATTGCAGAAGTCCCAATCTTTGACGCCATGCAACTCACCGACAAGGGCTTGAGCATTGCGATAGATAGTCGACGGTGTGCCTTGCAGGATGGCATACTCCGAACCTTCGGTGTCGAGTTTGAACAGATCAACCTGCATGATGCCCAGTTCATCCATCACATCACCGACGGTCCGCACGGGCAGTTCGACTGCACGTTCATCATCACCGCCGACTTTGCAGAACGTCCCGCCGCCGAAGCTGTTGGGATTGGCGGACATGTTATAGGTGAAACTGCCCACAGAGTCGGAGACACCGTAAGGCAGGATGGTCACGCGGTCACCAAACTGCTCGACATTTTCCCGCAGAATCGCAAGGTTGTCCGGCAGCGGTTCAAAGCAGTAAATCTGTGCGTTGGGATAGGTCATTGCAAAGTACGACGCGGTCATGCCGATGTTCGCACCGCAGTCGAAAATGATCTTGGGTTGAACTTGTCTAGGCAGGTGATACATGCACTGCGCCTGGTAAATCATCGTCACCAGGTCCACGTCCGTGGTCCCCAATCGCACATGAAGCGTGGCCGACTGTCCATTGTGATGCACCTTGACGCAGGCCAGTTCGTGACCCGTTTCAGTGATCCGACCGGTGGGCTGAATCTTGAATCCACGGAGTTTACGGGCCAATCTGGCGAGCATGGCATTGGAGGGTGTGTTGATGGTCATTTGAGACATGGGACAAATCCAGTTATTTAAAAAGTCAGTCAAATTATTGGGTGTTATGCGACGTTCTTTTGCTCGGTCGCTTCGTGTTTCTGGAACATGGCCTGCCAGAGATGTTGATCGCTGATCCACCAGGGATGCGTCAGCAGTTTCCATGCCAGGTAGTTCGTCGCGTTCTTGCCCTGCATCTCGGCACGGGCGAGTGTGAGAATCCGCTGACGCAGATCACAGTTGTTCCACAAGGCCATGCGATCGGTCATCGGCAGGTAAGCACCATACTTCCGCGACACATGCACGTACTGCTCGGCGGTGTCCAGTGCGTTGATCGGTTCGGCGATTTCATATTCACGAACCGCAGCAAGGGTCTGGCCGATGAATGTCGGTCGGTGATCCGCCAGAAGTAGGCGACAGAAAAAGTCATAGTCGTAAGCATCATCCAGGTCATCATCAAACACGCCCACTTCGTCGATCAAGGCTTTACGCCAGACGACGCCAGCAGGGGGGATGAGGCCTGAGTTATGTTTGAGATACGCTGCAAGATTCGTTGGCGTGGAGGGTCGGACTTCACCGCGAAGCTGATCGTCAACATCAATCCGCAGATTACTCGAAGCCAACCAGTCCGTCTGCGGTTTACGAGCAACAAAACGACGGATCGTTTCCATGGCACCGGGCATCAGCAGGCAATCGCCCGTGAGTACGGTCACATAGCGACCTTCAGCAAAAGCCAAAGCGCGATTGATCGCTGTCCCAAGCGTCGTTCCCGGGGCATCGATGATCTGATCCACTTCGGATTTGTAAAAGTCGACCACGTCGCGGGTCTTGTCGAAACTCCCACGTTCAACGACGATGATCTGCACGTCGTCAAGATTCTGGTCAATCACGCTGCAGAGACAGCGCTCGATGAAATTCTCATCATTGAATGTCGGAACGATGGCGGTGATCACTGGCATGGCGTCTACCCCTTTTCCGGTCCCGCCCGCATCGTACTCACTAAACAAGTATCGACAGTTCGCTGAAGATTCCTGTAGTGTCGATCTGTTGCGTCTGCAGTTTTTCACTGCACAGATCACGGGCCAATGGTTGCATCGTCCATTAACAGACGGCACTTAACATAGACCCGGTTATTTTTGAAAATTTTTGTGAAATGGGTTCAGGATGGTCGGCTCGGGCAATTTTGGCGATTGCATTACCCGACTACGCAGCATTCTGAATCAGGTGGTTTTCATCATCATCAAGCAGGTTCAGGTAATCTTCGACCACCATTTCCCATGTGCGTTCAGCCAATTGCGCCCGACCACGTCTGCCCATCGACATCCGACGCTCGGGGCGGCAGGACATCCATCGCAGTTTTTCAGCCAGGTCCTCAGGATCGTGTTCATGCATCAACATGCCCGTTACATGATGCTGAATCATCTCAGGCATCGACGTAAACGACGTCTTCCAGTCACCGGGGCGACCGATCACTGGCAAGCCTGCTGCCATCGCTTCGAGGATCACCATGCCATAGCCTTCATAAACCGAGGGCAGGACAAATACGTCCATCGCGGCATAGGCTTCGCGGAGTTTTTCATCATGCAGTGAACCGGCCATGATCACACGGTCGGATAAACCGTTGGAACGAATCGTGCCTTGAATCCGCATCTTGTCCGGACCCTCGCCAACGATCAACACGCGGTCCTGCGGGCGAAGCACACTGGGGCAACCACAGGCATTGATCAAATGCGGGATGTCCTTGCAGGGATCGAGTCGGCCGACAAAACCGATGACAAACGCATGTTCGTCAATGCCGAGTGCTTTGCGCGATTTCTTTTTATCCGGCATTTCCTGGATCAACTCGGTATCGGCGCCACGAGGCACCACATGCACGTTGTCACGTACGCCGTAGCAAAGCGTGTACTGTTTACCCAGAGACCGGCTGGCAACAACCACTTTGGCTGCACGTGTGAATGCCATTTGATCAAACCAACGCAGTAAACCACTGATTTTCATGGTCTCAATGTGCTGCTGGTGTTCCCAGACTTTATGCATGGTCCCCAGACAACTCGGTGGATTGTAGATCACGCGATCACCATAGCCACAGAGAATGGCAGCCAGTGTTGCCGTCGGTTCAATGGTCCAGATCCAACCCTTTGGCTTATGTGCAGAGAGATGTTTCATCCACATCCGCAAACGCGCCAGGTACGGCCAACGCCAGATAATCGGGAGATTGCTTTTAAAGCGATGGATCGTGAGATTGGGGATCGGAGATTCGGTTTGAGCATTATCACCACGGTTTTCCGTGAGGACCTCCACATTCACATGTTCAGCAGCGCGCGAAGCAAAACGCCAGAGATGTTCTTCAACACCGCCGTGACGTTCGGGCCAGAATCGCATGTACATGATGGTCAGGTTTTTCATGCTGCCACTTTCTCCGGGTGGATCAATGCGTGACGAATATCCGATGAGGCAAGCCACCAGGGCTTGGTGATCACCTTGGCCCAGAGACTGGCACCGGTGCGCATCTTTGCCTGCTGAATCGCGCTGAATCGTTGGCGGTATCCAATGTTGCGAATCAGCTTGATGCGATCCGTCATGCTGAGCATCAACTCATACCGATGAGCCACTTCAATGGCTTGTGTCATCGCGTTGATTTGATGTTGCGCCTGCCAACTTTCGGTATGGCTTTGTTCACATGACAGAATCATGTCAATGACCTGTGGTTGTTCACCCGAAGCCAGCAGGCGACAGTTCAATTCGTAATCAAAACACGCCTGCAGATCCAGCGCGAAATAACCGTAGTCATAAAACAGGTTCGTCTGCCAGAAACTTGAAGCGTGAGGCAGGTAGCCCGACTCACCGCAGAGATATTCCACCAAGCCAGCAGGGCGGGATGATTCTCGGCTGTGTGTTTTGCGGCCATCCGCGTCAACGGTCTGCCGACTGCCGACCAGCCATGATGCAGCATGCTCGCCGGACATTAAATCCGCGACAAGGTTCAATGTGTTAGGCAAATAGGTTTGACCCGGTTGCAGGTATGCGATGATATCTCCGGTGCACTGCGATATGCCACGGTTTAGCGCATCTGCAACACCGCCGTTATGCCCGCTGCACCAACTTGTGATCTTGTCTTCGTATTGACGAATGACTTGATGACTGTCATCCGTCGAACCACCATCCATGATGATGTATTCAAGGTTCGCATAACCTTGCTCAAGCACACTCTCAATGGTCTGCGCAAGGACAGTTGCCTGGTTCAAACAAGGCGTCAGAATGCAGATGCGTGGACGTGTCATCGTAGATTGTTATCGACACGTCACCACGGTCAATTAACGATATAACCGTCACAGGCCATAAAAAACTCACGCCAACCTGCCTGATAACGCTACAAACGTCCGAGAAGAAATGATTGTTCCATTCGTTATTGGACGAGCAGTTATTTTTGAAAATGCCTTGGTAAGTGCGATTTGAAATTCAACCATATCATCCGTCACTCCAACCTGCGGACATGATGCATGTCATATCACAAGTGTTTATATGACTTGAAATGGTTGATGTTTTAAGAGCCGAACTTACTCGACACAGATCATGAGAAATTGAGCACCGGGTGTCAACCCGGTGCCCCATGGATTAACGTATGCACAACGGGCACCGGGTTAACACCCGGTGCTCAACTTTGAAAATGACATGCATCATGTCCCCGGGCGCGGGAGTGACGGACGGTGAAGATCAATGGTTCAAACCATTCAAAGCGGCAGGCATTTTCTCAAGCGCGCTGCCAATAGTCGATGGTGCTTTGGATCACACTGGTCAGATCATGCTTGGGTTCATAGCTGATCAATGCCTTGACGCGAGCCAGGTCGGGCACGCGGCGTTGCATGTCATCAAAGCCTTGTGTGTAGGCTTTTTCGTAACTCAGAAATTCAATCTTGGACGGTGATCCGGTTTGCTCGATGACTTTGTTAGCAAGGTTGAGGATGCTGATTTCCTCTTCACTGCCGACGTTGATGACTTTGCCATAGGCATCTTTGCATTGAGCGAGTTGGATGATCGCACTCACTGCGTCGGAAACGTGACAGAAGCATCGTGCCTGCTTGCCATCGCCATAGACGGTTAACGGATCCCCAGCCAAAGCCTTTTGGACAAAGCGGGGGAGCACCATGCCATACTGTCCGACCTGGCGGGGTCCGACGGTGTTAAACAGGCGGATGATCACCACGGGTAAACGCGTTTCGTACCAGTGTGCAAGGCCTAAAAATTCGTCGAGCATTTTCGCGGATGCGTATAGCCAACGGCGTGTGGAGGTCGGACCGAGCACGACGTCATCGTCTTCCGCAAAGGGGATTTTCGACCCCTTGCCATAGACTTCACTGGTGGAGGTGATGAGCACCGGGCGGCGGTACCGCTTGGCAGCATCAAGAATCACGCGCGTGCCTTCGACGATGGTTTGAATCGTCTGCGTGGGTTGGTCGATAATCAGTTGCACGCCGACGGCTGAGGCAAGGTGAAAGACGATCTCGGACTCGCGGACCAGTTGGTTGACCAGTTGATCGTTGAGGACGGTGTCGACGACGAGTTGAAAGTTTTTGTTGCTTTCAAGGTGCGCGATATTGCTATGCGAACCGGTACTCAGGTCGTCGATGGCCGTGACCTGGTGTCCTTGATCCAGAAGGGTTTCACAGAGATGTGAGCCGATGAAACCCGCGCCGCCGGTGATAAGTGCTTTCATGTCTGCCTTTCTGCCTGAGCCGATACAGTGTACCTGACACCGACGGATGTGTCGCGCCTTGAAGCGTTAAATCTTTTTCAGGCGAGCCGCGTTGTGTTCCGGGGGCAACGCGGGTTTGAGCGAAGCTCAACATTTTGTAACAGTGATAGATGCTTATTTACTGAGAGTATTACGCAAGAGATAAACGGATGGTTCGCTTGGCGATCAGGCAGCCTGACGTTTGGCGGTTTCTTCGTTGGCCTGCTGATTCAGATCCAGTTTCGGTGTCCGACGAAGTTGATGCATCAAGACCAGTATGGATGAAGCAAAGTCAAAAGCCGTGTCCGCAAACGCCCACGCAGCTTCACCGGGATGTGTCGCGTGTTTGATCATGTTGAGCATGCCACGCAAGGGCTTGGTGGACAGATCACGCAATGCAAAAGGGTGGCCATTGAAATGTCGGTTGCGGGCTTCGACGGGCAGGAGTTTTAACCAATGTTTAACCAATTGATTGACTGCATTAAACCACTGACTCCGAACAGGGCGTCCAAGATGTATTGGCCAATCCTGTGATTCAAAACCGGCTTTAACCTGGATAAAAGGATGCGGCTTGGCCTGGACTTCACAGCGATGAGTGTTAAACAGCAGCATGTTTTGGAGGTCATGCATGCCCCAGGGCGTCTTGTTCATGCGTTCATTTTTGAAGTAAAAATCACGCGGGATATGCAGTTGGGCAAGCGACTGTTCAAATGACAACAAGGCACGTAAATCACGGGCAAAGTTCTCATCCAAACGGTCCTGTGGCTGGGCAATCAAGACCCACGGATGATGCGCCATCTCCAACGCGCATTGGCGGACCACGTGACGTGGCTGATCGTCAGGCCAGGAGATGATCCGATCCGCCCAGCAGCTTGCGATCTCAAGGGTGTTATCCGTCGAGTGCACATTCACCACGAACAACTCATCAGCCCAACGCAGTGTCCGCAAACAGTGATCCAAATGCGCTGCAGCATTGTGACAAATCACGATGGCGGTGACTTTGGGTTTGTCGTTGGTCATGGCGTGGACTTTCAGTTTGGGGAAAGATGCTACGCTGCCTTGGTCGCATCATTGTCATCCGAATCATCATCCAGACGACGGAAAAGATCATGTGGCTTAGGCGAGGTCAGGAGCACGTATTCGTCCTGCTGGGCAGGCTTTTGCGGTTCGATGGCAGGGCGGCGGACGCGTCGCGTCGGCGTGTTGGGGCGACGGATCATCATCACGATCACGCCCATGACCACGCCGCCGAAAATCCCGACTGCAAACTTTTTGCTTTGGAGCACTTCGATGGACTTATTCACGAAATGCGTGGTGAAGCTCATTTGCGGATGCGCTTCACGCCAGGCAAGTGTGTCGGCTTCCCAGTTGGCAAGACTGTAATCAGTGATGTTGGCAATCTGACCCGTGGCCGTGTTCATCGGGATGATGTGAACAATGCCAAACTTGTCGATCTGCACATTGATCATGCTGTCGGATTCGCGGTTGGTCATCGCGTTGGCAATGATGGTCAGTGAGCTGTTGGCATCTTTCCAGTAGAAATTGCCATGGATGTGCTTGCGGGTGATATTGCCTGCAAACCAGTAGACATTTTTGATCTGAGAAAGTCGCGTGAGTTGCGGTTTGACCTGCTCGTTAAATGCCTGTTGGCTGGGCAGAACAATTGGGTGATTCACCGGGCGCATCGTCGGCATCGTCGGGAGCAATTCATCCTCGCCCCAGGGCATGCGTGATGAAAAGATAAACACATGTCGCATCGCCGGCGTCTGACTGATGGTGCTCAGTCGATCCGCAAGCCAATCCCAATTGGGAGCAAAGCTGTCCACGACCAGAAACACATCCGGGCCGACCATGAAGTCCGCCTGCTGGAAACGACCGAAGTTGGCTTGATAGTCCTCAAGCTGTGCCTGCTCGCGGGGACCGATGGCATTGATCACCGGCATGTGGAGTTTACCCAGTGTGTTCCGCATGGCATCGGCGTGGGCGGGTGTCACCTGACTGAAGCTATCCCCCAGCAGGGCGACGAACCGGGCCTCGGACGTGTTGACCAGATCGAGATTGGCAATGAACCCGCCCGTCGGATACAGCGAACGCGCGTGACGATGGGTCGCACCACTGACATTGCCTGCGACCCAGAAGTTGTACTGCGGCCGATTCTGGGCTTCGGAGAGTCGAACGTTGTTCAAGGAGGGGACGCCAGCATTGACCGTGCTGAACGTGACCAGAATGAGCATACCAATGAGTGTCAGTAACCTGCGCATAGCCTGATATCCAGTTCTGTTAACTGTTAAACCGTCGTTATTCGGACGTACTTAACAATGATCGGCCTGACGCATGGGACAACTGGAAGATTCGACAGGGGAATTTTCACACGTTTGAGCGTCTCATGCTGCACGATTCTGGAATGTGGTATCGGCTGTGAACTGATTTTCGGCCAGAGAATTCTGCGATTCGTCTACTCGGACGTCCGCATCAAGCACCATCACCGAAGCGCGGCGGCCGAGGCTGTTGTACTTGTTCTGCTCACCGAGGATGACGCTGAACTGGACCGCTTCGTTCATTTGGTCACAGATGCTGCCGTTGTGTTTGAGCGTGGTCGACATGGTGTAATTCTGAGGCCAGAACGGGCACGGGTCGGTGGGGCGGATGGCGATGGTCCCCTTGGCCGGCCAATGCTGCGGGCCGTCGATGAGCATGTTCGTCGACAGATAACAGACGCGCGGGGAGTTGGCGGAACTGATGGTAAAGTCGAACTCGTGACGGTCACCGGGATGGATGGTTTCATATTCGACATTGATCTGCCAGGGCTTACCAAGTTGGACTTGATTGCCTTCAAGGTTGGTGATGCTGCAGCCGGTGATCTTGGCTTGACCGTTACCGTTGCGATCGGTTCGGGTGGCCAGGTCTTCGGACTGGAGTTGACCCGCATTGATGTACAGGGGGATGACGTCTTCGGGCTTGCCGTCGGCAACAATCTTGCCATGATCGAGCATGATCACGCGCTTGCAGAGGGTTTGGACGGCAGCCATGTTGTGACTGACGAACAGCACCGTGCGATGCGAGTTGGCGACTTCCTGAATGCGCCCCAGACATCGGTTTTGAAACTCCACATCACCGACAGCCAGCACTTCGTCAATGACGAGAATCTCCGGCTCCAAGTGAGCTGCGATGGAGAAGGCAAGGCGGACACTCATGCCTGAGGAGTAGCGTTTAACGGGGGTGTCGATGAATTTTTCAATGCCTGAGTAGGTGACGATGTCATCGAACTTGGCAGCGATTTCCTTGCGGGTCATCCCCAGGATCGAGCCGTTGAGATAGATGTTTTCCCGGCCGGTGAGTTCAGGGTGAAAGCCGGTGCCGACTTCCAGCAGTGATGCAACACGGCCACGAATTTTAGCCTGCCCGGAACTGGGGTCGGTGATTTCGGAGAGGATTTTGAGCAGGGTGCTTTTGCCTGCACCGTTGTGACCGATGATGCCAACCACTTCGCCTTGGGTGACTTTGAAGCTGACATCTTCAAGCGCGTTAAAGTGACGGTCATCCGTCTTGGGCTGCGGCTTGATGCCACGCAGTCGGTTAAAGCACTGTTTGGCTTTAAGGCTGATCATTTCCGGCAAGGTCACATCAAGCTGGAAGTGACTGCCGAGTCGATAGCTCTTGCCCAGATTTTCAACATCAATCACAACTGGATTCATCACGCTTCTCACCTCGAACAACACGACTGGATCTTTTCGATCCTTTAAATCACATCTGCAAACTTGCGCTGTGCCTGGTTAAAGTACAACAGTCCAATCGCCATCCCCACAAGGGCGACCACCGTCGACATCCCCAGTGAAGACCAATTGATGGCGGTCCCAAGCACGCTGGCTCGGAAGGCCTCAATGATCCCGCACATCGGGTTAAGCTGAATCAACCACTGCCAATTCTCCGGCACCATCTTGTTGGGGTAGATCACAGGCGTGATGAAAAACCAAACCTGAATCATGAACGGCACCAGATATCGGAAGTCGCGGAAACGAACCGTCACCGCAGCCAGTATCAGCCCCACACCCATCGCACTGATAATTGTCAGACCCACCAAAGCAGGTAGCAGCAGCAATTGCCAACTCAGTGACACGCTGTACCAGACCATCAGTGCAAGCAACACGATAAATGCCATCGCATAGTCAACCAGCGGGGTACCCGTGGCGGCGAACGGCACAATTAATCTCGGGAAGAAAATCTTCGTCAGCATCCGTGAGTTCACCACCATGCTGTTGGTCGAAGCGGTCACCGATGATGCGAAAAATGTCCATGGAAGCAGGGCGGCATAAAGGAAAATCGGATAAGGCACCGAGCCAACCTGTTCGTTCATCTTGGCAAACCGACCAAAGAACAAACTCATCACCACCATCATCGTCACCGGCTGGATAATCGCCCAGGCGGCGCCAAGGGCGGTCTGCTTATAACGAACCTTCACGTCACGCAAAGCCAGCATCCCCAGCAACTCGCGGAACTGCCAAAGCCGGGCAAAGTCGATCATCTGCAAGCCTTTACGGGGCTTGAGGACTTTCCACTGACCCGGATTCACCTCGTCGGCAATGGCTTTTTGTGTTGTCGTCTGACTCGCACTCACCGTCTTCTCCCATGTCACGACTACAAGTACCGGCGCTTCTCGCGCCATGACCGTTACAAACGGCATATTCCTCATCGGCCTATTTCAAGAGCGTATTAAGCGCCGTTCACGGATTTTCTGCTAACCCAAGTCCGAATCATGCAGGGGGTAAGGTCTTGGGTGGAATTCCTTAAGACATTTTTAACCGCAAAGACGCAGAGGACGCTAAGCTCAGACAGGTCCGAAAATTTGTTATTTAGCCGCATCACTTGTGATGCGCTTTGTATTGGCTCGTCCCACCACGTCGCGCATCGCAAGCGATGCGGCTAAATGAGAATTTCCTCTGCCTTTTTCGGGCTCTGTGACTCTGTCGTTCAGACTGAAAAGCCTGAATTCGACATTTCAATTCAGGTAAAACTTGTCAAAACTGTTCAATTTCTTTCAGATACTCCCAAATCACCTTACGTCTGACTCCGTTTTTGTTACACTGACTCGACCATGAAAATCGACCTTTTCATCACCTGTCTGGCAGACTCCTATTACCCACGCACGGGCATTGCAGTCGTCAAAATTCTGGAGCATCTTGGCCACGAAGTCCGCTTCCCCAGGGAGCAGACCTGTTGCGGCCAACCGATGTTTAACACCGGTTATAAGGACGATACGCGAACCATCGCCAAAAAGATGATCGACGTCTTTGAGGACAGCGACATCGTCGTCACGCCCTCAGGCTCCTGTGCTGCGATGATCCATGAGAACTATGAAGTGCTCTTTGAGAATGACCCGGTCTATCTCAAAAAGGCAAAGGCTCTGGCAGCCAAGACGCATGAGTTCATCCTGTTTCTCACGGATGTTCTCAAACTCAATCTCACGGACCTGGGCGTTCAATGGAAGGGCAAGGCGACCTATCACTACTCCTGTCACCTTCGCGGCATTGGTGTCGAAGGCGGTGGGGCAAAAGTCGTCGATGTCATCAAGCAGGTCAACGGCCTGGAATATGTCCAGATCGACAAGCCCGAACAATGCTGCGGCTTCGGTGGGACTTTCGCCATGAAATACCCGCAAATCTCAGGCACGATGGTCGAGGACAAAGTCAACTGTATCAAAGACACCCAGGCCGACTACGTCATCTGCAATGATGCCGGCTGCACCATGAACATCTCCGGCTCATGTCAACGGGCGGGCCATGAAGTCAAGTTCATTACACTCGCTGAGATCATCGCAGAAGGTCTCGGGCTGCTGGAGGTCGAAAATGTCTAGTGCCCCCGGAAGTCAAACCACTGCTAGCGAATCCGTCGAACTCACCATGGACGGCCACGACATCCTCTTCCCCAAGCTGCCTTACGACATGAAGCAGCGGGTGCAGGGCGCAACCAACAACGCGGAGCTTCAGGAGTTCGTCAACTCAGCAACGCGCATGCGTGATCAGATGCGCATCAACGGTTGCAAAGATGCCTTCGGCGACAACTACGACAAAATCCGCGCACTTGCAGGTGACATCAAGCAACACACGCTCGACAACCTCGACTACTACATTGAGCAGTTCATCGACAATGCCACCGCTGCAGGCACCAACGTCCACTATGCTGCAGACGCTGAGGAAGCCAACGCCATCTGCAAAGAGATTTGTCAGAAGCACAATGCCAAGCTCGTGGTCAAAAGTAAGTCCATGGTGACCGAGGAAACCAACCTGGTCCATGAGCTTGAAGCCATCGGTGTGGAGACCATCGAGACCGACCTTGGCGAATACATCCTGCAATTGGATCACGATGCGCCATCGCATCTGGTCACACCGATGATCCACAAAAACCGTGCCTCGGTGGGGCGTGCATTCGCTCGTGAACTCGGCGTGGAATACACCGACGATCCCGGCGAACTGACCAAGATCGCTCGACGCGTGTTGCGTGATAAATACCGACAGGCTGACATCGGCATGTCCGGTGGCAATTTCATGATTGCCGACTCCGGCAGTGTCTGCATCTGCACCAACGAAGGCAACGGTCGACTGTGTACTTCCGTCCCGCCCGTGCACATTGCCTACATCGGCATTGAGAAAATGATCCCATCGCGCAAGCATTTGCCGGTGTTCTTGAAGTTGTTGTCGCGCTCTGCCATCGGTTCGCCGATCACCGTGTACAACCACATCATGACCGGCCCGAAGCGCAACGCTGAACCTGACGGCCCGCAAGAACAGCACATCATTTTGATCGACAACGGCCGCACCGAAGTGCTCAAACCTGAGACGCGCGAAATGCTCCGATGTATCCGCTGCGGTGCGTGTCTCAATAGCTGCCCGGTTTACCGCAAGGTCGGCGGGCACAGCTATGGCAGTGTCTACCCCGGACCCATCGGCGCACTGCTCACACCCGTCTTCAAAGGTTTGGCCAACTACAAAGATTTGCCTTACGCATCGAGTCTTTGTGGTGCGTGTTACGAAGCCTGCCCGGTCAAGATCAACATCCCCAAGTATCTCATCCAACTCCGCAGTGACCTCATCGGTGGCAAGCATGACAAGTTCACCGACCGCGTCTTCTTCAAGCTCTGGTCATTCAGTCTCAAAAAGGCATGGATGTATCGCCTGGCGGGCAAGATGGCGGGCGTCTTCCTGAGACTCCGCAACAAGGGTGTCAAAAATAAAAACCCATACCTCAACCGCGGATGGGTCGAAAAAGTCCCCGGCCCAGCAGCAGGTTGGACCGAAAAACGCGATCTCGTCACACCCCCAACCAAGGACTTCAGATCATGGTGGGATGAACACCAGAAGAGTAAGGGGGGCAAGTGATGACACGCAGCACACGCGAATCATTTTTAAGTCGTCTGCATAAACCATTGGGCAGAACCAGCACGATTACCAATGTGCCAACGCCCCCGGAAGTTGATGAATCCATCGCGCGATTGGTCCAGCCCGATGACGACCTCTTTGCCGTCTTCTGCGAAAAAGCAGCGGCTACCGGTATGAAGGTACATCAGGTTACTGGTGATTCACTTTACGAAACAATCACAGCTCGACTCCGCGAAGAAAATGTCCGCAAACTCAGCGTGAGCATGAATGATCCGATGGCAACCGAAAGTGCAATCAAGAGCGCAGGCTTTGAGCTTCACGATTGGAAAGCTGTCCCTGGCAAGGATGGACTCGACGCCCAGTTTGACCTGGATGCCGGCATCACCGATGTCCACAACGCCATTGCCGAGACCGGTTCACTCATCTGCCAATCCGGTAGTAGCCATACTCGCGGGATGTCACTGATCGTCCCCTGGCATTTAGCCATCGTCAAAAAATCCCAGATCATGCCCGACCTCATCGACTTCTGGAATGACCGTTCCAGCTTAAGCCCAGACCAAATGCCCGCCAGCATCGCCATCATCACCGGCCCAAGCAAAACCGCTGACATCGAAGGCGTCCTGATCACCGGCGTTCACGGTCCGGCTATGGTGGATGTGTTTGTGGTTGAAGATCAGTGATTCTGTCTTGGTTGGGGATGCGGACGGTTTTGATTTAACCAAGACACGAAGAGCACGAAGGTCACGAAGCTAATGCAGGATTAGTTTTTATTTGATTCGGCTAATTCGAGCTCTTCAGGAAGAAATTCCGCTAACCAAATTGTCAAACCATTTTCATCGACCATTTCGACCATGACTGGACTTAGTGGATTATCAATATCCAGTCTGTGGCACACTGTGCCGATATCGCCAATCTCAGGATTCCTGCCTATTTTTTCGGTACAAGTGTAATCACGATTTTCTTTAAGCAACTGAACAACTCTGACAATATCCAATTCATTGAATTGCATGATTGCACAAGCTCCATGAAATAGTTGCCTTGGCTTCGTGACCTTCGTGCTCTTCGTGTCTTGTGGTTAAAAACAAAACCGCACGAAAACCAAAAGCTCAAAAAAGGCTCAAATCTCACCTTCCCAATTTGACGGGAAGATCAGCACAGGAATATCCGCCTGACGCAGCAGGTTGGTTGGTACGTCACCATCCAATAACCGTTTGAGCATGCCTTTACCAGTCAAGCCCATGACGATCATGGTGCATTCCTGGTTACGGGCGGTGTTGAGCAGGGCTTTGGGGATGTCGTCGGAGTAGAGCATGACACTCTCAGAGCCAATACCTGCATCAGCTAAACCGTCGACGAGGAGTTTGAGCGTTTGATCGCCGCGTGTCTTGGCATCGGATTCCGATTCATCATCACCCAGGGGATGGGCAACATGCGTGACCACGGTGTCAGCTTCCAGGCGGTGCGCCAGGTCCACGATGCGTGGCAGCAGGCGTTCACTTGCCCACGGGGAACTCACTGCAACCAGTAATCTTGTTCGTGACAAAGCAACAACTCCGTATGGTCAGACCGTCTTGAAGACAAAGCGAATATTTTACCTGCAATTCGCTTATCCTGCCATGTTTGAACATCCACTGACCATGATGTGCATGATCGAGCGTCGCTTCAAACTTGCTGCGTTTTACCCGCCGTGACACACGGCGGCTCGCCTGATGCGATTCAATACGCAACACGTGCGTTGGTCTTTAGAACAACTTGCTGAAAAAGCCCAGTCGTGACACATCGTAGAACAACGTGATCAGGAAAATGCTGGCAATGAGTACCAAACCCACCACCATCGCAGCGGTCTGCACGCGGGCACTCACCGGCGAACCCTTGATCTTTTCGACAATCAGGAACACCATCAAACCGCCATCCACAATCGGGATCGGCAGGAAGTTGATCACCACCAGATTCACACTGATGAGTCCAAGAAAGAACATCAGGTACGGCCAACCCTGACGGGCGATGCGGCGACCTTCATCCAGAATCCCCACCGGGCCACGCAGGTGTTTGGCCTGCACGGTGCCTTGGAAGAGGCGCGCGATGGTGATGTAGGTTTGGACCATGAACTGATGCGTTTTGGTGATCCCCAGGCCGATGGCTTCCATGGGATCGTTGGCCTGCACGAGAATTTTCTGTTGACCAAACGCCAACTCCGAGCCGGTGATGAGTTCACTGGGCAGGGACCAATTGGCGTTGGCGATGAGTTCGACGGACTGCTGATCAAGTGAAATCTTGCGGACAAAGGTGGGGTTGTCCTTGACGTTCATTTCATAACCGATGAAGACTTCAATCGGCCCGTTGGCTTGTTTGCAGAGTTTCTGCAGGCCGATCTGCAATTCCGCAAAGTTGTTGACGGGATTTTCATTCAGCGATTTGATGACCGAACCGGGCGTGAGTTTGAGTTCAGCCAAGGGTGAGTCGGGCAGCACGCGACTGATGACCGCGTGATCCACAGCAAGATCCATGGCGATACCGAGCATGCCGTTGCGGGGCTGGACGCTGTCCATGGCAATGATTTTGCCATCACGCAAGACCTTCATACTCAGCGCGCCATCCTGGCTCACTGAACCGTTTGCCGGGTTAACGATCTGGGGCACCTTGTCGATGCTGGGGTATTGCGTGGAGCCGAGGTTGGTGATGATGTCACCGGGTTGCAGGCCAAGTTCCGAAGCGACGGACTCTGCCATGACGCGCTGGATGCGTGTGGCTGGGATCATGCCCATGAGATTGGGGATGGGGTTCTCTTCGGTGAAGGTCAGACGCGGTGAGGCTTTGGCGTAGACATAAATGTGCTCTTTGTCATCCTTGGAAGCAAAGGCGACGGTGACCTGTTCCCCCATGGCATCGGTGACACCTTTTTCGAATTGGTCAAAGCGCGTGACCGGTTTGCCATCGACTGCGACGACGGACATACCTGGCTTGACGCCAGCTTCAGCCAACAGTGGGGGCAGTGTTCCTTTTTTACCCGGTTCGAGCACTTCAAGTGACATGGGGGGCTGGATGCCGATGCTCAGTAGTTGCTGGCTTTGCTCGCTGACTTTGGGCGTCATGACATAGTGCAGCGGTGCATCTTCGCCATCACGTTCAATGGCCATATTCAATGCCGTATCAGGATTGGCAAGGGCGACCTTGATCGCCACCTGCATCATGTCGGTGACGGGTTTATCGTCAATGCTGACGATGCGGTCACCTGGTTGTAAGCCTTTGTACGCTGGATCATCCGGGTGTTCATTGGGATAAGACACGGCAGCGACACCCGCAGGATCAGTCTGCCCGACGATGGCAGGGGGAAACTCGACACCTGCCAGGAAAGCGATGACGAAAAACACCAGGCCGAAGATCAGGTTCATGACCACGCCAGCACTGATGACACAGGCGCGCGCCCAGACCGGTTTGCGGTTAAAGGACCGCGGGTCATCGCTCATCGCTGCAGGGTCCATGTCTTCCTGGCCGAGCATTTTCACGTAGCCACCCAGTGGCATCCAGTTGAGTCGATATTCCGTTTCACCGTAGCCAAGTTCGACGCGGGCTTCTTCGATTTGTGCATCAGTGACTTGCGCCTCGTCTTTGTCTTTATCACTGACATTGCGTTTTTGCAGGGCATGCTCGCGAAGTTTTTTGTCGTACTCTTTCTCCGTGGTCCCCACACGCCAACCCAACCCCTTGCGGAAGGTCAGCAGACTTTGCCCAAAGCCGATGGCAAACTGCGTGCACTTGATCCCCACCGCCTTGGCGACGAGGAAGTGACCCAGTTCATGGACAAAGATGATGAATCCGAAGCCAAGGATGATCGCCAGCGTCGGGCCGAAGTTGTCGAGGAGGGATGAAAGCATCGTGTTGTTGAGATTTCGGATTTCGGATTTCGAATTTCGGATTGTCGCAAGCGTTATTCAGTCATTCCCTTGCAGGCGGGAATCCATGTCTTGTCGTGTGCAACAGCCTATGTGTGATTTCCAATGGTCGTTGGAATGTGTCAGGCTTACTGCATCGCTTGCGCAAATCCGAAATTCGAAATCCAAAATCCGAAATCAAATGTCCTTTACATCAAAACTGTCTTTTTCACAGTGTTATTCACATAGTCTCTGGCTTGTCGGTCTGCTTCCAGAGCAGTCTCCAGGCAATCCACGGGGCGGGCGGGTATCGCGCTGAGCGCTTGGGCTACCAGGTCGGTAATCTGGCCGAAGCGAATCTTCTCTTTGAGAAACGCATCGACGGCAGCTTCGTTGGCAGCATTGAAAATCGCGCCCGCGGTCCCGCCAGCATCGATCACTTCATACGCCAGTTTCAACGCACCAAATCGATCATGATCCGGTGGCTGGAACGTCAGACCGGACAACTCCGTCCAATCCATATACCGGCTACACCCCTCTAGGCGTTGCGGGTAAGTCAAAGCATATTGAATCGGCGTGCGCATGTCCGGCGGCCCGAGTTGGGCGAGAATGCTGTTATCCGCAAACTCAACGAAGCTGTGGACCACGGATTGCGGGTGAATGATCACATCAATCTTGTCCGATGGTAAATCAAACAGCCAATGGGCCTCAATAATTTCAAGCGCCTTGTTCATCATCGATGCTGAGTCGATGGTGATCTTGGGGCCCATGTCCCATGTCGGGTGATTGAGCGCTTCGGCAACGGTTGCGTTTTGAATCTGCTCTTTGGTTGCTTCTCGGAATGGACCACCGGATGCGGTGAGAACAATGCGCTTGATGGCTTGACCCTGCTGACCATCCAGACATTGGAAGATGGCAGAATGTTCACTGTCAACGGGGATGAGCTTGGCGTTATGCTCACGGATGGCAGGCGTCACAATCGAGCCTGCAGCGACCAACGTTTCCTTGTTGGCAAGACCGATGGTCATCCCACGTCTGGCTGCACACATCGTTGCAGGAAGTCCGGCAGAACCCACCACGGCAGCAACCAACTCCTGGGCTTCGACTGCTTGAACCAATTCCAACGCGGACTGTTCACCAGCAAAAACCGTCACACCCGGCAGTGCTTCTTTGAGTTGCGAAGCAAGACCGGCATCGGCGATGGCGACGTGTTTGACGTCAAATTCGCGAGCCTGCTTGATGAGTAAATCGACATTGCGGCCGGCAGCGAGTCCGACGACTTCCAACGCATGGCTGGTACCCTTGAGGTGACCGACCACATCGAGCGTGTTCGTGCCGATGCTGCCCGTGGAACCGAGCACGATCAGTTTGCGTGGCGCGTTGGGTTGTTTGTCGTTTGGACTCATACCTGCTTCGTACCTGTGTAAACCTCTAAATCAATCAAGCCAATCACGCATCCGCTGCAGGCGTTGCCGACGCATCGGACTTGGCCTCTGTCTTGGTGCCATCGGTTGTGTCCGCTGCCTTGCGGGTTGCTGACTTCTTGCGACGACGGTTGGTATAACCGCGGCTTGTCGGTTTCTCGTCGGACTTGGCTGCCTGTTTTTCAGGCGTGTTGTCCGATGGGGCATTGTCGTCGGTTTGGGCTTTGGATGCGACCTTTTTCGTCGATTTTTTACGCGTGGTCTTCTTGCGTGTGGTCTTCTTCCGCGTCACCTTTTTCTTGGGCGCGTCGTCGGACTTCTCGGCGGTTTGGGTTTTAGGCAGCGAATCACTGGGCGCTTGGGACGTTGAAGTCTCGGGCTTGGGGGACTCGGATTGAGTCGATACAGGTTTATCCTGCTTCACCGGCTCGGACTTGGATTCAGACGAAGCCTGCGGCTTGGGATCCGGTTTGGATTCAGGCTTGGGCTGGGGTTTGTCCTGGGCTTGATGGCGATCCTGCTCCCGATCCTGCTGACGTGGTTGGTTGTTGTTTGAGCGGTTGGGTTGATCATGACGCGGGCGGTCTCGGTCACGGTCACCGGCATCGTTGCCTGACTTGGCTTCCTGTGGCTGCCTGTCATTGCCTGCGTTGGCAATGTCCTGTTGTTGGTCACGATCACGATTGCCACGACCGCGTCCGCGGCGACGGCGACGGCGTTTGCGTGATGCTCCGCCATTCTCCGAATTGCCATCCTTCTCAGATTCGCCTTCGGCTTTGGGTTGATCGTCGGACTTGGCCTGTGTGTTTTGCTTGGCCGAGTCGTCCTGCCTGGCATCATCTTTGGATTTATTTTGTTCCTGAGATGATTGATCGGTGTTGGTGTCAGCAATCGGATTCTCGCCACGATCACGATTCTTATTGCGACGACGACCGCCTCGACGGCGACGACGCTTGCGCCCTGAGTCTTCGGATTTATCCTGTTGCTCATCAGACCTGGTGTCGGTTTCCTCAGCATCAAGATCAACCGACAGATGCGAATCACCTTCGAGTTCTTCCTCTTGTGGTTCGACGTGTTCGATCTGATCATCAGCATCATCGAGCAGTTCGTCGGGGAGTGCTTCGTTGCTCTTGAGCTGAATCAGTTCGAGGTTGTCCGTCGACTGCTTTTGTGAATCAACGTTAACCACGCCACCACGATCGTCGTAGGCGATGATGTCCACTTCGTCGATTTTCGTCTTGCCATGCACGCGGACGAGAACGGTGGCATTGTGCTTTTGTTCCAGCAAAACAAGGTGTTTTCGCTTCTTGTTAAGCAGTTGGAAAGCCACGTCGGGACTGATAGCCAGTTCCACGCGGACCACTTCAGGGCGGTGAATCACCAAGGCCAATCGACGCATGACATGCAGCACGACGGACTCGGGATTTTTGATCACGCCATCACCATCGCAGTGTGCACAGGTGGCAAAGAGCGCGGAGTTAAGCGATGGACGCATACGCTGGCGCGTGAGTGCGAGAATGCCAAACTGATTGATCGAAAGGACCTTGGTCTTTGCACGGTCTTTCTTGAGATTCTCACGGAAGCGCGATTCAATTGTGCGACGTTTTTTAGGGTCACGCATGTCAATGAAGTCGCAGACCACCACGCCACCCATGTCGCGTAGACGCAGTTGACGACAGATTTCGTCGACCGCTTCCTGGTTGGTTTTGTAAGCAGTGGTTTCCGCGTCTTTGTTGTTACGCATGCGCCCGGAGTTCACGTCGATGGCAACGAGGGCTTCGGTCTGATCAATCACGAGACTACCGCCACCGGGCATGGGCACAGTGCGGGCGTGAATGGTGTCGATCTGTTTTTCAATGCCAAAGCGATGGAAGATCGGCGTGGGTTCGTTGTAGACAAACACCTTGGAGCCGGCACGCGGGTTGATGATGCTCAAAAAGTCGCTGGCACGTTTGGCGGCAATGGGATGATCAATCACCACGCGGTCAATGTCCGTGGAGAACAGATCGCGGAGTGTGCGAATGATCAGGTCACTTTCGACATACAACTCGCCGACTTTGACCTGCTTGCGGCGTTTCTCAATCATCTTCCAGAGACGGGTGAGATAAGCCAGGTCACGCTTGAGTTCAGTTTTGTTTCGCCCCATGCCTGCGGTGCGAACGATAAAACCGAAACCTTCGGGCGGATCGAGTTCATCGAGAATTTTACGGACTTCACGGCGGGCATCGTCATCTTCGACTTTGCGGGAGACCCCCAGCCGCTGCATGTCCGGCATCATCACCAGGTATCGACCGGGAATCGAGAGATAGCTGGTGAGGGTGGGGCCTTTGGTGCCGATGCCTTCTTTGAGAACCTGAACGAGAATTTCCTGCCCGCGTTTGAGACAGTTCTGAATCAGGGGGCGGTCACGGTGGGGCGTTTTCTTGCCAACGCGTTCGAATTCTTCTTTGGCTGAGCCGGGGAAGAACTTGGGATGCAGGTCGGTGATATGCAGAAAGCCGTTGCGTTCTGCGCCGAAGTCCACGAAGGCAGCCTGGATGGCCGGTTCGACGTTGGTGATGCGACCTTTGTAGATGTTGCCAACGTGTGATTCGACGCTGGCTCTTTCGTGATAAAGTTCTTCGAGCTTACCATCTTCATTGATGGCGATACGACATTCCTCGCCGGGAATGTAGTTGATCAACATTTGACGTTGCGACATGACATGTGCTTCTTGTGATTGGGGCGGTAGGCAGCGGTTGATGTTCTGACAGGGGCGCAGTCACGTTGATCGTGTTGCTCAATGGTTCACAGCAGAGATCCGCATTGGATAGGGCGGGAGCTGTGTCAAAAGATGGGGTTGTCAGGTCAGTCATGCTGGCCAATTGCCGGTTGTTTTGTGCATGGGTTTGGGCCTACATCGCGGGAAGGTGGTCGCGTTCAGCTGGACTCATGCGGACAGTTTATTGTTGTTTCGTTTCTCCAGCTCTTCCATAAGCTGAGTTTTAAATTGGTTTTATCGTTTGCCTGAAGGTCGATGCCCAGATGTCTTCCAGACGGCGTTCAGTCAGTCGTAAATTCGGCAATCTCAAGGGTTTACCACCCAGGGTGCTGCGAAGTTGCACGATTAACTGGCCATCGGATCAAGACTGCGAGCAATAATGCAGACTCAGACCACTGGTCACTGTACCCGGTTCCTTCCAGTATTCGACCGTTGCATAAGGATACTTGAGATCAAGGGGATTGTCACGCGAAGAAGTCTGAGAAAGCATAGGTTTGGTCAACGCGGTGATGGGGGAGGTGTTTTTTTGCGATTGTTCGCGTGAGTCCGTTTGTATGTGGCAATGGCAAAGACGGCCCAGCCGATCTCGAAACATGCCAGTTGCAAAACGACGATCCCAAGCCAGTGTCGGTTAAGCGCAGCAGGCAGAAAAATGATCAGCAGGGACATGCCCATGAGCAGGCAAAATCCGATGGTGAATTTCTCCATCATGGACCTGACTGACCAATGGTTTTGATCTGGTGTGCGTATTGCTCAAATGTCGCATGTTTACCCGAAAACAGATCTTCTTCAAACGCCCAGACGATCGCTTGGACGCCAAAGGCTTTGGCACGCTCAAAACTCAGTTGCATGTCGGAGAGATTGCCACGGCCGGTGTTCTCCGCCCAGACGCGCAGCTTCAGCGGGTTGGTTTTGGCTGCGTGGGACAGGTAGTGAATGGGGGACCAGCTTGCGGGATTGGGGCTGGTGTCATCGCAGAATTGTGCGGGGGTGTCCAGCCATGTGCCGTAGACGATGTAGCCCGGATCGGTGACGCCATGGGATGTATCGGGCGAAGTCGAAACCGCGTTGGATTTCAGTGCGACCGTTGTCTGCCAGGTCGGATTGGATCAACTGCTCGAGTTCGCCGTCACGCACACCCCACGAGCCCATCATCATGGGGATATTGCCTGCGTAGTGTTTGCGGGTCTGGGTGATTTGCCAATCGTGATAATCCTTGAGTGCATTGAGATACCAGTTGACAAATCGTCTGGCATGGTTGTGGTTATCACTGGGTTGGCCGGGGTGCCAACCTGGAACCGGGCAAGGCGTCAGAGATGGGGGAAGACCTTCGATTTTGCCTTGTGCAATGGGGTCAAACGCCCAATAGCAGTTCTTTTTGCCAAGGTGATCGGGGTGTGGGTAATTCAGTTCGCCATAGAGTCCCCAGCCTAATCGAAATGCATGGAAGTCATTGCCAAAGAGTTTGAACAGGTTGGCAAGGTGTGTTGCCTGGACAGTTCGGATGTGTTGATTGAAGACTGCGTTTAAGCCGTTGCTGCCGGGGTTGCCTGTGGGGTCAAAAGCGTCACTGTATTGGTTGACGTACATGGCATGTGGCAGTTGACGGACCCATTTCGGCGGGTACTGCATGCCCGGGTCGAGACTGATTTTCATCCCTGCATCTCGGAATGTTTGAAGATCAGATTTGACCTTGGCGATGTAGGCAGAATCCAACTGGTTTTGCTTGGGTTCGAGTCGGTCCCAGTAGATCACGTAGGTGGCGATCGTGATCTTGTTTTCGACCATCTTCAAGGCACGATCCGGCGAACTGTCAACGGTCCCAAACAGCGAAGGCTCATCGGCAAGTGATGACAGTGGGGCGAACGTTGTCAACAGCGAGGCGACAAGCAATTTCAAAGCATGCTGTTTTAGCATCGTGAGTGATCCAGTGTGCAGATTTGACCGTCATGTGATTTGAGAACAGATAATAACACATATCGCGTTGACGGTGATTGATACACGAACCATCACAGGTCTTGAGTCAGAGAGTCCTTGTACATCTGGGCACCGCGACTGATGAGGGTGCGCATTCTCAGGAGTTCGCTGGCGGTCAATTCAATCCGCACAGCACCGAGTACTAATTCAAACCGCTGGCTGGCACCACATTCACAATCATCACATTCATCGCTGGCAGTGGGCATCTGGATGAGTTTCATGGTCATGCTGCCTTGCTTGGGCTGACGTTTACGGGGTCGGTTGCCCCAGAATTGGCGGTCGCTGTTCATATCCGGTTACTCCTTGATCTTTTTTTTACATCTTCGTACTACAGCGTCTTGACATCGCGCGTGGTATGGTCGTATTGTATGTAAAAGTAATTGAGATTCAATATCAATCTCAAAAAGAAAGCAATTTTGATCTAGCATTGGAGTTCAATCATGCGCGCAATCCTTGTTTATGGCAGTGTGACCACCAAGACCGAAACCGTCGCCAACTTGATTAAGGACGAGTTGGGGGACAAGCTTGAAAAGGTCGTTGAAGTGTCGGAGATCCAGCCGGAGGATGTGAAGGAATATGATTTGTTGATCGCGGGCATCCCGACCTGGGACGTGGGGGAACTGGAGTATGCCTGGCAGGATTTCTACGACAACATGGATGGCGTGGATTTTTCCAAACTCCGTATTGCCATTTTCGGCCTTGGCGATCAGGATGCCTACGCGGATACCTATCTGGACGCGATGGGCATTCTCTATGACAAGTTCATCCAATGCGGTGCCAAGGGTGGGATTGGCTTCGTTTCCACTGAAAGTCACACCTACGACGAGTCCAAAGCGCAGCGTGGCGAACAGTTCTGCGGATTGGCGTTGGATGAAGATAATCAATCCCACATGACTGAAGAACGTGTGAGTGAATGGTGTGAACAGCTCATCAAAGAGGTTTGGCAATCCGACGAGGCAGTTGCCTGAAACAGTCAGAGATCGAAAGTGGCAAGGTTGCCGGATAACCGCTTGATACGATTGGAGAAGGCCTAACTGTTTTTCGGTGATCGGATTACAATTTTGTCGGATGCCAGCGAATTTGAAATTTAGTCGAAATTCGATTCAGAATTCTGTTTGTTGGTTCGATAGTGCTTTATAGCGTCTTTGCACATGACAAAATCATTGACACCCAGGGGGTTTTATTTTAACCTTATGTGTAGGGAAGAGTGCAAGTAAAAGCAGAATTGGCAAATTCTGCGGGGTTTGATCCCACCCTGATTCCTCTGGGGGGTAGCTTGCTGAGCGTCATAAATCATCAGATTGTGTTTTTTTGCCATTGTCCGTACACGCATGCAAACCGATCTGATGATTCAGACGAAACGCTTGTTTTGATGTAACCAGTACTGGAAGGTGATTGTTTCACCTTTTCATTTAACAGGCAGTGCGTACCCCATTGAGGAGACATCTACCATTATCCGAGCTTGAATTGCCTTCGTTTGCAGGCCTGATATCGACCCGTAATTGTTCGTCTCATAC
>PAIY01000094.1 GCA_002704825.1 Phycisphaeraceae bacterium
GGACGTGAGATTAACAACTGGTGGTTTAGACCAACCGAAGATGAAGACAGCCGAAGCATCCAGTTTGTGCATCCTGATCCGATCACACGCAAATCTCCCGCACGGTATCTGCGTGTGGTGTACTGGGAAAATCCAAATACCAACTCGCCGATTAAAAGCATTTCACTTCGCTGTAATGACGAGAAAAAAACCTATGTCCTCTGTGGCATTACTGTTGCCAAATGGTAAGAACTGATATGAGATCACAAGGAATGACAACCATGAAAAACGCACATCACCCCATAGGCTTCACTCTCATTGAATTGCTTGTGGTAATCTCCATCATTTCATTACTCATCGCGATTCTTCTGCCTGCGTTGTCTTCAGCACGCGAAGCGGCCTACACCACACAGTGCGCAACGAATCTCCGACAAATTGGGATTGGTTCTGAGATTTACTGCAATGACTTTGCAGGTTACTACGTCCGCAGTGCCATGAAACCCATCCCCCCGGGGTTCTTCAATACGCAAACAAGTATCCGTTGGGATGACATGCTGGTGATGCAAAGTTATGCAACAGACGAACTGATGAAGTGCCCGACATTTGCCCCGAAGATGACTTTGACCAGCTATGCCATCCCCAACTCCAACAAACGTGTGATCCTGCAGAATCATCGACACTATGGCACAGCGGTCTACGGCATCGGTGGTATGCGCACCAACGGCACCGACGATATCACCAAGTACGTTAATCGCAACATGATCCTCAAGCCTTCGGATAATATCGCATTCTGTGATTCTGATCCGGGTTACTACAAGAACACCGGCAGCTACAATCCCACTGCAGGCAGTGCCAACAACACCTTCCGTTGTACAGGATTTACCGCATCAAGCTGGGCAGGGGCGGTGAGTCGACGGCACAAAGGTTCAGGCAATTATGTCATGCTCGACTGCAGTGTCGTGACTCGCCCAGTGGATGAATGGGAAACCAACGCATCCACTCAGGCAAAAAAACGCTGGCAATACGGTTTGTAAAACAGTGATCTGAAATTTACTTGGCTTCCAACCAGTCATTGCCAACACCGACATCCACCTTCAAAGGCACAGTCAATTCCATGGCCGATTCCATCTCAGTGCGAACGATCTCACGCATCGCATCAATCTCAGAAGTGGGGGCTTCGAAGATCAGTTCGTCATGAATCTGACAGATCATCCGCAAGGGGAGCTTCTCGCCATAGATTCGATTGTAAAGATTGACCATCGCTTTCTTGATCAGGTCACCGGTGGCTGAGCCTTGCACGACGGTATTGATGGCCAGGCGTTCCCCCAGGGCGCGGGTGTTGCCATTGCTCGAATGAATCTGATCAATCGGACGACGGCGACCGAGAATGGTTTTGACGTAACCGTGATCCAAAGCATGCTGGACACATTCATGCAGGAACCGGTCAATGCCTGCAAAGCGTTTGCGGTAGTCCTCGATCAACGCGCGGGCTTCACGTTCATCAAGGTCTTCAATCCGACGCGCAAGACCATAGGATGTAATCCCATAGACAATGCCGAAGTTAATCACCTTGGCGCGGGCACGTTGTTCCTTGGAGACTTCATCCAGCGGGGTATTGAACACCTGCGATGCCACCGCTGCGTGAATGTCCAGGTCGTTTTTAAACGCCTCGATCAATGCGGGGTCCTGGGAAAGGTGCGCGAGAATCCGCAGTTCAATCTGAGAGTAGTCCGCGACAATGAGTTGGTGACCTTCTGCTGCGACAAATGCCTTACGGATCTGTCGACCGGCTTCGCTTCGCACGGGAATATTCTGGAGGTTCGGACCGCCGGAAGACAACCGCCCGGTCGCTGCACCAAGTTGCATAAACGATGCATGAATCCTGCCATCGGTTTTATCCTGCGCATCACGGAGATTATCCAGATACGTATTACACAGCTTGGAGAACTGGCGGTACTCAAGTAACAAGGACGGCATCTTTTCAGAACCGACCGGCAGGTCTTCGCGTGCTGCCAACTTCTCCAGCACTTCAACATCCGTCGACGGGCCGGTCTTCTTGCGTTTGAGAATCGGCATGCCCAACTTGTGGAACAGAATCTCACCAAGCTGCTTGGGCGAATCCAAATTGAACGGTTCACCTGCGACCTGGAAAATCTGATCCTTGATCTCATCGAGCTTGCCGGTGAGTTCTTCTTTTTGAGCCAAAAGCACATCAGGGTCAATACGAATCCCCAGCGATTCGACATCACTGAGCACTTCCACCAAAGGCATCTCCACCGCTTCGAGGTCCGCCATTTGAGCTTCGACCAATCGCGGGTGCAGCAGGTGATAAAACCGCAGCGAAATGTCGGCGTCCTCTGCAGCATATTCAGTGACTTGATCCAGTGGCACAGTGTCCATCGTCGCCTGTTTGGCGGACTTCTCACCAATGAGCTGGCTGATGGGGATCATGCGATGCTGGAGCAGTTCCAATGCCAGGTGATCCATCCCGCGACTGGCCATCCCAAGCAGTTGGGCTGCGATCATGGAGTCGAACACCACACCGCGCAGGTGAATGCCTGCATGTCGCAGAACCAGCGCGTCATATTTGAGATTATGGCCGGTCTTCTTGACGGTTGGGTCTTGGAGAAGCGGCTTGAGCGTGTCGATGACGGTCTGCGAATCCAGATGCTCATCCTGCTGCGGACTGACCATGGGAATGTAGACACCTTGTTTTTCTTCCCAACTCAAGCAGATACCACAGATCGGGACATTACGTCCAAGGCCGATGGTTTCGGTGTCGATGGCAAGCAGATCGGCTTTGCGAATCGCCTTGATCGCGTCATCCAATTCCACTTGTGTCTTGATGCATGTGTACTCACCATCTTTTGTGGACGCCACAACCGGCGCTGCAGCCACATTGCCAGTTGTTCCCGCATCAGAGCCCTGGTCAAAAAGACTTTCACCAAAGAGAAAACCCTCGGGCGCTGCAGTCGCTGCCGGCTTGGTTTCAACCGTTTGCGGTGTAGCCGTCTCACTTTCACCGCCTAGCGTGATTTTGTTCAGATCATTGATGTGACGACGAAAACCCAGCGTCTGGAACATGTCGGTTAAAAGGGCTTTGTCGATCGGCCCAACGGTTGCCGTCTCCAGATCAAACTCGAAATCCAGATCGTCCTTGAGTTGGACCAACTGTCGATTCAGTGGCATGCGATCTTTGGCAGACTCAATTTTCTCGCGACGTTTGCCTTTGATCTTGTCGATGTTTTCGTAAATACCATCAATGGAACCAAAGTCCTGCAGCAGGGTGACCGCCGTCTTGGGTCCGATGCCGGGGATGCCGGGGATGTTGTCCGCGGTGTCACCAATCATGGCCAGCGCGTCCACGACCTGTGCTGGCGTCAGCCCCTTTTTCTCAAGCAGGGTGTCGACTGTGACCAGTTCATCTTTGTGAATATCAAACATCGTCACGCGTTCGGAGAGCAATTGTTCAAGGTCCTTGTCTCGCGAGACAACACGAATATCCCAATCCTTGCGCGTGTCATCTTCGGTGATGCGTTTACAGAGCGTCGCAATAATGTCATCAGCTTCGGCGCCGGGGACACCAATGATCGGCACACCAAAGGCGCGGATCATGTCAAAGATACGCTTCTCCTGCTGAATCAAATCCTCCGGCGTCTTCTCGCGGTTGGCTTTGTACTCCGAATAAATCTCATCGCGGAACGTCGGACCTTTGGTGTCGATGGCCATGATGACGAATTGCGGTTTCACGTCATTAAGCAGCTTGAGCATCATCCCCGCCATGCCGAAGACTGCATGCGTCGGTTCGCCGGTGGTGGGGGAGTTCATCCCGCCACGGATGGCAAAGTAAGCTCGGAAAATCTGGGCGTGGCCGTCAATGATGTAAAGGGTTTTGGACATGCCCAGATTATAGTCCAAGACCCGTCGCATGTTTTTTGACCGGTCTAATTGCCTCAATGCCAGACTCATCATCAATGCTTTGATCTTCCAGAACACTGTTTTTGAAGGGCCAAAAATCACATTCTCCAAGACACATTCAGATATTCGATGTAAAATGGATGACTTTATTCACAGCTATGGAGAGCTGGCTGTATGCGTGATGTTGAGATGAAAATCCGTGCTGGGGATGACACGGTGACCGACCGTGACCGCAAGCGTTCTGCGATGTACCGGGAGGCACGTCATGCTGCATGGATCGGTTTGTGGATCAACCTGATGCTGGCCATCGTCAAGCTCATTGCGGGTTTGGTCGGCCAATCCATGGCACTCCTTGCTGATGCGGTCAACTCCCTGGGGGACACGATCACGACGATCATGGTGCTCATTGCCATGCACGTTGCCCGACGCCCTGCAGACGAAGAGCACCCCTACGGACACACGCGTGCCGAAGCCATTGCAGGCAGCAGTGTCGCCATCATCATCGCCGTGGTGGCGGTCATTACCATCGTCAAAAGCATCATGCATTGGCATACGGATCACATCCTGCCACCGATCTGGACACTTTGGATTGCAGGCATCAATGTGCTGATCAAGGAAGGTTTGTTTCACTACAAAAAACGGATCGGCAAGCGCACCGGTTCCAGCGCACTCATTGCCAACGCGTGGGATCACCGGGCGGACGCGTTTTGCTCACTGGCGGTGTTGATCGGTTTAAGCATTTTGCTGGCGTCGGGTGGGAAGTATCACTATGCCGACGAATTGGCTGCGCTCGTCGTTGGTGGGGCGATTTTATTCTCTGCAGGTGAGTTGTATTTCAAGTCCGCTAACGAATTGCTTGATGCACAGGGTGATGGCGAAATGGTCGAAGACATCCGCGTCACCGCCATGTGTGTCAACGGCGTGACCGATGTCGAAAAACTGCGCATCCGCAAAAGTGGCCTGGAGTACTTTGCCGACATTCACGTGCATGTCCCGCCGGAGTTGACCGTTGCAAAAGCACACAGCCTGGGACACGAAGTCAAGGATGTTCTCCTGGCAACGTATCCCAAGCTGCGTGATGTGCTCGTGCATGTCGAACCGGATCGGCCGTATGACGCGGAATCGGATCATGTCGAAGATTAGCGTCAAAACCGACTTGTTTTAAGGCTTGAACTTGGGGTCGTACCAGTCCACGATACGACTGCCGTTGGTGTTGGCGGGATCCCATGTGTCACCAAATTGATGCTGGGCGCCATGACCATCGGCAAAGCCGTAATTGGCGGCATCCTGATGACGCTGCATTACCAAACTCGCAGGCTGGTTATCCGCATCCACTTCACCACCGCTACGGACCGTTGAGGCCATCATGCCTGAGTAGATCGAACTCACGCCCCAGAACATCGGCATGAAGTGATCCTTGTCACGTTCATCAGCCACCTCACCAATGTTGATCTTCCTGGCAGGATCAACAATGTCTTCCAGGCGGATGCCGTTGTAGGGCATATGATTGGATGCAAAGTAGCCGTTGATGGCATAGCTGGTATCGCGTGTCCCAGCGTCCCACGATTCGGACATGTCGTTGGGACAATGATGGATACCTGAAGTCAGGTCGATGTAACTGAGATTATCCAGTTGGTCATACCATTTCGTCCCGCCCATCATGCCTACCGACGGATACACCGAGGACTTGTTGTCGGTGGAAAAAGCCATCATGCCAACAGAGAATTGACGGACAGCGGATAAGCATTGTGACGTCTGGGCAGAACGTCTTGCTGACGCCAAAGCCGGAAGCAGAATGCCGATGAGCAGGGCAATGATGGAGATGACGACGAGTAATTCAATCAAGGTAAAACCGCGACGCTTCTTGCGCGCAGGTGAAAGCAATTTCATGAGGTGTTTCCTGTTGCTTATTTTGCTTGTTGTTTGAAATATCAGCAAGCTCAATGGAGCTTGCATTGGTTAAACATCATCCGTGATGATTGGGAAATCGAAGCAGGTTCAGCAAACAGGGGGCGCACGCCCAAGTACGGGACCGGAGAATGCGGGATGCGAGATACCGATCGCACGCTGCGGTGGTGAGATGGCGAGCAAACCCATCGGGGGAAGCGAGAGATTAGGGATTTGGGCGACCTGCAATGTCGCAATGAGTTGACACAGCGCACAGCGCTTTTGGTCTTCACGTGAGGGTTTTTGCTTGCGTTGCTGTGGATCACAGTTTGTATCCATGACCGCCAGTTCCCCACCGCGCATGGTACAGCAGGAACGTGCAACCGGTTTGCCGGTACCGCCTGGTAGAACGATTTGCCCACGTTCATGGCCGGGTACGATGACACCAAACCATAAACACAGGAAACCCAGGAATAGAATGCGAAATGTCCGTGAGTTCATGAGGTGCTACCATCATAGAGCATTGACCAGATCAAATGTCAACTCAGTTGCCTGATTGCGGTGAAGCAAATTGCCACACGAACTTAACACGACCATGTCGCCTGATAAGTCTTTGTACAATGTCTGACATGAGCTTTGAAAAAATCAATGATGTGTATCTTGCCAACACTGCCACCGTCTTGGGAGAGGTCCATTTGGAGCCGGATGTGAACATCTGGTACGGCGCTTCAATCCGTGGTGATGTCGCACCCATTCGCATCGGCAGCATGACCAATGTGCAAGACAACGTTACCATTCACTGTGACCACACCATTGCCAACACCATCGGCAGCAAGGTCACCATCGGGCACAATGCGGTCTGTCATGGCATCGAAATCGGTGACGGTTCACTCATCGGCATGCATGCAACTTTGCTCGGTGGGACGCGCATCGGTAAACGCTGTCTGATCGCTGCAGGGGCAGTCGTCCCACCGGGGATGGTGGTGCCTGATGATCATGTTGTCATGGGCGTGCCGGGTAAGATCGTCAGAGAGACAACCGATCAGGAAAAGGCCTATCTGCTCAAGCTCCCCCCCCATTACCTGCGACTGGTCACACGACATTTCCAAGAGCCCCACGATCCAACCGTTAAACGCTGGCAGGGAAACGCCCAGTAAACTCCAAACGGTAATGGATACAACCTTGCCGTCATCTCGCATACCAATATCACTGCCATACTGGTTAAGATTTGCTTGTCGAGTTTGTTTTATAACCAATAAGGATACAAGCGATGCCCAACATCCGTCCCACGCACGGCGACTCAAACTGGTTTACACAAGACCGCTTTGGCATGTTCATTCACTGGGGACTCTACGCACTTCCTGCCCGTCACGAATGGGTCAAGCAGCGCGAAGAAATTTCGAATGAAGACTATCAGAAATATTTCGATCACTTCGATCCGGATCTCTATGATCCCAAGATCTGGGCCAAGGCCGCTGCCGATGCCGGGATGAAATATTTCGTCATCACCACCAAGCATCACGATGGCTTCTGCCTCTGGGATTCCAAACTCACAGACTACAAAGCGCCCAACACCCCCTATGGCAAAGACGTACTCCGCCCCATGGTCGATGCGTTCCGTGAGCAGGGGATCAAGGTCGGTTTCTATCATTCCCTGATCGATTGGCATCACCCAGACTTTATTGTTGACTCCATGCACGCTCAGCGCAATCATCCCGATCGCGACAAGATGAACCAGGGACGTGATCAGAAAAAATACATTGAGTACATGCACGGCCAGGTCCGCGAACTCCTCACCGAGTTTGGCGATATCGACATCCTCTGGTTCGACTTCTCGTATCCCAAAAATGAAAACCATCCCGATGATTGGGTCGGCAAGGGGCACGAAGCCTGGGGCTCAGAAGAACTCAACAAGATGATCCGCGAACTGGCGCCCAACATCATTCTCAACGACCGACTGGATTGGCCGGACATCTGGGACATCAAAACCCCCGAGCAGTTCCAACCCATGGAATGGCCAACAGTCGATGGCACGCGTGTCGTCTGGGAAGCCTGTCAGACTTTCAGCGGTTCCTGGGGATATCACCGTGACGAGTCCACCTGGAAATCACCGGGCCAACTCATTCGCATGCTCGTGGACACCGTCAGCAAGGGCGGAAACCTGCTGATGAACGTCGGCCCGACCGGTCGCGGAGAAATCGACAAGCGCGCTCTGGCGGCTTTGTCGGAATACGGCAAGTGGATGCATCATCACAAGAAAGCCATCTATGGCTGTACCGAAGCACCCAATGGCCTACAAGCCCCCGTGGATTGCCGATACACCTACAATCCCCAGACGAATCGGTTGTATCTGCACCTGTTCGCATGGCCGTTCCGTCACGTGCATTTGCCCGGTCTCAAAGACAAAGTTGCCTATGCACAACTGCTCAACGATGCTTCAGAGATCAAGATGCCCAAACCCGCCGGTGTGCACACCAATGTGCAGGCAGCCATGGATGCAGGCAACCTGACACTTGAGTTGCCCATCGTGCAACCGGATAGTCATGTGCCGGTGATTGAGTTGTTCCTCAAGTAATTAACAATCGGGTTTCGTGATTCGGGTCTTAGGAAACAACATAAACCAGCAGCACGCATCATTGGAACCTTACCCAATTCTTACCAACACCCTTTTGCCCAACTTGTTGGGGAATGGGTGTTTTTTTATCGACACCCCAAACCCGAATCACGAAACCCGATAAACCATTTCTGCTATCATTGCCGATCTTGCATTGACTTTGAATGGAGAATCGTATGTACCTCTTCCCAGCCATCGACCTTCGCGGCGGTAACGTTGTCCGACTGCTCAAAGGTGACTATGACCAGCAGACCACCTATGGCAGCGATCCACTTGCCCAGGCCAAAATTTTCGAAGACGCTGGCAGTACATGGCTTCACTGCGTCGATCTGGATGGTGCCAAGGAAGGGCGGATGTATCACCTCCCTCAGATTGAATCGATCTGTAAGAACACCAAACTCAAAGTCGAAATCGGCGGGGGGATTCGCACCACCGAAACCATTGACGAACTGCTCGATGCAGGCGTCGAACGTGTCATCCTCGGCACCGCTGCCATGCAGAATTGGGACTGGTTTGCTGGCCTGATGGACAACGAAAAATATCACAACCGCATCGTTCTTGGACTCGATGCTCGCAAAGGCAAAATTGCCGTCGCCGGTTGGCTTGAAACCACCGAAACTACCGCGTTGGAAGTCGCCCAAAAAGTCACCGATTGGCCCCTGGCTGCGATTGTGTTCACCGACATTGCCACCGATGGCACCCTCGCCGGCCCCAACGTCGAATCCACTTTGGAGATGGCCCAGGCCACCAAGGTTCCCATCGTCGCCTCCGGTGGTGTCGGCACATTGGATCACCTGCGTGCACTCAAGGAACTACCGATTCAAGGCTCCATCGTCGGCCGTGCTTTGTACGAAGGCACCATGACCATTGACGAAGCGATCCAAACCTTGGAGAATTGATTGACCTGCCGATGGGGATCAATCATGCCAACAGTCAAAACTGCCAAACGTCCAACCGTCACCGGTCACGAAATGCTCTGTCGTTATGTGACTGACAAACCCAGGCAACTCAAAACCAAAATCTGCAAAGCCATGAATGCCGGCGGGGTGGTTTGGCGTCACGCGTCAAAACCCAACATCGATTCGCCGGAGATTTGCACGTGGGACGGATTGAGTTTTCTGGGTAACGGCAAAGCCAAATCCGCTTGGGAAATGTTGTGGAAGGGGAGTAACGCCCCCGCTTTGAGATGGGATGCCATCGGACGCGTGCAGATTGGTAACGTGGGTTGGAATTGGTTACTCGTCTCTGCCATGACGCATCTGGACCTAATGTCTGTTGCGACTCCCAAACGCCAAAGCAATCTCACGCCGGCAATGGCAACCTATCTCAGTGATGCCAAACGTAAATACAAAGTCGATGACAACGTAATCTGGCCAGCCAAATCAAGCTACGTCCAGCAACTTGCAGCGTTAGCATTTCTACGAAATCATGGTGTCTGTGTTGAGTTACTCAACATCTACATGTTCGATGCTGATAATGGGCCAAGCAAACATGATTGGCAATCAGCAATTGACTCAAGTCATCAGGCATTGGCTATTTCAGACTACACCGCCTTGCGACGCCGCATGCATCAATTATTCCTGCCGGTGATTTAAGCAGGAACGTTTATTTGGCATCATGAAAATGTTTGAGATAGTGATCGATACATTGCTGGGCCACATAGCGATCCCACTTGCGTGCATATCGTATCGTATAAAAACACCCTGTACTCGCTGCAACGCAGGTGATCAACGCTACCAACACAATCAGGTTTGAATGAACATCCATACTACGAAGCCAAAGAAGAACCCATATCACAATGCCTACAAAAAACGGTATCGAGCAGAAGAAACCAAGTGCGACCAAGTGCAGCAACATTGCCAGATAAACGCCGCGTATTGATTTGAATGCCATATACGGCGAAATGTAACTGAGCAAATAAACAACCAAAACAATCAACGAACCACTTAACGCATTGAAATGCGTATCAATCAAAGCTCCAACGCAACAAAAAAATAAAACAGGCACCAAAATGATCACATAAACCGGGAGGCAAAGCTTGTCGTATCCAGGTGCTTTATACCAAGGTTTATCCCACTTGACCTTGACCAGTTCAGCGAGATTGCACCGGTGACCACATTCAGGACACTCAACCTCCCTGCCAATAAGTCCGCGGAGATTGTACTGGCAGTTTGGGCAAAAAACATTGAGCAAGACATCGTGGATTGCTTTGTTGATTTGCTTGTCATCTGTGATTGGTTCGTCACTTTGCGGTAGCTGATTTTCCCCCGTCATTCAATTCATCTCCATTAAGGGAACCGAGTCAAGATGACTTCGATACATTGAATTTCTCGTTGTACAACCGCATCCAACGTCCGATGGCCATGATCGGGAAATAGAGTCGGTAAAGGTGATAGCGCAGGTAGAAGACTTTGGGGAAACCGGTGCCGGTGAACCAGGGTTCGTGCCAGCTTCCGGCTTTGTCTCCGCTGGTGGGATGATCTTCCTTGAGTTGGGTATCACAGAGCCATTGAATGCCGCGTTGGACGTCGGGATCGGATGGGCCGTAGATGGCTAACAGTGACATAACGGCCCAGGCGGATTGGGATGCTGTCGAAGGGCCTGTGCCACGCAGGGATTCGTCTTCGTAGGTGTCGCATGATTCACCGAAGCTGCCATCAGCTTGCTGGTGATCTTTGATCCATTGCCCGGCTTTTTGAATCCAGTCTTCGGCCATGTTGTAGCCGATGTTGTAGAGTCCGCCGACGACTTGCCATGTGCCATAGAAATAGTTGACTCCCCAGCGACCGAACCAGCAACCGTCGTGTTCCTGGCGTGATCGGATAAAACCAATCGCGCGGCTGATGGCAGGATGCGTCTGGTCATATCCCAGGTGTCCCATGCACTCAAGCGTCCGGCCAGTGATGTCCGGGCAGGAGGGGTCTTGAATGGCATTATGGTCAGCGAAGGGGACGTGTTCGAGGATCGGGCGTTCGTCGGTCTTGTCGAACGCAGCCCACCCACCGTCATCATTCTGCATTGCCAGAATCCAATTGACCCCGCGTTTTGCAGCCGCTTTGGCGTCTTCGCCACCCATCCGCCACAATGCCATGGCAACCATCACCGTATCATCCACGTCAGGATAAAAACCGTTGTTATACTCAAAGAACCAACCTGATGGCTCAACGTTTTTGTCTTTGACATTGGCCAGCCAGTCACCGGCTTTGCGACATTCTTTTGACAATAACCAATTGGCACAACGATCCGCAGCTTCATTGTCTTTACGATCAAAACCTAATTCGGTTAACGCATAGGCTGCAATCCCCGTATCCCAGATCGGCGAGAAACATGGTTGAATGCGAATCTCATCGTTAACTTCATCGTGAATCATCAAGTCATCAAGATGCTTATGCGCTTCAAGAATCTTGGGATGATCATCGGCATAACCACGGGCGCGCAGCGCAATCAAGATGTAAACCATCGGCGGGAAAATTGCACCCATGCCATCACTGCGATCAGTGTGGTCGATGATCCAGTCTTCAACACGCTGTAACGCACGACGACGCAGCGGCGTTACACCAGTCTTCTCGATGAGTTTGAGCACTTTATCGATGGAGTAGAAAATCGTCGTCCAGGTGCGATGCTGATTGAACGTCGTGGGTTTGAGTTTGTTGCGACGGGTTTGATCGAGATACAACTCCCCTATCCCTTGAGAGTCCGATAATTTTCGAACAGGGCGATGCGATGTCACAATGCTCAAAGGCGTGATCATTGTCCGAGACCAGGCTGAAACCTTGTCCAAATGGAAATAAAACCACTTGGGCAGCATGATGATCTCCGGCGGGATACTTGGGACGGCGTTGTAGTCGATTTGACCGAGTGCAGCCAGATAAAAGTTTGTAAAGCTGTTACACATCTCCGCGCCGCCATGGGCATGGATCTGCTCACGGGCTTTAACCATGTGCGGAGCCTGGGGATCATCACCAGCGAGTTTGAAGACAAAATAGGCCTTGACGGTGGCACTCAGGTCGATTTTGCCACCCGGGTATTGAACGAAGCTGCCATCAGCCGTTTGTTGCTTGCGAAGGTATTTGACGATCTTGGGGATGCGTGGATCGTCTTCCTGATCGATGATCCATTTGAGCAGGACGTACTCGGATTGGAGAATCGAATCGCCTTCAAGTTCCGCACACCAGTAACCCTCGGGCTGCTGAATATCCATGAGCGCTTTGACAGCGTTCTGATGCGTGTTACGTGCGGTAGCCAGAAGTTCCTGTGTGGCGTCAGCCAAGGGTGTGTCGGACATGCGGTTGAGGTATCCGGTGTTTGAAGAATTCGAACCGAGTTAACAAGGCTGATTAAGACCGAGAAAGACAAACAAAGCCAATCTCAATACAAACCAAGGCAAAACACAAGCCCATATCGGGGCCGAACTTGCCCCCCCTGCCGTATTTTCAAGGTCCGATAATGTACGTTATGTTCAACTCAGCCAAATCAGCCAGGCAGGGCGGTCGTGGCTTGCCTGATGCCTTGTTATAAGGATCGAAATCTTGACTTTTCAAAGTTGCCCAGCGGCCTGTCCACTGGTGTTTTTCAGAGTCGAATTTTACGTGGCTATTCCTCCCGATGCAAAGTCTAAAATGTCACAATCGATACGTTTAAGTCTTTGAGAGCTTTCGCTGTGTTGCATCAAGATGTTTTCACAGAAAGGATCGCCAATGCAACATCTGGCTGAAATCACTCGCGAGCATGTCATGCCGATCAGAAACAGACTCACAAATATGATTCGGCTCGATGCCGCCAAGCTCAATCGTCTTGGTTGGGATTGATTTTCCGCAATTCAGATGCCATGGAACGCTAATCCATCATGTCATTGATCGCCGCCGACTGATTCACTGATTTGCAGAATTTTCTTTCATTTCGCTTGATTTACAATTTTGGCAGGCTAAACTCATATCGATATAAAATTGTATAGATATCTATCTTGCTAAAATTTAATATCGATATGTATTGCCTTTTATCGTGATGCATCCAAAGATTCATTAGTGCATCATGAACCGAAGGATTCGACCATGGCCAAACCACTCACTGCAACACGACACTTTCATGTGATGCGGACACTCCGGCAGGAGTTGCGTTTGAAGGAACCTGGAGCGTTCGTGCCAACGGTCAATGAACTCAAGAAACGGTTTAATGCATCTCAGGCGACGATCTCGCAGGCGTTGTCAACACTTCAGGATGAGGGTTTGATTCGTCGGCCTGATGGTCGGAGTCGCCTGGTGGTTTCGGAGATGCCGCCCAAGGCTGCCCAGCGTGTGGTGCTGGTTCGCCCTTCATGGTCCTCACCGGATTACGATGCGCTGCAGCGTGCGATGGTCACCGACTGCACGCGGCGTGGGTGGCAGTTGGAAGTTGATGCCAGCCATAGCGAGATGCACGAGCTGGAACTCAACCGCGCAATTGGCAATCGTGATGCAGGCATTTTGATGACCTCAATGGTCAACATCCCGGATCATTTGATGAACGTTTTGCGTCGACCGAATCGTCCGGTTGTGACGGTGATCCAGGTGCCTGATGATCCGGAGATTTCGGGTGTTGGAACTGACAACATTGCCATCGGCCGGATGGCGATTGAACATCTGATGTCACAAGGTCACGAACAGATTCTCACGGTCATCAGCGAGCCACGTGCTCAGTCGATTGTCCAACGGGCACAAGGCGCTAGAGATGAAATGCTGATTCAAGGCCAGACGCATGCGGACGATTTGATTTTGAATTGCCGCATCCGTCATGGCGAAGACAGCATTGCGATGACGTATGAAAGTTTCTGCGAGTTTCTGATCAGTCCCAAACGCCCGAAAATCACCGCGGTTTTCTGCGTTGCATGGACGGGGGCCCTGGCTGTGATGAAAGCGCTTAAAGACGTGGGCAATTGGCGGGTCCCCGATGATGTGAGTCTCGTGACATATGCAGGCGAATCGTTGATCATCCCCTACCTGAACCCGCCTTTGACTGCCCTGCAAACCAACGTCAATGACTATGCACACAACGTGCTGGATCTGATTGAAGGTCAGCTTGATGATCCGACGACACCAGCAAAGAAAATTGCATTGCCCTGCCAGATTGTTCAGCGAGAAAGCGTGATTGCAAAAAGTCAATCCAATCACCCACAAGGTATCTGATGCACAAGGAGTTTCCCATGTCACGCAAATCTGCATTCACACTCATCGAACTGCTTGTGGTCATCAGCATTATTTCACTACTCATTGCGATTCTCCTGCCTGCTTTGAGTAAGGCTCGCGAAGCCAGCCGCCGCATGCAATGCCTTGCCAATCAACGTCAACTTGGGATTGGCTTTGGCGTGTATCAATCTGACAACAACACCTTGTTTCCCATTCACCGTGACTGGAACGGTGCCACCAGTCGCTATAACCAGTGGGATTTGCTCATCGCACCGGGCTTCAATGTTTCATACTCCGGCGGCCCGGTCCCCACCGAGGAACTACCAATCCTGCATTGCCCATTGGACAATTCGAGTGTGACATTGGCTGCGGGTCGTCATCTGCGATCATATGTCGCCAACCTGACGCGCGATCCAAGCACGGCCTTTGTCGGCAACGATGGCGTGATTTCAACTTCGTCCACAAACTACATGAAAATTCGTGTTGCTGATGTGCTGCGAACCTCGACGTGCATTCTGCTTGCTGAATCATTCAGCAATGCCACACTCGGCCGAACCAATCAACAATGGGGTACGGCGTACGGCACAACACCTGGTGTCTATGGATCAGGTTCGAATTTCTTTAAAACCGAAAGCGGGAAAATGCCGCATAGCAAAACCGCTTCGTTCCTCTTTGTCGACGGGCATGCTGTCGATGCTGATCCACAACTCAGTTATAGCCCGGAACTGTATTTCAACGGGATGCGTGCCAACTGGTGGGCCCGTAAGTAATCCCCCGATCGCAACGGTTCTGAGTTATCATTTCATTGGAGTGAATTGTGATGAACAACTGCCAACGCAGGTTGACCCATATGCCCCTGTTCTGTTGTCTGCTGATGGTGATGCTTTTCACTCAAGTGCATGGTCAGACTCCCACGCCTGAGTTACAAGCACGCGAAGATATCCAGCAACAGATTAACCATGCCATCGCGTCCAACCAGAAACAACTGGTGATCAAGCCAGGCGTATATCGTTTGGCAGTGCCAACCCGATCAACGTTTCTAACCATCGCCAACGCCAAAGACCTGACGATCATTGCTGACGGTGTGACGTTTATTTTAACTTCACTGAACCGCGCGATCCAGATTGAGAACTGTGAAAACCTGACGTTGCAGGGCTTGACGATTGACTACGATCCCCTGCCGTTCACGCAAGGTTTGATCACGAACATTTCTGAAGACCGTCGGTATTTCGACGTTCAATTATGTGATGGGTATCCGCCGATTGATTTGGATTTCAAGCTGGTTTGCAGTGTGATTGATCCGGCATCCAGGATCATCAAAGCCAACACATGGTCACGATACGGAGGCAGTTTTGAGAAGCTTGGTGATCGTCATTACCGCATCGATCAAAAGCGCCCGATGATTGATGCCATGGCCGTGGGTGATTATGCGCTCATCAATCGGCGCGACTTCATCCCGCATACGATTTTTCTCACCGAGTCTTCCAATTGCACACTGCGAAATGTGACGTTACTGACATCTTCCTGCTTCGGATTTTTTGAAAGCAGTTGTTCGGGCAATCGCTATGACGGTTTGGTGATCAAGCCGGGTCCGACACCGCAAGGCGCGACCGTTGAGCGATTCATGAGTAGCCGTGCCGATGGCTTTCACTCCAAGCATGCCAAGGTCGGACCGGTGGTTGAGAACTGTCGATTTGAACGCATGGGTGATGACGGGATTGCGATTAATGGTGATTTCCTGCTTGTCATGGGGCGTAACACAGACGTCGACAAACCGAGCATGGATATCATCGTCAAGCGTCAGGAGCTTTATGTTCAACCCGGTGATCGTGTGCTTGGGCTCAGTCGTGAGACAGGTGTTCCCCTGGGCGAAAGTCGCGTGGTGGGGATTGAGAAACTGGATGTCACTGAGGATCAGATCAACCAGACACACGAA
>PAIY01000095.1 GCA_002704825.1 Phycisphaeraceae bacterium
AGATCGGTAAGCTGACGGGGCTAACCGAACTAGGATTCTGGGAGACCAAGTTAAATGACGAAGCACTCGACTCATTGTCGGGATTGGTTCAGCTGACCAAACTGAATCTGAAAGCGACGGGGGTCACAGACGCTTCCGTGGCGACGTTGCTGCAGTTCCAAGAGTTGTCGGACCTGAACGTGGCAGGGACGCAATTCACCGATACCTCCGCGATTTTCGGTAACGACGTGGCGACGCTTCCCGACTTCCCCGCAGAAATTCGCGCGCCTGCCGGCACGGTCGCAGGTGTCTCGGGTTTCCAGATCAACTTTGCAGCGTCCGACATCCACACCCCCGGTGATGAAGTCAACGCGTTGATCGCCATGAACCCAGCTGCTTTCAAAGCTCACATTGATGACGTTCAACAGGGTGGCATCATTGTGGTCAACGAAGATGAATTCACCAAGATCAATCTTCGTAAAGCCGGTTATCCCGAAGGCTACAACCCACTGGACGATGAAAAGTACGACAACAAGTACCGCATCACCAAGGTGCCCATCACCCGACTCAACGAAGAAACACTTTCAGACACCGGCATGTCCGCCAAGGACGTCGGTCGCTGTAAGAACATGTTTGCTCTGGGGCTGATCTACTGGCTGTATCAGCGTCCCATCGACACGACCGTCAGTTATCTCGAAGACTACTTCGGCAAGAAGAAGAAACTTCCCGCCGTCGCCGAAGCCAACGTCAAAACCCTCAAGGCCGGTTACTTCTTCGGTGAGACCACTGAAATGTTCCCGGTACGGTTCCATGTTGCCCGCGCACCTGTTGCTCCGGGTAAGTACCGTAAAATTGGCGGTAACGAAGCCACTGCCATGGGCCTTGCAACCGCTGCCCAACTCGCTTCCAAGACGCTGGTCTACTGCTCGTATCCGATTACCCCGGCATCCGACGTGCTTCACAGCCTCGCTGCCATGCGTAACTTCGGCGTCAAGACCTTCCAGGCTGAAGACGAAATCGCAGCCATGTGTGCTGCCATCGGTGTTTCGTTTGCAGGTCAACTCGGTGTCACCGGTACTTCCGGCCCGGGCTTGGCGCTCAAGTCCGAAGCACTGAACCTCGCGTTGATGATGGAACTGCCCGTGGTCATCATCAACGTCCAGCGTGGTGGTCCTTCAACCGGCCTGCCAACCAAGACCGAACAGTCCGACCTGCTTCAAGCGCTTTATGGTCGTAACGGTGATAGCCCCGCAGTCGTCATCGCCGCCCAATCGCCTGGTGACTGTTTCAATACCGCCATCGAAGCATCACGCCTTGCCATCAAGTACATGACCCCGGTGATCATGCTTACTGACGGTTACATCGGCAACGGTGCGGAGCCTTGGCGTATTCCCAATGTCGAGGACCTTGAACCCATCGAAATCACCCACCCGGTGTATGATGAAAATGTTGAGTGGCATCCGTATCAGCGTGATGAAAACCTTTCGCGTCCCTGGGCTATCCCCGGCACCAAGGGCCTCCAGCACCGCATCGGTGGTTTGGAAAAAGCACACATCACCGGTAACGTCAGCTACGACTTTGAAAACCACCAATTCATGACCGACCTGCGTCGCATGAAGGTTGAAAAGGTCGCTGACTCTGTTCCCGACCTGAAGGTTCATGGCGAAGAATCCGGCGACCTGCTGCTCGTGGGCTGGGGCGGTACTTACGGTTCCATCCTCACCGCGACGGATCGTGCCCAGGCTGCAGGCAAGAAGGTCTCCTGCATCCACCTGCGTCACCTCAACCCGATGCCCAGGAACCTCAAATCCATCCTTGGCAACTTCAAGCAGATCCTGGTGCCTGAACTTAACACCGGTCAGCTCCGCATGATTCTGCGTGGCAAGTTCCTTGTCGATGCACGTGGTCTGAACAAGATCGCAGGCAAGCCGTTCCTCGTCGAAGAAATCGAAGATGCCATCAAGATCGTTCTGGCTGGCAAACTCGGTGATCGCGAGTATCTCACGCCACGTCTGCACAAGGTGGATATCAACGATCAGGATATCGATCTTGCCAAGTTTGGAATTAATGCCGTTCGCTTGTAAACCGCAAACCGCCTTGGGTGTACAACTACAACACAGTGACACCCGTTAATGCAGAGGAATCCTCTCATGCCCGATAAAGAACTCAACGTACTTAAACCCAAAGATTTCGCATCCGACCAGGACGTCCGTTGGTGCCCTGGTTGTGGTGACTACGCGATTCTCAACCAGGTCCGACGCATTTGCGCCAAGATCGGTCAGACCCGTGAAAACTCCGTCTTCATCTCCGGCATCGGTTGCTCAAGCCGTTTCCCGTACTACATGGAAACCTACGGCATGCACTCGATCCACGGACGTGCTCCAGCATTTGCCTCCGGCGTGAAGCTGGCGAACCCCGGCCTCGACGTCTGGCAGGTCACCGGTGACGGCGACGGCTTGTCCATCGGCGGTAATCACCTGCTGCACGTGCTGCGTCGTAACTTTAACATCAAAATCATGCTCTTTAACAACCGGATTTACGGTCTGACCAAGGGCCAGTATTCCCCGACATCCGAAGAAGGCAAGAAGACCAAGTCTTCACCGATGGGTGCCATCGACATGCCACTCTCACCTTTGAGTGTCGCCTTGGCTGCCGAAGCCAGCTTCGTCGCCCGTGCGGTGGACGTGGATAAAGACCTTGGCAATGTTCTGGAACGTGCAGCCAAGCATGAAGGTTCGGCCTTTGTCGAAATCTACCAGGACTGCAACGTCTTCAACCATCATGCCTTCAAGTATGCCACCGACAAGGACTCCAAGGAAGATCACATTCTCCGCCTGGAACATGGCAAGCCCATGATCTTCGGTAAAGACCGTGATAAAGGTATCTGGCTCGACGGTAACCGTAAGCCCCGCGTCGTGGAACTGGGTAAAGGTATCCAGGCAGACGACCTGCTTTTCCATGATGAACATGACGAGTCGCTCTCGTTCCTGCTCTCACGTATGACCTATCCTGAGTTCCCCGAACCCATGGGTGTGTTCTACCAGATCGAAGACGAATGCTACGAAAACCTGCTGCAGAAGCAGGTCGACGATGCCATCGAAGCCAAGGGTAAACCTGACCTTCAGGCACTCTTTAACTCCGGCGACATCTTCGAAGTCAAATAAGACTTCAAACCAACCAATCAAAAGAAAACCGCGTGCGAATCCTACGATTCCCACGCGGTTTTTTTGTTTTGATCAACGCAGGTTATTGCAAATTGCACCCACATACTGGAACTAAAGCCCGGGGGGGCTAACCCCCGGGACGTTGCGTTAACAAATGCGCAGCAACCTCATTAACTCACAACCCTTCCATCACTTCTCCTCACTGCCAAACTGCACATCCACCATCCAATGCCGATTTTCATCCGCGACAATGAACGCAAACTCATGAGGTACCCGTGTCGGGCGGATCAATTGCACCGTCACGCGATGCCAACCCGCTTTGGCATTTTCGATCACCGGCGTATTCACACTGCATCGATGAATTGCCGGATTAAACCGCCTGCCATGCGTCTGTTCGTAAATCAGTTTGCCATCCACCCAGAGCTTTACGCCACCTTCCCAGACCGGCAAAATGCGAAAGCTTCGATCTTGGGGTAACTGTACATTGGTCTGCAATATCAGTGTGTCCGGCTGCGTGTTGGGCCAGATCGCAGGCAAGTTGAAAAACGCACCATCAGCAAAAATATGCTCCGACGCATCAGTCATCTGTGGCTCAGTTTCAAGCAGTGCATTCTTGGACATCGTCTTGAACTTAACCGGAACCTGATAGGGCGACTTGATTGGCTCAATCACCGGCAAGTTAAACGGCCTGTCAATCGTTGGTAGATCAGTCATGTCATCAGCCTGCTCAGCCAATTTCATCACGCGATCCGTTAATTCATAAACATCCTTGGGCGCATCAAAACCAAACACGCCCTTGCTCGTCACCACATTGGTGGCAATGTCCACCTTGGCGTTGGCAAAGATGTACTCCGCGCCTTGGATAATGCCAATGATCGATCCCGCTGTTGCAGCCGTACAGTCCACGTCATAGCCACATGCCGATGCATCGAGGATACATTTAAGAAAGTCACCGCCACCATAAAGCAAGCCGGCAATGGTAAAGGTAATGTTCTGGACGCAGTCAGTGAAATTGTGATGCTGGAAGTCCGCCAGAATTTTCTCGCGGGTTTCACGCAGTGATTTACCATCAGCATGCAATTGGACGGTTAATTGCACCGCACGTTTCATCACACTGTGATCCGGGATAAAAGCCAAACCCTGGTCGATGATCTTGTGCAGGTCCGATTCCTCAAAGGCAATGGATTCCATACAGGCAAAGAGTACTTCACCCCAGACCGACTCATCCCAGTGATCAACCTGGGCATCCAGATACGCATAATAACCAGCGACTTCAGGCCGACCCGGGAAGATGCAGCCCCAGATTTCACTACGAATCGGCGAGCCCATGCCGTTGGTAAACCAGTTGTTGAAGATGCCGGTGGCCGGGGGCTTGAGTCCCATTTTCAGATTGGCCATCGCAACACCGTATTCATCAAACGGGAACTTGACGTGGTTAAGCCATGCATCACCCATGTCATCTGCTGTAATCCTTAGACCACGCTGTTCGAGTTGATGCAGCCAAACCAGTTGCAGGTCCAGATCGTCATTGTCGATATTGACCTTGGGATATTCGTAAGGCAGATCCAGGAAGTTGGTATTACCCTCAAGCGGTCCGCCGATGGTCCCACCAATGGATTTACCTATCCAGCAACCGAGCATTTTGTCTTTGTAATCCGTGCGAAGTGTCATGATGTGTGTCCTGTATGCGTGTAGTAGAACTAAACTGGAAACGATTCCAGTATTGCGGTATTTGTTTTATAAGTCAAGTATTATTGCCGCTGAAATTTGAATGTTTTACCAGATATATCTGTTGACATGTTTTTGAGGTAAGGTTTCCATTTACGTGTATGTAAAAGATGCCTATAATTGGATTTGATGACAAGAACCAAGCAGACAGCCAAGACCGGAATTGTTGCCATCGCCAAGGTTGCAGGTGTTGCGCCTTCGACGGTGTCCCGATTTTTCAATAACGGGCAGGTGTCCGCCAAGACACGGGCCAAGATTGAAAAAGCCGTTGAGAAAACCGGCTATCGACCTGATGCCCGAGCAGCATCACTACGTCGCGGCTCAACAAATCGCATCGGGGTGATTCTGCCTGACGCTGGGAATCCGGCATACAGTAATGCGATGCGTGTGTTTCATGACCAGCTTCGCGAGCATGGTTATTCGATGGTGCTAGGCTGCACCTATGGTTCGGTGGAGGAAGAACACAAGCTTCTGCAATTCATGCAACAGGATCATGTGGATGGCATCATTCTCTACACCTGTGAAGGTCCGCAGGATGATTTGAGTCATCAGACACTCAAGCAACTTTTCGATCAGAAAACGCCAGTGGTCTATGTGGGCAAGCAAAATCCACTCTTGCCAATGGATAATCTGAGTGTTGATAATCGACTGGGGATCACCAAGGCTGTGCGTTATCTCAAGCGAATCGGCAAGCGACATATCACATTTCTTTCCGGTGATACCTGTAACTGGGCTTATCAGCAGCGCGTGGATAGTTTCAAGCGTGCGATGAAAGCTGCAAAACTCAAGTGCCCCAGTCAAGCCATCCTGGCTCAGGGAACCTCATCCGTGGAGACCGGTGGTGCTTTACTCCCCAAACTCATGGAGCAGATGCCACAAACAGAAGCGGTTGTCTGTAGTAATGATCTGATGGCCATTGGGGCGATGTATGCAGCGATTCAGATGGGACTCAAAGTGCCTGAGAATCTGGCGGTGATTGGCTTTGACGATATCCAGATGGCAACGTTGGTCCGCCCACAGTTAACCACTCTCCGCCAACCCATCACCGAGATCGCCCAGCAGACCTGCCAATTTCTCTTGAATCGTTTGACTGGTATGTCGGATGAAAAAACGCCGCAAAGTCTGCTGATCGAACCTGAACTGGTGGTGCGGGAAAGTGCGTAAATCTTTTGTGAGATTTTATTTGCCCACTGACTTGTCAAGCTTCAAACAATCCGTATAATGATTCGCCTAATTGGTGCATGCCAACAAGGGCACCCATAGCTCAATTGGATAGAGCGGCGGTCTACGGAACCGCAGGTTTCAGGTTCGAATCCTGATGGGTGTATTTTTCATAAAAAGCTCCGAACCAGAGTCCAGGCTGATCGGGGCTTTTTTTACGCGCGAATTGTGTGTCATTGGCCTGTTATCGGTTGTTCTGCCGGTATTGGCCGGGGGCTTTGCCAGTGACTTGCTTGAATCGTCGTGAGAATTGCTGGACATCGGCAAATCCACATATCGCGGGCAGTGCTTTGAGCGGTAACTGTGAGTTGAGCAGCAGATCACAGGCATGTTCAATGCGCAATTCCGTTAACGCCTGGTAAATCGTCATGTCATAGTGTTCACGATAAACATGCCGCAGATAGTCGAGGCTGATGTCCAGGGCATTTGCGACTTGTTGAAGTTGCTGAATCTCACGCCAATGGGTCCGAAGATAGCTGTGTGCCATATCCGCCATTTCCTGTCGACGGGTGATGGGTTGGTTGCGTGGTTCAAAACGTTGTCCCAATCTCAGTATCTCCAGGAGAGCAGCGGTTAATCGGTGATCCGCAATTTGCTGTTCCTGAGCGGTCTGAGGTTTTGGCAAGGTGGATAGGGCCTTTAGCTCTGTAGCTGGATAATGATTGGGGGTAACAGGGTAGGAACAGGCATGGTTGATACGTCGCGTGAGTTGGCGATGGGCGGTGAAAAGGATGCAGCAGTCAATGCCATCGGTCTGCTGGTTTTGGCGATGGTATTCACCGATGGGCGTGATTTGAATCTCTGAGTCATTGAAGCGTAGATTGCCATAGGTATCCGTCAAAACCGTGCCTGCTCCGATCTGGTGGTAGACCAGTTCCATGGCATGATGCTGATGTCGACTGCCGGCTCCCTGCGGAACCTCTGCCTGCCAGCCAAGTGTGAATTGAGCCAAATTTGCCATTGCTTAGTTTCTGGTTATACGGATTGATCGCTTTTTCATTCTTATATCATAGCGATAAATATCTTAAATTGGCATGGTGATTTTTGCTAAAAGCCAGAATGGGTAAAAAATGAGCCGCTCTGGCCATGGATTAATAGGGCTATCCATTGCTATCCTTTTCTCATCACAAACGATCAAGAAAGGAATGGATTATGACTCGCGCACTTTGCTATGCCGCACCACGCCAAGCCAGTATTGTTTCATCAGATCAGCCCAAGGCACAGGGCAAAACCAGTATCGCCAAGACGCTGATGACTTCGATCAGTGCGGGTACGGAGATGGGTTTCTACCGCGGGACAGCGCCGCAGTTGTCGGGTGTCTGTGATCACAACGGTTTGTTTGCCACAAAGGAAAATGCGATCAGCTATCCGATGCAATCCGATAAGCCCGGCGTCTGGTGGATGGGATATTCTGCTGTCGGTGAGATTATGGAGGTTGGACCAGAGGAGACCGAACTGAAACTCGGGGATAAGGTTTGGTGTCAGACGGGGCATAAGACGTTTATGGCATCGGATAGCTTTCTGAAACTGCCCGATGATGTGGATGTTGAAAATGCGACGTTTCTGGCATTACTGAATATCACCTTCAACGGCATGCTTGATGCAGGGGTGAAGCTGCTTGATGATGTGGTGATTCTTGGGATGGGGACGTTGGGGCAGATGCTGCTTCAGATGTGTCAACACAGCGGCGCCAAAGTCATTGCTGTGGACTACCTGGATTCACGTCTGGAATTAGCATCCAAGTTTGGGGCGGATGTCACATTTAACCCTCAAAAACAGGGGGATTTGGGCCAATTCGTCCAACAACACACCAACGGACGCGGGGCGGATGTCGTCATCGAAGTTTCAGGGAACGTCAAGGCACTCAGTGATGCCATTCGTTGTGCATCAGTTGATGGGACGGTCACGGTGCTGTCATTTTATCAAGGTGGTGCAGACTCCCTGATGCTGGGCCAGGAGTTTCATCACAAACGGATTCGTCTGCGTTCATCCCAAATCAATCACATCAATCCTGCACTGAGTAACCTCTATGACAACCCAAGACGGCAGGATCAGGCATTACAACTTTTAACCATGCTTGATCTCAAGCCGTTGATCTCGCATCGTGTGGCGTTTGATGACCTGCCTGAAGCGCTTGGCATGATTGATCAGAACCCTTCGCAGTGTCAGTCGGTGGTGGTCACCTACTGAGTTGAGCAAAAATCGGTTATGTTGTTGATGGTTTTATTCAAATAATCTCAAACCCAAATGGATAGACAAATGAGTTCACTACGCATCGGATTTCTCGGGACTGGCTTTATCGCATCAACGCATGCCAAGTCGCTGGCCAAGTTGGATAGTGTCGAAATTACGGCCTTATGCAATCATCACATCGAAAAAGCACAGACCTTCAATGAAAAGTTTTGTGATGGCAAAGCGACTTGCTATGACGATTTTGACAAGATGCTAGATCAGGAAGAACTGGATGTGCTTTACGTCTGCCTGCCGCCCGGTGCTCATGACGGGCAGGTGGAAAAGGCAGCAGCCAAAGGCATTCACCTGTGTCTGGAAAAGCCGATTGCACTTACGGTTGAGCGAGCTCAGAGTATGTTTGATGCCGTGAAACAGGCTGGCGTGAAATGTCAGATCGGTCATCACATGCGTCATACAGCCCCTGCGATCAAACTCAAACAGATGCTTGAGGATGGCAGTGCAGGCAAGCCGCTGATGTTTCAAGGACGCTTCTTTGTCAACTGCCTGTTCCCCAAGTGGTGGCGTGATCCCAATGGTGGGGGTGGTCAACTCATTGAACAATCCATACACATTTACGACATGGCCCGCTATTTCATGGGCGAAGGTCAGTCTGCGTATGCTCAGACGGATAACCTCAACCATCAACACTATGACGACTACAAAGTCGATGACGTCAGCGCTGCTGTGATCCGCTTTGCCAACGGCTCGGTTGCCAGCATCTGCGCTTCGAATGTCGCTGAGCCCAAAGGTGGCGAAATTGATTTCACCATGATGTGTGAAAAGGTCTATGTCGCATTTGAAACGATCGATAAGGCAACTTTCGTCTATCATGACGGTAAACCCAGCGAAGAGATCGATGGGGATGTCCGCAAGGAAGTCATCGTTTCTGAGCACAATTGCTATGACGAATTGAACCGTAATTTCATAGCTGCGATCACTGACGGAGAAGCATTGCGGTCAGGCATTGAAGATGGCCTTGAGAGTCTACGGATGGTCCTGGCATGTGCGCAGTCAAGTAGGACGAATCAACCTCAGCAACTCTGAGAAGTAAGACTATATGGCATGATCGTCAAAACGGACGTCTAAAACCTATTCTCAAAACCTTTGCCACTCGCTATGCTGTGAGTGGCATTTTTCATTATCCCATTCCCGTCGACAAAGGAGACTGTTTTGAGCCAGGAAAAAGAGCAAAAGACCGCACAGACACTGGGCAAGGGTTTACTGATCATCATCTGGATCACGTCCATTTTCATGGTCATGATCATGAACGATATCAAAGCCAACCTTGAGCAGATCAACAACAAACTCCAAAGCGTGGTTCGCAGTAACTATGCCAACAATCCTGCACGGATGCAGATTATTGATGCCAAGGACGGGAAGACGATCGTTTATACCATCCAGCAGGTACCGGATCCTGAAGACGAAGAAATGATGGATGAAGCGATGGGTAAAGAGACAGAGCAAGAAACTCCCGAAGCTGCTACCGCTGAGTAATCGCGGACAACATGACAAATCAAAAAACGCGGGACATGGTGTTTGCCATCTCCCGCGTTTTTTTTGATTCGAGTTCGAAGCCTGATCAAGCCAGTTTCTTGACGGCTTGGGTACCTTCCTTGGTGGTTTGAACATCATAGCCAGCTTCAGTCATCTGCTTGCGGAGTTCATCCGCCGTGCCATAGTCTTTGTTGGCACGGGCTTCGTCCAGCGCTTTGCACATCGCTTGAATATCCAATTCGCCGGCATCGGACTGATCTTCCAGGTCCAGCAAACCCAACACGCGATCAACTTGCTGGCAGGCTGCCCATGTGAGAGCAGCATCATCCTTACAGTCATTGATCCATGCAAAAAGTTCGCCTAGCGCGCCGCTGATATTCAGGTCATCTGCCAGGGCTTCGGTGAAGGCTGCGAGCATGGGGTGCGTCAGGTCAATTTCAGCAGGTTGGTCGTCACACAGTGCCTTGGCTTTGAGTGCAAAGTCGGTGAAACGTTTGACTGCGGATGCCGCGTCGGAAAGGCTTGAAGCGGTGAAGTTGAGATTGCTTCGATAGTGGCTTCGCATCAGTTCAAAACGCAGGACAGCGGGGTGCACACTGCGGCCGGTGACACGACCTTCAAACACATCACGGGCAGTGTAAAAGCTGCCCTTGCTCTTGGACATTTTCTGCCCATCGACAAGCAGGAACCGGGCATGCATCCAGAATTTTGCGAAGCTGTTTTTGCCTGACGCACCACGGGATTGAGCGATTTCACATTCGTGATGCGGGAAGGTCAGGTCTTCACCACCGGTGTGGATGTCAATGACATCGCTTCCCAGCAGGGATTGAGCCATGCATGAGCATTCGATGTGCCAACCGGGATAACCTTTGCCCCACGGTGAGTCCCATTTCATGATGTGTTTTTCGTCCGGTTTCCAAAGCAGGAAGTCACCGGGGTGACGTTTGCCTGCCAGCGTTTGATCATCAACGCGACCACCTGCACCGCCGCGGAGTTTGTCGAGTGTGTTACCACTGAGCTTGCCGTAGTCGGGGAAGCTTTCGACACTGAAGTAGACCACGCCTTCATCGGTTTGGTAGGCATGTCCATTTTCAAGCAACTTGCCGATCATGTCCTGCATGATGTCGATGCAGTTGGTGGCATGGGGCATGGATTCGGGATACTCATAGGCAACTTTCATGCCAAGTGCTTTGGCATCGGCAAGGAAAGCCTGCGTGTAATAGTTGGCAATCTGGTAGGGATCGTCCGGATTGGTGACCGCCCCCTCGGGTACCTTGCCGGACTTCTTATCTTCTTTGACGCGTCGGGCTGCGAGTTCCATTTTGTCTTCACCGCCACCGTCCGCCAGATCGTCTTCGGTCATATGTCCGACGTCGGTGATGTTCATGACATGTTTGACATCGTAGCCTGCCAATTCCAGGAATCGGCGGAGTACGTCAGCAAAGATGAATGTCCGGAAATTGCCGATATGGGCAAAGTCATAAACCGTCGGGCCACAGGAGTACATTCGCACCAGCGGTGCATCGACGGGTAGGAAACTTTCGGACTGGTTGGTCAGCGTATTGTGAAATCGAATATTCAAGGCCATGTTCATTGCATCCTGCTACACAAGGTTGGTATCAATTCGGTATGATGTTGCGTATGTTACACGAGAATAACGAGTTTAACTTGGACCTGCCTCAAAGACCACGCCGCCGCCGCCGGACACCTGCGATGCGCGAGCTGGTTCGTGAGACACGATTGACTGCTCAGCAACTGATTTACCCGCTGTTTGTGCATGATGGTATCGTTGAGCCCATTGATGCCATGCCCGGGTGTCATCGCTGGTCACTTGACGGACTTTGCGAGGAAGTCGGTCGTGCAGCAGCATTGGGGATCGGCGCGGTTGTGCTTTTTCCCAAGGTTGATGACAAGTACAAATCCTCCACTGCTGATGAAGCCTACAATCCCGTGGGGCTCATCCCGCAGGCCATTACCCGCATCAAGCTCGAATATCCCGATGTGCTGGTCATCACCGACGTGGCGTTGGACCCGTATTCCAGTGATGGGCACGATGGTATTGTCGATGACAACGGGGAAATTCTCAACGACGAAACGGTGCAGGTTCTCTGCAAGCAGGCGCTGATGCATGCTCAAGCCGGTGCCGACATTGTCGCGCCCAGTGACATGATGGACGGTCGCGTCGCTGCCATCCGTCAGACGCTTGATGCCAATGGCTATGAGAGTGTCAGTATCATGTCCTACTCCGCCAAGTATGCTTCGGCGTTTTACGGGCCATTCCGTGGCGCGTTGGACTCGGCACCCAAGTCTAACGGTGCAGACGGTAAAAAAATTCCCGGCGATAAACTCACTTATCAAATGGACCCTGCAAACGCGCGTGAAGCAATCACCGAGACGTTGCTCGATGAAGCAGAAGGTGCAGACATCGTTATGGTCAAACCTGCAGGACCTTACCTGGACATCATCCAACGGATCACGCAGGTGACGACATTACCGATCGCAGCGTATCAGGTCAGCGGTGAATACCTCATGATCAAAGCTGCCAGCGAAAGTGGTTGGGTGGACGAGAAGAAGATCGTCATTGAAAGTCTGACCGCCATCGCCCGCGCCGGTGCCGATATGATTCTGACTTACTACGCCCCGCAAGCCGCCCAGTGGTTGGCTGAAAAATAATCTAACCCGAATCACCATCAGAAAGCACACCTCATGCAACGCACCGAAGACGGGATGATTGTCATCTCCTGTGATTTTACCGGCGAGGATTGGGACGAAGTCCAGCCGATGATCGAAGGCCATCAAGGTTCGATCATCAGTCTCAAGGCTTTGAACCTTGCCATCGACCATGCCTTGGAGCAGACTGAAAAATTCACCTGTACGATGTGTCTGCGACATTTTGCTGCCGGTGAACGTGCATGGAAACCTGACCCGCTACCGGCTGGTGCCAATCCCAAAGCAGTGATCTGCTGGGACTGCATCCGCCAGGCTGACCGATCCTTTGCCCGTGATCAGGATACCGACTGGGACCGTAAAATCGCCCCGGATGATCGTTGGTCGTAAAGCAGTTTAAATAATTAATCTCTATCTTCTGTCACTCCCGCGCAGGCGGGAGTCCAGTGAAATTTGCAATATTCAACTGCATGCCACTGGATTCCCGCCTTCGCGGGAATGACGAAGTCTAAGACGGCATGGAGATTAATTCCTGGAAACGCTCTACAGGCAAATCATCACGATTCGTCAGCCAGGCAAGCATTGCATGTTGGTCTTTGACGTCTGTATGGTTTGTGCGATTTCACATCTTTAACGCATACCCAAAGTACATCAATTGTTGTGAGTTGATAACCGATAAAATCGGTGATGCGAATGGCAATCTCGTTTAAACAGATGCTTCTGGGCCTCGTCCAGCACATGCCTTCCCCGTTGATCCGGGCCGCCTATCGCATGCCGTTTGTTGCTCGCATGGGTTCACGCCTGCTCAAGTCTGCTGCTGCCACGGGTGAAGCACAGATCGTCACCATTCGGCAGGGACCGTTAGCAGGGATGAAGCTTCAGGTCGACGCTAACACGCCGCATTACTATTGGATCAAAGGTCACGATGAACCGGCTATGCTCAATGTGATGAAAGAGCATGTTCAACCCGGCAGCTGTGTCATCGATATCGGTTCGCATATCGGCGTTGAAACCCTGATGCTCTGTCAATGGGTTGGTGAGCAAGGTAAGGTCATCAGTGTCGAGCCCGACCCGGTGAACTTTCAGGCACTGCAGACCAATATCCAGATCAACAACATCACCAATGCCCAGCTGCAGCCGATCGCCTTGTCCGATCAATCCGGCAAGTTGCATTTTATTCACGGCCAGGGTGTGCTTTGCCGACTGGTTGATGATCCCAATGATCCAACCATCGGCCCGCAACAGTTAATCACCGTCGATGTCTTGACGCTAGATGAACTCTATGCTGAGGGCAATGAGAAAATCGACTTTTTGAAAATCGATGTGGAAGACTACGAAGTACAGGTTCTCAATGGGGCGACCCGATTTCTCGCACAACAGCATCCGGCTTTGATTGTTGAACTGCACAGTTACCAATCCGCGATGGGCTGCTCGGAGGTTCTGCAAAAAGCAGGATACGACATCAAACTTGTTGATACGTCACAGCCTGACCTGATGACCTATCTTGCAACGCAGCCACGGACGCATTTTGAACAGGGCTTTGAGCGTTGTCATCTACTGGCGACCTACTCAGAAAACACATCACACCAGGAGGGGGACGCATGAGTAAACAACCCCAAACACCTTTGATCTCCGTGGTGATTCCGACCTACAAACGTCGAGACTATCTTGCTAAGGCAATTGATTCGGTACGTGATCAAAGCTTTGTTGACTGGGAACTAATCGTCAGTGATGACGAAAAACCTGAAGGGCAAACGTGGGCCTATCTGCAGGAATTGGCACAATCAGATCCGCGCATCCGACCTACGCGCAATGTCGATGGGCAAGGTCAATCTGCCAACACCAATCATGGCATGGCGCAGGCCAAAGGACAATGGATCAAACTCCTGCACGACGATGACTGGTTGGCAGTCAATTGTCTCTCACAGATGGTTGAAGCGATCCGACATGCAGATGAGAAAGTCACCCTCATCACCACCGGTTGTTGTGATAATTACGAATCTGCTAAGGCACAGCAGTGTCCGCCAACTGCACCTGCAGATATGATCACCCGCTATCTCGGCAAGCAAGCCCTTTACGGGATGTACATGCAGCATGATGTCGGTGGTTGTGTCCCCAGCGCAATGATGTTTCGACGCACTGCCTTTGAGCAGGGGATCGGATTTGAAAAACAGGATGTCCTGCCGACCGCGGTGGATAGCTGGTTTAAAGCCAGATTACTCAACCAAGGTGACATGATTCACATTGACCAACCTTTGTTGATCAAGTGTGAAGAAGATGCCATGAGCGTGACCAACACGCTGGATCGGCGTGATCTGGATCGCGAGTATGAAGTCATTCGTGAGTTGATGCTGCCTATGATTGACCCGACATACAATCCACCCTCTCTGAGTGCAGTGCAGGGGCAGGTCCGTTTGATCCGCGCGATGCATCGTCTGGCAACCCGTAAACCACTCGAAGCCATCAGTATGGCGGTGCGTGTCTGGAACCCTTTGGCATGGTTACTGGCGACACAGTGGGCGATCCGCAAAGCACGTCCCAATTGCTGTCAGGTCGTCAAGCCGGTTACCTGAAACTCACAACAACGCAATCTGCAATGATTCCCCGCTTTTGTTACACTCTAAACATGGCTGGATTATTCGACGGAACATCACTGCAACGCCCCGTAACCTGTGAAGTCTGCAATAAGGCTTTGACGGAATGCACTTGTCCACGCGACGCGGAGGGCAATGTCTGTCTGCCTAAGGATCAGCAAGTCCGAGTTTATCGTGAGAAGCGAAAAGGCAAGTGGAACACGGTCGTCACCGGCCTGGATCCTAAAGCCAACGATCTCAAAGCCATGCTCAAGAAACTCAAAAACACCTGCTCAGCAGGTGGGGCGGTCAAGGATGACCATCTTGAAATTCAAGGTGATCACCGAGATCGACTTGTGAAAATGCTTGCAGATCAGGGATACAAGGTCAAAGCCGCAGGCGGTTGACCACCACTTTTGATTTTCATGATTCAAATTATCCATCATGGTTTATAATGATCGGATGTCACCTGTCGATCCGACATCCAAAGCCAAGCCAACGCTGGTGGATTACATCACACAGCAGGCTCAAGTTCGCACCATTGGTGGCTCCATGCAAAGACATGAGCAGGGCTATACCATGGAAAAACGCGTGGTGCCCGACTATAACCTTCTCTTTGTCACACGCGGGCGCGCGGTATGGGAGATTGAAGGTCAACGCCATGAACTCACGCCTCAGTCACTATTGCTCGTCCCACCCGGTCCAAAGCATCACGCTTATTCACTAACAAAGCGTCTGACGTTACTTTCCATTCACATGGTCGCGACACTGCCCGGCGGCATTAATGTCTTTGAACTGCTTGAACCACAGCCCCTGATGACCGTTGCGAAAAACACCCGGTTGGACGGATACCTGCGCGGTTTATTGGCTGATTATCAAGGTAAAAGTCTCTTCCCACGCATTGATCTACTCGACGGCTGGACACAGTTGATCGTCCATGAATATCTGTATGACCTGGCTGCTGATGTGGACATCGCCAAACGCTGGGTTGACCCCATGATCATGACACTGGTGGATAAACTCCATGAGTCATACGCGAAACCGATCACGCTTGAGAACATCGCATCTTGGGCAGGTTATACGCCACAGCACATCAATCGACTTTTTAAACAGACGCTGGGGGTTACACCCTTGCAGTACCTGATGCAGGTTCGGATGAACAAGGCTGCCAATCTGCTTGCAGAGAATATTCTTTCCATTCATGGGGTCGGTGAGCAGGTCGGATTTACCGACCCCTACTATTTTTCCCGTATGTTCCGCCAGCATCATGGCCGCAGTCCCAAGCAGTATCGTCAGATGGTATGTTCAGATTATCCATCTTGACTTTCAGCATCTCCATTGGGTTTGTTTGCTACTTGAGATAACGTTAAGGCACCTCATGAAAAGGAGCCTTGCAATGTCTACAGAACTTACCCGCTTAACCGACGAACAATGGCAGCAGTACCAAAAGGATGGTTACATCAAACTCGGCAAACTGCTCACCGACGAACAACTCAAAGCCATGCAGGATCGCATTGATGCCATCATGCTTGGACAAGCTGATTTGAATTATGATCGCCTGTTTATGCAACTCGATTCGGAGTCTGGCAAGTACGAGGATGCCGGGGCTGGGGGACGCGGTCATAAGGGATCGACCCTGGGGTACCGCAAGATTCAGGACCTTGAGTTTGATCCGATGTTCCTGACATTCATGCAGCGTCCGATTTTCAAACACATTTGTGAACACGAGTATGGCAAGCATGCGCCCATCTCCTGTTTTCGTGCCATGTTCATGAATAAACCTGCCAACAAGGGGACATTCCTGCCTTGGCATCAGGATCGGTGGACGTCTCTGGATCGTGATCCGCTGGTAACGCTCTGGTTGGCTTTGGACCCTGCAACTGTTGAAAACGGCTGTGTCCAGATCATTCCCGGGACACATCAGACATTACTCAATCCATCACATCCTTCAGGTTTTCTGACCCAGGAACAGGCTGCAGCACACTGCCCAGAGTCCAAGCGAGTATTCCTGGAGTTGGAAGCTGGGGAAGCAGCGTTACTGCATAACTGGACCTTGCATGGTTCGGATGTGAATCGTTCATCGCAAAGTCGTCGCGCTTTTAGTGTCTGTTACATGGATGCTCGCACGGAAGATCAACATGGGCAGACATACTCAAGAATTTTTGGTGACAATGCGTTGTCACCCCAAACGTTGACCACCACCGCAACTGGATAAAACCTATGTCTCAAATCCTTTCGTCCCAAACCGATTCACGTGTTAAATGGCTCTTGGAGCAGATGCAGAAGCATGACGGGATGGCGCCCGTTGATCTGGATGCCTTTTGGGAAGCCGATGCCAGAGCCAAGACAGACCCGTTTGCCAGTGATTGCCCGCAGGTCGCCTGTGGCGTGATGATGAGTACGGAAGCGGTCTGGGATGAATTGGGGATTGCTGAGGATTGGAAGCGACAGGAGCAGGATATTGCCTATCGCATCCAACTCAACCAGCAATACAACGACATCTCTGAACGGATCGTTGGCAAGCGACTACTCAACGAAACATTGCCTGATCCGACCAGGCAGTATCCGAAGGTCAAGAAACTGTCAGACATCTTCGAAGCTCAGGAAGAGTGGCATATCTGGTCTTACTGGCTTAAGCAGTCGGCTGATACACCGGATGAGCTTGAAGCACTGCTGGATCGTGTAGAGCGAAAGCTGGAGAATCTCCGGGAGTTTGTCTTGCCGGAGAACTGGGATGCAGAGAAGGATCGGTTGATGGCGATGGGGATCAAACCCAATCTCTATCGTGGGCAGCGCGGGCCGGTGACCTTTGCAACCAGCATCTTTGGCACGGAGAACCTGTTGTTTCTGATCATGGATCAACCGGCGTTGGCGCTGCGTTTTCGTGATGTGATTTTGCGTGCGATGCTTGGACTGGCTGATGTGATGGATCAGGAAGCAGGTTGGACGCCAGATTGTGATTGGGGACGCGGGTTTGGTTTTGCGGACGATAACTGTGCTTTGCTCACGCCAGTGATGTACGAGATGTTTGGTTACCCGATTCTCAAAGCGATTTTCGAACGCTATGCACCTTTGCCGACGGACAATCGTTTTCAACATAGCGATTCGGATATGGGGCATTTACTGCCGCTCCTGGGGCGCCTGAATCTCACGGGGGTGAACTTCGGTCCCAATGTCCGGGTAAGTGATATCCGGGAGTATCTCCCCAAGGCGGTGATCTACGGGACGCTGGCACCGTTTACGTTCAGTCGTGATAACCATGAAGCGATCGTCCGCGAAACACTCCGCGATTTTGATCAAGCCCGGATATCCAAGGGACTCGTGCTTGCCACTGCCGGATCGATTAACAATGGTTCGCGTTTGACTGGGATGCGCTTGATCATGTCCGCGATTCAGCATTTTGGGCAGTATTGAATTACGAATATTCGACTGACGCATGAAACTTGCCGAGTCATATCCTGTTTGCAAGTTTGTGTTTGCATACGCTTGAGATGCGCTAAATCGCAAGCATTTGTAATCATTTCACATCCCATGATAAAAAATAGTTGCAAGTGCAACCATGACGTGTAAAATGGTTGCATATGCAACTAACCAAAAAACAATCGGATACGCCCACACCAGGTCGCTGGATATCTGCGATTCATCGGATGAAGTCGGTTTACCTTGATCGGGAGTTAGCCCCCCTTGGACTTAATGGGGCAACCTATCTTTACCTGATGGTGATTGATACGCATGGCAGTCAGATGCAGGAAGTCTTCAGCCAGGAACTTGCCATCAATAAGAGTTGCGTGACGCGCAGTATCAGTCGGCTTGAAGAACTTGATTATGTTCAGCGCGAACCGGATCCTAACGATCGTCGGGCAATGTTGGTGAGTCTGACTGCCAAGGGAAAGAGAGTCGTCCCGAAAGTGCGTGAAGCTTTGCAAGCCTTTACCGAAATACTCAATCAGGGGTTAAGTGAGCGACAGGTCAAACAGGCAGAGAAGTTGTTAATGACCATGCGCCAAAACATGGCTGAACATCTTGAGAGTAGTAAAGTGAGTGCGTCATGAGTTCGTTGGCAGCCAAGAAAGCAGCTTTAACTGAAGGGCCGATCGGCAAGACGCTCATCAAAATGCTCCTGGGTATGTTGGTGGGTCATGTTGCCATGACGATCTTCAACATTACCGACACTTTCTTCGTCGCCCAGCTTGGCACCGAGCCACTGGCTGCGATGGGGTTCACCTTCCCGATCATTTTCACCATCATGTCTCTGATCTTCGGTCTTGGCATTGGTACGTCATCGGTGATCTCTCAAGCCATTGGCAAGGAAGACTTTCATAAAGCTCAGCAACTCACGACACATGCTTTGATGCTGGGTTTTGTGGTGTCGATTGTTGCGAGCCTATTGGGCTTGTATTTTTGTCGCGATATTTTTTACCTGATGGGCGCGCGGGGTGAGACGTTGAAGTTGACCGTCATCTACATGAACATCTGGTTCATGGGCATGCCGTTGGTTGCGATCCCGATGATGGGCAACAATGCCTTACGCGCGACGGGTGATACGACGACTGCGGGTTTGATTATGGGGGGCGGATCATTGGTGAATCTGGTGCTCGATCCGATCATGATTTTCGGCTTGTTTGGATTCCCCAAGTGGGGGATAGCTGGTGCCGCGATTGCGACTTTATTCGGACGTGCGTTTGCATTGTTCAGTTCGGTTGGTGTGTTGTATTACCGGAAGAAACTGCTGTGTTTTGAAATGCCGAAATTACACATGGTGCTTTCATCCTGGCGTCAGTTGGTATACATCGGGGTACCTGCTGCCTTGACGGGGGCGTTGGGGCCGTTATCTGCAGCGGTGATCACGAAGCTGGTTTCCGGGTATGGAGATGAAGCGGTAGCTGCTGCGGGAGCGGGGGCCAAGATCGACTCGATCACCATTATGGTGCTTGCTTCACTGGGCAGTGTTCTCATGCCGTTTGTCGGGCAGAACTTTGGCGCAGGACGTTTGGATCGCGTGCGTATGGCTCATCGCTGGGTATACGGTTTTGCGATCGGTTGGGGCTTATTGATGTACGGGGTGGTTGTGATCTTTGCATCACCTATCGCTCGGGCTTTCAGTGATGATCCGCAAGTGATTCAGATCATTCGTGTTTACCTGATGATCACGCCGGTTTGTCTTGGGATGGCCGGTTTGTGGCGCATCGTCAGTGGTGCGTTTAATGGCCTGCATCAACCGATGCATTCGGCTTCGTTGAATATTGTCGCGCTGTTGGTGTTGACCTTGCCATGCGTCGTGATTGGCAGTGCCATGGGGGGACTCAACGGACTCTTTGCAGGGATGGCGGTTGGCAATATTCTCGCGGGAGTGACTGCGATTGTCTGGGCCGGTTTGCTTCACGGTAAGTTCGAACGCAAGCACACGTCCAAACAGGTAGTCCAACCTCAAACCGTTGGTAGCCATGTCGCGCCCGTGATTGAATCGTGATAGTGTGGTTTGGCTTCAAGTGGATCGACTGTCAATACGGGTAAACCAGATGAAACTGCGGCGAACCGGTTATGGGCCAAAGCACCAGGAAATGGTGAATCATGTCTGATGCAAATAGTGCGATACCCAGTATGAGTATCCAGGCAAAGACAATGGGTTTGGACTTGAAAAACCATGCAGCAATGAGCATGACAAAACCAATATACCCATGATGAATCCGAAGGCCCATAGTCAATATGCCGACGGTCGAAGCGGTGTGTCGTGAGGATTCGAGTGAAAAGCCAAATCGCAGCATGACGGTGAGCAGTTCAAGAAGAACCGTCCAAACAATGCCATAGAGAATGATCTGGCGTGTTGTGATTGGTTTGGAAAATAGCCCCGGTTTCATGGTCGTCAACTCAGCAAATTTTTGTGGTTATGCACTGCAGGAGCAATCGTGCTTGGCTTTACGCACAGGGATGGTGCATTCGCGTTGAGACGGGCCGCCCAGGGCCCATGAGAACTCCGCATTAAACTCAGCCTGCGGGTCGATCCAAGGGCGGAGACTGTGGGTAGCGACTTCGATGTTTTTGTCATCAATGGTGACCACGCGAAGATCAAATGGCGTTTCGGTGAACGCGTTGGTGGTCATGGTGATGAGGTTGCCGAATCTTGCCAGGGTGTTGACATGGTTGTGCCCTGTCATGATCAGGTGAAGCATTGGGAAACGTCGCGCCAGGTCAATGAGATAGCGTTGGTATTGGCAGTCAGGTTCACCCACTTCGCCACAAAGTCCAGTCTGGCTAGAGGGGATGGCATTGACCTGCACATGGGTTGCCAGGATCACCGGCTTGGTGCTTGCTGCCAGGTATTGCTCAAGGTCGTGTTTTTGTTGATCACTGATGACGGGAATGTGTGCCGTTTCCCAGTAATAGGGTTGAGGGGCGCCCGCATAGCTGACCGCCAACACGTAGACATTTACATCATCGAACTCAAGCTTGTAGTTGGGCTTGTTCTTGGGCAAAAGGCCCATGTGATGTTCTTTCCATAGCTCGTAAGAATCCGGGCTGTCCAGATCATGATTGCCCAGGCAGAGGTAGGCTGGGCAAGGCATGCTGGTGAGTTTTTCAGCAAATCGGGTGATGAGTTTTTCATTGCCGTGTTCGACGAGATCACCGCCGTGGAGGATGAAGTCGACCGGGTTTTCGGTGAGCCATTCGCGCAGGCCGCAGAGCACTTTTTCGACAGGCTCGGGGTGTCGGGGCTGCATGGAGTATCCCTCGCCGAGTGTGTATCCGAAATGCGTGTCTGTCAGGTAGCAGAATGTCGTCATGATTCAACCTGGCCAATTGCCTGTAAAGACTTCCGTTGCCGGCCCGGTCATGTAGACTGGCTCATCGTTTGCATCCCATTGGAGGAATAAATCTCCGCCGGGCAGATGTGCCAGAATTTCCGGGCCGCTCTTTTGCGTGAGAACCCCGCTGACGCACACAGCCGAAGCGCCGGTGCCGCAGGCGAGGGTGATCCCGCTGCCGCGTTCCCAGGTTCGCATGGTGACTTCGCTGTCACTGTGAACCTGGACAAAGTGGACATTGATTCGTGCAGGGAAAAGCGGGTGACGTTCGAGCAATGGGCCAACCGTCTCAAGCGGCACCTTGGCGACATCGCGACTGTAAAGCGTCACGTGCGGATTTCCCATCGAGACACAGGTCATACGCAACTGGGTTCCCGAGTGTTCAATCCACGCATCACCAGCAGGGGTGTTGGCCCAATCCAGATGGCCGGCCATGTCGTAGTCAACCACAGGGGCGTCCTGCTTGATGGCAACGGGCACCTTGGCGGGCGTGAGAATGGGCTTACCCATGTTCACGCGGACCTGTTCGATTTTGTTGTTGTCATCGGTCGTGTACTGAAGCGTGAGCACGCCGTTTCCGGTCTGAATCTTCATGGGATTGTTGGTGCATACGCCATGATCATGTGCGAGCTTGCACACGCAACGGATACCGTTGCCACACATTTCAGACTCCGAGCCGTCTGCGTTAAACATGCGCATGCGCACGTCTGCATCGACACCCTCTTCAGCCGGGAGCAGGAGGATCAACCCATCACCGCCCACACCGGTATGACGATCAGCGATCACCGGAGCCAATGAAACAGGATCAGTCACCGACTCTTCAAAGCCGTTGACATAGACATAGTCATTGCCAATACCATGCATCTTGATGAACTGCATGTCTTTAGTATAACAAGATACGACCTGTTTCGCTTTATCAGACAAGTGATCTGATGTTAAAGAAATTGAACATCAGATCAGATAATGTAGACCTTCGCCGGTGTGGTGGGTGTGAGGTAGTTTTCGATTTTGTCGATCCCGCCCATGAGTAACCAACTGCTAAGCAGGACAGCGAGGAAGATCAATACACACAGCCAACGCATGAGTCGGTCGATGGGCAATTGGTTGGGACAGCGGGTGACCAGTGTTTTGAGATAGTCCTGACGCCAGCGGATCGAACCGTGTCGCCAGCTTTTCTTCTCCGGCCTGACGTGATTCAAGACTGCGACTTCTTCCAAAGCCTGGATCATGGCGTAGGCATCTTCGGGCTCGATGCGTTCGTGGCCGTGCGTCTTGGCCATGTGTGCCACCGCGAAGCTATCCGCCTGGCGTTCCATTCGGCGACTGAGCCACCCAAAACTCACCAGCCAGGCAATCACCGCCAGGAGCAGGCTGATGATCAGGCTCGCATTGTCGATGGTGCTTTGCAGGTCTTCTGAGCCATCGACCCAATCCACCAGTTTCGATCCTGCATACCAGATCATCACCCCAAACAGGAGTTCGTAAATCACCAACATCGCTCCGGCACCGGCAATCATCCAGAACATGTGTTTCTTTTTCACATGAGCAATCTCATGTGCCATCACCGCTTCGACACAGCCGCCCGTCATGCGCGCCAACAGGACATCAGTGAGCAGGATATAACGCAACGGGCCGATGAAACCAATCACCGCGCCGTTAGCCATTCCGCCAAAGGTTTTCCAATGCAGAATCTCACGGACTCCTACGCGGTATTGCTTGCAGAGTTGCAGCAGACGAGAACGCATCGGTGATGCGGGCAGTGCCTGCGTGTCCCAAAGTTTTCGGATCATCACCGGGGTGAGTAGAAAGACGATTGCCGTCCCAAACAGTGATAAGGGCGTCTGCAAATCGTAGCCATTGGGGAGCGTCAGATATTCCTCCGGCATCATGTTCAGGGTTTCCGTCCATGCCAAAAGAATCAGCAGGGGGACACCGGGAATCAGCAGGCTATGTCGGATCTGAGCCAAGAGGTATTGACGACGTGTCCAGATCGGGGCGACCGGTTCACCGTTGTCGATGGCATTAAATGCCATGGCTTCGCGGACTTTGCGATCCACCGGATAGTACACGCGCCAGAAAAGCAACTGCGTGACAATTGTCGGCATCAGCAGCAGGGCTTCATCCAACAGAATCCAGTCACCGACCGTCACCCGCAACCATGTCAAACAACCTGCAGCCAAATCAAATCCGTAGCAGGCAAGCAGCATCAATCGCAACGCAGCTCCAACACGGTCGAGTCGCTTGAGTTTCCTTTTGGTGGGGCGTCGCAGTGCCTGCTGACACAACCGGTGATAAAGCAATACCAGTATCGCCTTGGGCAGAATCATCACCGCCAGGGCGTAGGCCGCGTTGTTGCCGACCGGCCCCATGTCCATGCCGACGAACGCATCGTGCAGCAGCAGGCCCATGGCAAGGATGATCGTGATCATGTGCATGGTGTTAGTGTAGCTGCTGCGTGCTCGCTTTGCTTGGGACCAGGGAGTAGGGACCAGGGAGTAGGGAGTAGGGAGTAGGGAGTAGGGAGTAGGGAGTAGGGAGTAGGGGCATGCTACGCTGGGGTGGCGGTTGTGGATCAAGGTTGCCAAACACGAGCCGCCAGATGAGATCGTCGATCGAATCTGACGGATCAGGAAAAACGGATTGGTAAACATCTTTCATCGCTCATCAAGCTTTCCGACTCTCCGCTCCTGTGAGTAATGGAAACAATTCGTTAAGATTTGAACAACGTTCTTGCCCATTGGCTTAAACCTTTTTACCTTGTTGTCATGTTGACTTTAGCTCGTAAACAAAACATCCCGCGGTACCTGCTGTATTTTTTCATTCTGGCGGTGCTTTGCGTGTTCCTGCTTTGGCCGATTTTTCTAACCGTGCAGGGCGGATTCAAAACGCCTGAGGGCGACTTCACCTTCAAGTATGTCCAAAGTGTGTTTGAAGACCCATTGTGGATGGCGGGGCTTGGCAACAGTCTGATGATTGCCACCGCGACGACCATTCTCTGTTTGATTCTCACCATGCCCATGGCCGTGCTTGCTGCCAAGTATGACTTTATGGGTAAGGGCGTGATGACCAGCTTGCTGCTCGTGCCGCTGATTCTCCCGCCGTTTGTCGGAGCCATTGGTTTACGCGCATTGCTGGGGCGGTTCGGTGCGGTCAATGCTCTGCTTTACCAACTCGGATTTCTCGAACCCGGTCAACCTGGTTTTGACTTTCTGGGGGGCGGCGAAAGCGGTCGCTTCTGGGGTGTGGTCATCATGGAGGCCCTGCACCTTTATCCCATCATTTACCTGAACATCACCGCAGCATTGGCCAACCTCGATCCGGCATTGGACGAAGCAGCCCTCGGTTTAGGAGCAGGCAAGATCCGTCGCTTCTTTACGGTGACCTTACCCTTGATCATCCCCGGCGTCTTTGCAGGTTCGACCATCGTCTTCATCTGGTCGTTCACCGAGTTGGGTACACCCCTGATGTTCGACTATTACAAGGTGACCCCGGTGCAGATTTTCTGGGGCATTCAGGAAGTCCAGACCAACCCCAGACCCTATGCGCTGGTGGTGGTCATGCTCACCCTTGCAGTTGGTTTGTATCTCATCGGCAAGTTTGCTTTCGGTGGCAAGAGTTACGCCATGCAGGGGCGTGCCGCCATCGCATCAACCACAAAAAAACTCCGTGGCTTTGCTGCTCTGGGTGCTTTGGCTCCTTTCGTCATTCTCACCGGCTTAGCCGTCATGCCCCATTTCGGTGTGATCTTCAGCAGTTTCAGTGTCGATGGCGCCTGGTACCAATCCATCCTGCCCAAGGCCTTTACCACGGATCACTATGCCAATGCGCTAGCTCATCCTTTGGCAATGGGCTCCATTCAGAACTCACTGGTCTATGCATTGGGTGCAGTGACGTTGACAGTGGTCATCGGTCTGAGCATTTCGTATCTCTCGGTGCGCTGCAAAGTCAAAGGGGGTTGGCTGCTTGACTCGCTTGCGATGCTGCCTTTGGCGGTCCCCGGTTTGGTGATGGCTTTTGGTTATGTTGCCATGAGTCTGAACTGGCCGTTTGCTGATCTCAACCGATTCTTCGAAGCCAAGGGTTGGCATTATCTGGCCTCGCTTTGCCAGATCACAGGCAAGTCGCCCAACCCGCTGATGTTCCTGATTATTGCCTACGGTATCCGTCGCCTGCCTTACGTGGTGCGCTCGGCCTCAGCCGGTCTGGAACAAACCTCCGGTGAACTGGAAGAAGCAGCATTGAACCTTGGTGCTTCCACCGCGACAGCACTGAAGCAGGTGGTTATCCCCTTGATCATGGCCAACATCATTGCAGGTGGTATTCTTGCTTTCGCCTTTGCGATGCTCGAAGTCTCCGACTCCCTGATCCTGGCGCAGAAGGAAGCCTACTTCCCGATCACCAAGGCCATTTTCGAGTTCTTTAACCGACTCGGTGATGGTCCATACATCGCTTCTGCGATGGGTGTCTGGGGCATGGCCTTGCTGACCATCACCCTCGTCGGTGCCAGCATTCTCATGGGCAAGAAACTCGGCGCCATCTTCCGTGTGTGAGTTTATATATTCCAATACTTGATCTGGAACAAGGTTTATCTATTGTATTGCGCCTACGATGCCGTACGGTTTGACCACTGTGCATCTGTGTTATGCCATTGATCACGAGACAAGTACGCAATGGAGAATCCCATGTCCACCGCCATCACCATCCCCGATCTTGCTACAGCGATTGAAATTCCCGAAAAGGGTACGCTCAGCCTGACCTTACATCAGGATGATCACACCAAACTCGTCTTGTTTGGCTTTGCCCAAGGTCAGGAACTCTCCGAACATACCGCTGCGGTCCCTGCCATCATTCAGCAAATCGCCGGCGAAGCACAATGGAAACTCGGAGGTGAAAATATTAACGCTGTCCCCGGCACGTTGTCCCACATGCCCGCCAATCTCCCGCATAGTATCTCAGCAACCACGCCTTGCATTATGTTGTTGACGCTGCTTAAGTCCGCCCATTAACCGGCGCATGAATTTGGCGGTTCATTGATCCTTACGCTACGCTACACACATGAACAATCCCGTCCTCATTATCGTCATGCGCTACATCCATGTGTTGAGTTTCATCACACTCGTGGGTGGTCTGCTTTACAATATGATCGGCCAACGCGTTGCCCGCAAAATTCTTGACTCGGAAAAAGCGGAGGCATTTATTGATGGTTTCCGATCCCGCATTCTGACTTTCCAATGGTTTGCCATGCTCGGGCTCGTGGTCAGTGGCTTGTTCACGTGGGTAATCACCAACGAAAAATACAAAGCCATCGGCGCTTTGGGCAATGCCTTGATCGGCACGAAAGTCATGCTTGCCATGGGCATCTTCTGTGTTATCTGGATGCGATACAGCAAGCTCATCAAGTCCGACAAGACCGCCATGATGATCAATATCCACCTGGCAGCGATCGTCATTCTGCTCGGATCCATACTGCGTTACTACCGTTTGTCACTGGGTTCGTAATTCAGGCTTCGCATGGCCAGAAACCAACCGTCCAAATCTGATGATCAACCCCCGCGCATCCCGTTAAATCGCGTTTTGGCAAAACGCCGTGTGCGATATGGCTTGTTTGCCATTACGTTGATAATCTCCGCTGTCGGACTGAGTCTGGCGGATCATGCAGGCCTCTTCGTCTATCCCGGCGACTTGCTCAACCAGTATGAAGACCGCTGGTTTAAGGTCACGCGCGTTGTCGATGGTGATACACTCGACATCCAACTGGAAGATGGCAAGACTGTCCGCTTGCGACTCTGGGGTATCGACACCCCCGAAATAGCCAACCAATCCAAAGGCACTGTGGACCAACCCATGGCCCGTGAAGCGATGAAGTGGACCAGCGATCATTGCCAGGACAAACAGGTGAAGCTCAAACTCCAACCCCAACGCATCTGGGGTACCTACGGCCGCCTGCTGTGTTATGTCTACATGGACAATGGGCAGATGCTCAACGAACAACTGTTACTTCACGGCATGGCGCGGACGGATCAACGATTTGTCCATGAGCATATGGCACGCTTTGACATTCTCCAGGAACAGGCTCAATTCAACCGAGTCGGACTCTGGGCGAAGTGAACCGGCATTTACACAATCTCGGCAATGCAGACGAGCAGCGTCGTGTCGACTCGGGATTCAACGAAGTCGAATGTTAAACGCGCGATATGCCATCAAACAATCAAATTTCACTGGACATTAAACCTCGATCGGTTTACGGTAAATGTGGAAATAATTCAGTGACTTGGCGCGTTATGCCAGTCACTTGGATCAAGGTATTGGGAACGCAGCGTGATCTACCCGCAAAAAGGTTTTGGCAAAGGCATCCCCCGGATTCGTATTCGGTTTGGTCCTGATGCACCCGAGCCGCAGACTGGCAAGCAGATGATCGAACACACCAATCGCTATCTCTCGCGCATGCTTGGTGATAAACGCTTATCTCGAAGGCTACCCCGGATTCCCCGCCGCAGAGTCGATCAGGGTGGATTTGATTTTGTGCGTAACAATCCCGGTGCACGAGCTTTAGCAGAACATTTCTGGAATCGGCTGTTGGGCCGGTAACTTTTTGCCGATAGATAGGGTGTAGACACGAAAACTTGTCGCAAAACAGGTGAGGAATATACCTATGCAGACCAAGGCAACGATCAGTCCCAGTTACATGGCTCGACTCGCGGTGGTGTCCATCATTGCCTTGATAGGCGGTTTGTGGTTCTGTTACGACGGGTTTGTCGGTTATCCCCATCAGCAGAAGGTTGCCTTGGCCTACATCCAATTTCAGGAAGAAGGCCGCGTTGACCAGTGGCCTGCCTTCGCCCGTGAACACGGTTGGACCGAACAGCCTGAAGCCCCCAAGTCTGATTCGGATATCTGGCTGCAGCGCATTCTTGGCTTGTCTGCCTTGCCAGTCGGCCTGCTCTTTGGTCTGTCGACCCTGCGTTCCATCAAACGCTATGTTGCCTGTGATGAAGAAACTGTGACCGCCTCGGGGCATCCCTTGGTGCCTTTCGACGCAATCACCAAACTCGATAAATCACGTTGGCAGAAAAAGGGTATCGTCATGGTGCACTACCGGGTCGAAGGCAAAGCCGGCATCATTGTCCTCGATGACTGGAAAATGCAGACCGAGAACACCGAGCAGATTCTCCGCACCATCGAAGCCAAAACCGGCATGGGTGAAAAGCCAGCGACAGAAGAAGCAGACACCGGTGCATCGCAAGAAGCACAAGCCGATACACCTGAAAATGCAGAGTCTGAAAAAGAATCCAAAGATGCCGTGGTGACATCGTGATCAACGCATCAGCGATCTGACCTTGGGATTCATCACATTCCATAGAAAACACATCGTGTTTTACTTCTCCGGCCCGACACCTGATACATCACGTGATGCAGCTTTGCTCTGCACCGATGAGACGCTGCTTTTACCGTCACCACTCGAAGCAGAACTCCCATTTTTTGAGACCTTGGCTTTACCCGCTTGATAACCACTACTGGCATTGAGATGGGATGGGCTGCGGTTACCCAACAGACTGGCATTGGGGCTTCCGATCTGTCGATGCACAAACTCCGGGGCACGGATCACCAGCATCCCGTTGTAGAACTTGATGGAACTGTGATAACCACCGTTGGCCATCCAGATGTCCGGCTCGATGCTGCTGCGGATCAGGTCGATGAGTTCTTCGGCCCGGTCTTTTTCAGTGGGCTTGTCGTTATCGTCATTGTCATTGCTGTCACTGTCTTCAAAGAGTGAAGTCGAACTGCCCCCGGAACGGCCACCTGAATTGCCACTGGATGATCCACCAACTGTGCCACTGCTGCTCAAAGCTGCACTTAGTCCAAGCTTGGGGGCATTGCGGCGGAAGTTTGGTGCCTGGAAGAGCAGATCCCGCACGTCATACATGCGGACTTCGGTTTTCTTGAGCATTTGATCACGTGTGAGAATCTGAACATACCACTTGGTTTCGTGGTGATACATTTTGTAGTCCGGCGAACCCAATTCCAATATCAGGTCTAGCACAATATTGGCAGGGGCGTTCCGCAGCTTCAGCGTGATTGGCAAGTTGCTGTCCACGCCCGCAGCTTCGAATGAATCCCAGTTGGCCAGCAGGGCAACCCCCGTCACCTGTTTCCACCAGTCCACGGCATGTCGGAACGATGTGTGATCCAAATCGACGACGGGAATGATCTGCCGAATCTTGACTGCCGGATGATCAGGCGTCATCTCCTGCGCCTTGGCTTGCGCCCGTTTTTTCTTGACCGCTGCAACACGTTCAGACCAGCTTTGCGCCAACGCGGTATCCACGCCAGCAAAGGACAGGACGATGAGTCCAAGCAGTGATATATTCAAGATACATTTCATGGTCGTCTCCGGGCTGGTGGGGTTTTGCCGATGGATCGACTGGGGTGGGTATGTGATCATTGTCGCAGTAATGTGCGATTGGATCAATGAAAATTCTGATCAAAGCCTATGGCCTGAGTTTATGACTCGGAAGCAGTTGGGGCTTTATTGACATTGGCTTTCTTCGTTGATGGTTGTGGTCTTTGACGCAAGGCTTCGAGTAGCTTGGTCACCTTTTGGTGGACGCTTGCGTGCGCACGTAACAGTAGCAAGCCGTTGAGTTCCCTGATGCTCGATTGCTTACCACCATACTCAACCCACTGGGGTTGCCAGAAGGAGTTGCGGATGAGGGTGAGTAATGATTTGACGGCTTGAGGATCGATGGTTATTTCAGCTTGCTCTTTGCCGCAACCGGTATGCGCTAAGATCAGATCGCGAACGTCATAGGAAGCCAGGTAGGCGTAGCTGGCGCGAATGTAACGCTTGGTTGCAACCTCAAAAGCAAAGGGGGTTACTTCAAAGCTCAGTGGGTCCAGAGGGTTATTCTCCGATGCTTTTTGCAGGATCAGATTCAGGATTTCACCAGCCTGAGCCTTGTCAATGGACAGCGAAATGGGGGTGTTCGGTTCGACGCCGACACTCTGGAGTTCCGGCCAGAGGATATTGAATCTGCCATCAATTTTCTGAGCAAATTCTTCCAAGGCCGTTTTGATCTTTGTTTTCTGAAAGTCAACCGAGATGATCTTCTCCAGTTTGCTGGCAATGGGATAGGGGGCTTGCGGTGGTTGGCTTCTGGTCATCAAGCCGGGATTTTTCAGTTCATTGAGCAGTTTGTGGACTTGCTTTTGAATCCTGCTGTGGGCTGTGACGATCAGCTTTGTCCCGTAGGATTGGACGTATGCTGCTTCGCCACCAAATTCAACCCAGTATGTTTGCTTGCCGGTTTGCGTGCGAATCAGTTCCAGGATTTCCTGTAGACGCTGATCCCGAGCATTTTTTCTCGCTTCCTTGTCAGCCGGTTCTGTTTGTAGGGCTCGATCGAGTAAGTCTAAAATCTCGTACACCCTGATCGTCTGGCCTTTTCGGAGAATTTCACGCTGCGTTGAGACGAACACACAGGTACCATCAATGTCGTAAGCCAATGGGTCTTGTTGATTGTTGGTAGAAGCCATTTTCAGCACCATATCCAGTGTATAGGATGCCATGATCGAGGATGTTTTAAACGAGATTGGCAGGTTTTCGTCAAAGCCATTTTCGGCTATCGAGACCCAATTGATATTCATATTCACGTCGCAGGTTTTTGCTATGTGTTGCAGTGCTTCGACCAGCGGGGTTCTGTCGAAATCAACCGTAATGGTTTTGGCAAGCTTCAACGAAATGGCGTGAGCTGCTTCGGACTTCGTGGTCGATGTGGGGGTAATGGCAAATGGTTCTTCCACGGTGGGTTGAGCATTTGTCGGATTTGAAATAGCAAGCATCACAGAGCAGATGCAAATGAATGCTGACAAGGGCTTGATCATTTTGGCCTCCCGAAAAGTTGTATAAGAACCGGAATGGAGTCATCTGGCAGGATGGATTGTAATTTTCAGATCACAACGTATCTGGAAAATCAATTGATGACACTTGCGACATCTTACATTGCTACAGTCGAATTTAGTAGCAAAAAATACATTTGCACAATCGCTCAAACCCGCATTGATCAATATCAATGCGGGTTTGGATTTCGCTTAAGTCATCTCTTTAGAGTCCGGTTTTCGACTCTCAGCGTAGGCTTTGAGTTCGGGGACGATCCATTCTCGGCCAAGGATTTTGATGCTGGATGCAAGGGGGATGGCTAGCAACATACCCAGTAAACCCATGAGCGCACCGCCCATGATCACTGCGAGCATGACGGTCAGCGGATCGAGGTTGGTGGCTTTGCCCTGGACCAACGGTTCGACCACCCAGCCGTCTGCGAGTTGGGCGACGCCATAGACGATGGTGGGCCAGACGAGCATCATCCAACTGAAGTCGGTTTGACCGCCGGTCGCGCTGATGAGGGTCAGACCAAGTGCTGCGACAAAGCCCAGTGAAGCCGCGTAAGGAATGAGATTCAAAAAGCCGCAGATGATGCCCAGCAGTAACCACGAGGGCACGCCTGCGAACATCCAGCCGATACTCAGCACCACACTCATGACCAGTGACTGAATCAGGCGACCGCGGATAAAGGCGTTGGTGCTCTTATCGATTTCGGTGAGGATATGCAGGGTGCGTTCGCGGACATCCATAGGGATCAATGGCTTGAACCATTCGAGAATCGGGCCGAGTTTCCAGCTGAAAAAGAAGAAACAAAAACTGACGATCACCAGTAAGAGGACCAAATACGATGCAAGGTTGAATGCGGACCCGACTGCCCCGACGCCGACATTGAAAATGCGCATAACAATTCGGCCGAGCATGGGGTAGTTGAGATTCAGGTCTTTGAGTGACTTTTGTGATGCGTCACCAGCTGCTTCGCCTGATGCGTGATGCGAGGCCATGGCAGTGGTGTTCCCTGCTGGATTCTTGCTGGCGTTGGCTGTGTCGGTTTGAGACTGTTGGCTGTTATCATCTGTTTTAGCCAATTCCTCAACGACAGCTTCGACGATTTTTGCTTGTTGCTGACTCTCCTTGTCGGAAACATTCTCGTTGTCTTTGGTTTGGGCGTTTTGTGAATCCGAGTTCGATTCTTCGGATTTGTTGTCGGACTTTTGCACATCGTCTGATGACTTGTCATCATCCGCTTGCAGGGATTCACTGACCGAGGGGAATTGTTCGAGAATGAGGCGATAGAACGGATCGATCTCGTCGGAGTGATTATGGATGGCAGTCTTGACCGTCTGTGTGATCTGTTGTCCCTGGCGATAGGCCTGGGGGACGACATAGATGAGTGTGCTGAGCAACCCCACGTAGGCAAAGAGCAGGATGAGCAGCGTGATCAGCCAACGCGGCCATTTGAGTTTGAGGTTGACCCAGGTAACAAACGGATTAAAGACATAAGCAAAGCCAAAGCCGATGAGAATGGGGGCGGTGATGGAACGGATGCTGTAGGCCATCCAGAGGATCGCAAAGATCACGAGGACGAAAATCAGATCCCGAACCCAACAGTAATCCCAGAGATGCGTATTTTTGATGGTGCTCTTGGACGTTTGGTTTTGCTCTGGCATGCAACAGGACTCCGGACATTCTTTCTGATTGCCAGAGATTATAGGGCATATTCAGTTGTCTGTGGTGTTACTGGCTTAATTGCAGTTCGTTGGAAAAGGCTTCGGAGAAGTCGTAGACGTCGACGAAGTCTTCAAGTGTGTCTTCATCGGTCTTGCGCATGACACCGGCATCGACCATGGCAAAGACCAGCTTGCCAAAATCCTCGGTCGCGTAAATTTTGTACCGACGCAGGACAGCCCTTGCCATCAAGCCGTACTGGTTGATGGCAAACTCACGCAGACCTTCACAGAGTTGCTGGCCGGTGACGTGACGATTGGTTGACTCGTCTTCTGGGTCCAGGTCCTTGGGGACATCGCCGTGGATATGACGGACTGTGTAATCCAGTCCACGTTGGATGAAAATGAAGGCATCCACGGGGTATTGGGTCTGCTGGGCAATCTCAAAGATGGAAGGTTCTGCACTCATGACTTATCCAGTCTGACAGGTGGGGCGGGGCTCGTCAATTGCTTGATCCACATGGTTATTATACCTACCCCGTCAATGGGATGCGAAGTTGCATTTTTTATGTCCGGCTGAATCCAATTCACAGACCGTGATTTAGCCGGTATGATCCAAGGAAACGTTTCAAGCACTACATCTGATTATTCTGGACCTGATACCCTCATGCATGACCAATTCCCGGCAGAGCCACATATTATCGAACGTCGCGAACGTGTTTTCCTGATCCTTGCAGGCCTGTTCCTGGGGACCTTGGCCATACTCAATATTCTGGGGGTGAGTCGGTTCATCAAGCTTTATGAGATGGTCTTCGCGGAGGGGACACCGGATCAGTGGAGTTTGGTGTTTGCGGTGGCGGTGGGTGTCCTGCCGTACCCGGTGACCTTTCTGTGTACGGACCTCATCAGTGAGTTCTATGGCAGACGCCGGGCCAACTGGGTGGTCTTCGTGGGCCTGATTCTGAATTTCTGGGTGGTCGGCATCTTGCTGGTCGGTGGCTGGATGCCCGGTTGGGAACAGTTCAACGAGCAGGGGGAGATGATCCGAGATGCAGCAGGGCGACTGCCTGTTTTCTTTGAAATCCGCAAACTCACCCTTGCAGCGGTCGGTGCGTCCATGGTGGCTTATCTCACCGCCCAGTATGTGGACGTGTACCTGTATCACTTCTGGATGAAACTCACCAAGGGCAAGCACCTTTGGATTCGCAACAACGGTTCAACATTGGTCAGTCAGTTGGTGGATACGACAGCTGTGATCCTGATCACGTACTTCACATTCAACGTGTTTGATCCGGATAGCGGGGCAGGACTACCGATCAATCCTGATCAATCGGTGGTGTTTCAGTTGGTGGTGAGTTTCATTTTGGCCGGCTACGTTTTCAAAGCCGTATCAGCGTTATTGGACACGATCCCGATGTACATCGCTTCGTCCTTTTTGCGTGGGTATCTGCAGATGGATCCTGCCAGCGTATACGCCAAATCTGAGTCCCAGAAGCTGTGATGATGATTGTGATTTAAAGGGGCAGATCGTTTATGCCGGTGAATGTATCGGACGTGGAGTGATTTTTTCCACTTTTTGATTCAGTCCGTATATGACTTTGGTCGATATCAGAATTTGGGTATTGCAGGGGTCTGGGCCATAGTGAAAGGCCCAAATGTCACAAGCTCTGAATCAACAGGGGATTCTCCTCGAGTCCGGAACCAATGAGATGGAGTTGCTGGAGTTCTATCTTCAGGGACAGCGCTTTGGTGTCAACGTTGCCAAGATTCGGCAACTGATGCCTTATCATCATGGTCAGGTGACCCTGATGGTCGGTGCGCACGAATATGTTCTGGGGACACTGCTCTGGCAGGGACACTCCATTCCACTGATTGATTTGAATCTGGCATTGGGTAATGATCCAACAGTCAATGATGAATCTGCTACGCGCATCGTTCTCGTGACCGAGTTCAACGGGGCCGTCAACGGCTTTCTTGTTGATGGCGTCAACCGTATTCACCGTGTGAGTTGGGATCAGATGCAGCCTGCTGGCAGTTTCATTGGCCAGTTCCAGGCACCGATCAACTCCACGGTCACCATCGAGGAACATGACATTCTGCTGGTGGATCTTGAACATGTCACCAGCGAAATCACGCCGACCGTCAAACCTGCTGAGATCCAGGAAGACCATCGCAATATCAACATCCTTCGCAAGAAGCCTGAAGAAATGCACTTGCTTCTGGCAGAAGACTCCGTCACCGTGCAGGCCGTGGTATTGGACACACTCGGTTCGGCCGGCTTTACGCAGGTCTCCTCCTGTGACAACGGTGGCAGCGCCTTTGCCCGAATTCAGGCTATCAAACAGATGGCAACCGAACAGAATCGTCCGGTTTCTGACTTTCTGGATTTGATTATTACGGATATTGAAATGCCACAGATGGATGGTTTGACATTATGCAAACGTATCAAGTCTGAATTGGGCATTGACGTGCCGGTGATCATTTTCTCGTCACTGGTTAATGAAGCCATGGCTGCCAAATGTAAATCGGTTAAAGCCGACGCCAATGTCTCCAAGGCCGACACGATCGGATTGATCCAGACCGTCGACAGTCTGCTCAAAGCCGCATAACAAATTGCCGTCGAATATTCTCCTACCAAAAACGGGAAGCCCTTGAGCTTCCCGTTTTTTATTGGATGGCTGGATGTATTCTTTGCCTTAATGTTGCAAAGTTGTGGCTTTGAAAATTCTTACTTCTTTTTTGCTTCCGACTCGGCAATGAGCTTGGCGAGCAGGTTTTCGTATGCATCGTGATCCATTGGCAGGCTCACGGTTTTGCCTTCGATGCCCGCCATGATCATGGCGTTGGCGATCTCCACGGAGGCAATGCCTTGGGTTGCCGGGGCGATGAGTTCTTCCTTGCCCAGGATGGTATTGACGAAGTTCTGATGAATGGTGGTATGCTTGGCTTCACCACCTGCTGTGACCACGCTTTTAATCGTGTCGAGTTTGGGCCAGGCTTCCTTGTTCTCGTAGGTGAAGGTGCGGATGGACTTGCCGAAATCGTCCCACACGAATTGATCACCGGGTTCCGCTGAGGTGGTGATACGCCCCTTGTCACCGACGATTTCAGTTGCATCGGTGCCTGGGACTTCGGAGGTTGATGCGATGAACACACCCACGCCACCGTTGGGGTATGTCAGCGTTGCAATGACTTCGTCTTCGACTTCAATATCGTGATGCTTACCCAGTGACAGGTTGGCTGAGACAGTTGAAGGCGAGCCCAGCAGCCAGTACATCAGGTCGATGTTGTGCGGGCATTGGTTGAGCAGCACGCCACCGCCTTCGCCTTTCCACGTCGCACGCCAGCCGCCTGAGGCATAGTAGGCCTGTGGGCGGTACCACTTGGTGGCCGTCCACTGGAAGCGACGAATCTCGCCCAGCAGACCCGCATCAATGATCTGCTTGATCTTGGCCCACTTGGGATTGGTGCGCATCTGGAACATGGCAGAGAACACCAACTCCGGGTGCCTGGCGGCGACTTCATTCATTTTCTGCGCAGCCTTGGTGGTCACCGCCACCGGTTTTTCGACCAGCACATGCATGCCGTTTTCCAGGCCCAGGATCGCCAGGTCCGGGTGGAAGTAGTGAGGTGTTGCAATGAGAATCGCATCGCATTCCCCGCTTTTGACCAGTTCGTCCGCCGTCTTGAAGACTTTGACATCCGGATGGTCTTTGAGGACCTGATCGATGTTGTCCTGCACCTGATCGGCGATGGCGGTGAATTTGAGATCCTTCACTTCCTTGAACATGTTGATGTGATTACGACCCATGCCACCGACACCGATGACCCCATATCTAACTTCGTTCATTGCCGGATTCCTTCTTGTTTTCAATCCATTCTTGAGGAGTTGATTTTTTCGTGCCCAATTCAGGCCCGGTTGACAGTCTAGTGAGGGGGCAACGGAGATTCAATGCGTTGGATGGTCTATTTGTCTAGTTCGTTTCGGTACGACTTGGATAAAAATGGACTCATGTCTCAAGGTTGGTGTGGACGGTCCCAATCACACAGATGACGGGGTTATTAAGGGATTGATGAAAAATAGCGGCTTTATGTCGAAGTTACTTGAGTTTAAATCAACGATTCGCTATAGTGTTGGTACTTAAATTTGCTCTCTCTTCCCACCAGCACCGTTGCAGCTTTGCGCGGTGCTGTTATTTTATACACACTGTATTTCTAAATACTGTGTTTTTCTCACATTACGCTAACAATTTGACACGCGGGAACCTCTATGCCCCAATCTACTGCTTCCATGGCGTTTTACTCTGCGGCCACTGACTTTGAAGATCCGACCCGGGCGATTGACCACATTCTCGGTCGATTGGAGTCCCGCGTGGATCGGCCGTTTGATTTGGTTGTGATGTTTGTCACCACCGAGATGGTCAAACACTTTCAAGCCATGGCCAGGCGATTGAAGCAGGCACTCAAACCCCGTGTGATGATCGGTAGCGCAGGCGTCGCTGTCATGGGCGTCCAAAGTGACATTCAGGGTAAAGCCGGTGTCAGCGTGTTGGCAGCGGCACTCCCTGGCGTTCAGATCAAGCCCGTGCGCTTTCACCCCGGTGAATGGGGGCAGGTCCTCAACGACACCGAGTTTCTCACCCAGCAGATCATCACCGATCCCTTGAACGATCCCAAAGCCATGATCCTGTTGGCCGACCCCTTCAGCACGCCGATGATCAGCTTCCTGCCTACACTCAAACTCGTCGCGCCTCAGATGAAAGTGATCGGTGGTATGGCAAGCAGTGGTGACTCGCCGGGCAACAATCGTTTCGTGCTCAATGATCAATATTGGTTTGACGGCGCGGTTGGGATCACTCTCACCGGTAATCTTGATGTCAGTTGCACACTCAGCCAGGGCGCGCGTCCCATCGGTCAACCCATGATCGTCACCAAAGCCGACAAGCACGTCATCCATGAACTGCGTGGCAAGCCTGCCATCAAAGTCCTCAACGAAATCATCGAGACACTGGGGCCACTGGAACGCAACCTCGTCAAGTCCAACGGTGTCCTCGTCGGGCGTGTGATCAACGAATACAAATCGCACTTTGGGCGGGGTGATTTTCTCGTCCGTAATGTCGTTGGCTACGACGATGAATCCGGTGTCATAGCGATTAACGATTCACGACTGCGTGTCGGCCAGACCGTACAATTTCACGTGCAGGATCGTGACACTGCTGTGGAAGACTTCTCCATGCTCCTTGAAGTTGAACGACTCAAAGAGGGCGGCCGCGGTACGCTGATCTTCCCATCCAACACCCGCAGTGAAAAATTCTTTGGGCTTAAACACACCGATGCGCATCAGGTCTATGACGCACTGGGGGATATCCCGTTAGCAGGTTTCGCAACTGCAGGTGAGATCGGCCCGGTCGGTGATCAAAACTTTATGCACAGTCACACCGTGAGCATGGTGACGTTTCGACCTGTGCAAACGCAAGCGTGATGTTTCATCGCATTTAAGTTGATTATTCGAGACTCGGAATATCCATATTTGTCATTCCCGCGCAGACGGGAATCCAGTGGCATTCTGTTGACGCTTGCACGTACCACTGGACTCCCGCCTGCGCGGGAGTGACGGTACATAGAGATGCCTTGAATATCGCGGAGAATCACGCCAATCGCTTACACACGATCGCGCGCGAGTGATCGCCGAATCGCAGGACGAACACCGTCAGCAGCTCATCTCCCTTGCCACGCAGTTGTTTTTGCAGGACATCAGGGTTCACGAGTCTGCCGCGTGTTTTGACTTCGACAATGCCTGCGTTGTGTTTGCGTAACGCAGCTTTGACCTGCTTGATTTGCCAGGGCATTTCATCGAGGACTTGGAACGAAGTCACCCACGGACTGTCAATTAATGCTTCACTTGTCAGTAAACCTGCTTGCGGGTGAACGCATGCGATATCAAGTTGGCGGCATAAACTTGCCATCAATCCCAAACGTTCAACCGAGGCATCAAACGTCATCACGAACTTGCTGATCTCATCTTCCGGCGGGCTGTCCCAGACATCATCGGCATCCGCTGCAATGCTCAGACCCTCGGGTAGCAATGTTGCACGTCGGGCACATTGCGCCAACTCACCCGTCCACAACACAGCTTGAACCAACTGCCCATGCTCGGAGATGATTTCGATCTCACCTGCTGGTAAGTCATCCAGCTCAACGCCTGGCCCGAGTTTGAAACAGGCCGTTGGCTGCTGCTGTAGCAGTGACATCATCACATCCATTCCCGGTTGGTAGTCTTCCAGGCGATGCGTCCGACCGCGTTGGTTTCGCCTGGCTGGATCAATGTGAAACACGGTGTGTGCATCAAGCTTAAGTTGGGCAACATCACCAACACGTGTGGGGCAATCTGCATTGTGAGACGTCATCCATGCGCGGATTGGATCCATGTCCATCCCGGTGACAGCAATGCCAGCACGCGAAAGACCGATGGCATCTCCACCGATCCCGCAGCAAAGATCCATCACCGGTTTCCCCAGTTGGCTAAAGCGTTTGGCTTTGTGTTCAGACACCAACAGACTCGTCGCCTGTTCGACGCCTGCACTATCTGCCATCATTCGGCTAACCATGTCGACCGGCCATTTTTTTGCAGCCTTGTGACGTGCTTTGATCAAGTCCAACGCAAGGTGAACCAGTTGGGCATCGTGATCTTGACGCAGGCGACTGACCGCTGCGACATCGGCTGGATTAATCGACATCGCTGCATGTATCAGCGAATCGCATTGGCCGTCAGCCAGTTGCGTCCAAAGCGGTAATAAGTCCTTCGAATCAGGCATCGCTGGATGATACCGGCTTGCGGATGAACATGCAGAGAATCAGGCCGCCGATGTTGAAAACACCCATGATCAGCAGGGAAGTTGCAGCGGTGGAATGGTCTGCGATGATGCCTGAAATCCACAGTGATTGGCTACCCAGTGACCAGGCAAGGCCCATGAGAATCCCGCTTGCCAGTGAAGCTTTACCGGGAAGTAATTCCTGTCCCAACGCAACGCCCAAGGGGTTCATCGTCCCCATGAGTCCGCCGGTGATCAATAGCAGAATCGCAAACGTCGGCAGCGGCAGATTGGGAATGAGAATCATCATGTAATAAAACACAATGGCCAGGACAATCGTCACCGCCAGGAGCTTGCGACGCCCCCAGCGATCCGCCAAATGCCCCGCAGGAACCATAAGCAAAATCGAGCCCCCCACGGCAAAGGCAAAGCCGCCACCGTTGACAAACCATTCCGGATACCCCTTGGCTTCAAGCAACTCAGGCAGGAGGAAATACATCGCCATGTTCACGCCCGAAGCAAACACCAATAGCCCATACAACGGCAGCAGATGCTCTCGGAGCATCGACACCGCATCCTTGAAGTGAACACCATTGGACTGTTTGGCAGACTTCTGTTCCAACGGCTTACACCACAGCCACACCAGCAGCATCAGGGGTAAGGCAGCAACGAGAATCCAGGGCGTATTGCCATCAAAATTTTTGTAGACATAACTGAAGATGGTTTGGCTTGAGGCGAAACCCATCATGCCGATGCCGATGAAAATTGACACCAGTAACGAACGCTTATGCGCAATCGCATCACCAGCCAAACCCGCAGCAGGGGGATGAAACATCGCCTGCCCCAATCGCGTGGTAAAGAGCAATGCGAACATGATCAGGTAGGCACCGATCATTCCGAACACTTCTTTGTTGACGCCGACGGGGCCCAGCAGCATGCCTGCGGAAGTCAGCAGGAGGCCCAGCAGGATGTAATGACGCCGCTTGCCCCCTGTGTCCGCCCAGATGCCGAACATGGGTTGTAACGCCATCGTCGTCGTCGCAGCGATCGTGGAGATCAGTCCGGCATAGCCCAGATCAAGCTCCGCCATTTTCTTGAACACCGGCCACATCCCACCCAGACAGTCGACCATGGCATGGGCAAGGAGCAACGCCATGAATGTCCGTAATGCCCCGGGCTTGAATGCCGGCTCATCAATGGAAGTCGCAGGTACAGATTGGACTTGGGCTGTGGTCATAAGGCACACACTCTAACAACTCGCTGTCGCCAGACAATGCAACTTACACGGACGCAGCATCGGTCAACAGACTTTTAAACAATATGTTTATCACTTGTCAGTTCACTTTTTTGTTCCAATTCTTAAAAAATTCATTGAATTAACAAAAAGGTTGCCTAGAATAGCACCCATACCATTTTTAAGACTTTTTTCAGGAAATTGACGGAGTTAGACATGATCAAGTCCATCAGCTATTGGGCATTGGAGCACGGCCTGGCCGGGACGCACCCAATCGACAAAGCATTGCAAGAGGCTGCAGAAGCGGGGTTTGAAGCCATCGAGTTGGCTGTGGGAACCGAAGGGGCGTTTCACGTAGAAATGTCCGACAGCGAATTGTCCACGATTGCCAAGACCATCGAAGCGGCATCGATCCGTGTCCCCACGGTGGCTGCCGGCTTGAGTTGGGGCTGCAATCCCGTCAGTGATGATGCCGACGTCCGCGCCAGGTCTCTGGACATCCATGCCAAGGCGTTACGCTGCACCGCTGCAGTTGGTGCCAAGGCGATGCTCATGGTCCCCGGTTTTGTCGGTGGTCCATTAAGCGGTGGGGCACTGGTGCGTTATGACCATGCCATGGATCGCATCAAGGAAGCCGTCGATACGCTGTTACCTGTCGCTGAGGAAGTTGGCGTGGACCTGTGTCTGGAGAACGTCTGGAACGGCATGTTCTATTCGCCGTTGGAGTTTGCCAGTTTCATTGATTCATTCACGTCCAACCGGTTAGGTGTCTACTTCGACGTTGGCAATGTGCTCGGTTACCACCAGCATCCGCCTTACTGGATCGAACTATTAGGTAAGCGCATCAAGCGTGTTCACATCAAAGACTTCACCGAAAACTTCGGCTTTGTCGGTGGCTACATGTTCTGCCCATTGGGTGCAGGTCAGGTACCCTGGAAAGACTCCATGCAAGCGCTCAAAGCCATCGGCTACGATCAGACCATCGTCGCGGAAATGCTCCCCTGGGATCCGGGCCAACTGCAACGCACCAGCCTGGAAATGGATCGTATTTTTGCCTTGGCAAAATAACACTGTAAAACACGTATCAAATCTAAAATTCAAACATAACCAAGGAGTTGGATAACATGGTTAAGGTTGGCGTACTGGGATTGGGCACCATGGGAAGCACCCATTTGGATGCCTATGGCAAAATTGACAACGCTCAGGTTGTTGCAGTCTGTGACATCAAAGAAGACGTACTGGCAGGCAAGAACAAGAACGAAGGTAACATTGAAGGTCAGGCTCAAGGCGGCTTTGATCTCAATGCCCCGGGACTCAAAAAGTTCACCGATGGTATGCAGATGATTAACGATCCGGATATCGACGTGATCGACATCTGCCTACCGACCCCTGAACACCTGCGTTATGCGCTGGCGTCACTGGAAGCGGGCAAGCATACCTTCATGGAAAAGCCGTTGGCAAGAACCAATGAAGACACAAAACAACTCGTTGACGCTGCTGCCAAAGCCAAGGGCATGAACATGTGTGCGCTGTGCATGCGGTTCTGGCCCCAATGGGCATGGCTCAAGCAACAGGTCGAAAAACAGACCTATGGCAAGGTACTCGGTGCCACCTTCCGCCGTGTCGCATCGCATCCTGGTTACAGCTTCTATTTCAGCGGTGATGACTCAGGTGGCGCCGCTTTGGACCTGCACATCCACGACACCGACTTCATCAAGTATCTTTTTGGCATGCCCAAAGCCGTCGTCAGTCACGGTTACTCCAAGGAAACCACGGCGGTCGATCATCTGACCACGCAGTATGTCTACGACGACATCCCCATGGTCACCGCAGAAGGTGGTTGGGCGATGACCAAGGGATTTGGTTTCAAAATGCAGTACACCGTCAATTTCGAGAAGGCGACCGCTTCCTTTGACATTGCGTTACCTGAGCCTCTGACGGTTTCTGAGGTGGGTAAAGACCCCGTTACTGTGAAATGTGAACCGGAAATGGGCTATTACCACGAACTCAAATATTTCTTGAATTGTGTCGAAACTGGCAATAAGCCCGACACTGCATCCTTTGCGGATGCTGCCGAATCGGTTAAGATCGTTTTAGCTGAAGTTCAAAGTGTTCGCACGGGTCAACCTGTGACCTTGGACTGAGGCATGCAGGGAGGCAATGATTTCTTGCTATTGACCTGATCCAGGCGATAACCCGGTGTCTGACGATGCCGGGTTTTTTTATTCACAATGAGCCGCGCACGAAGTAAGCGGTTGCCTTTCCAGTTACACAATGAGTTCAAGACATCCGCTTACTTCGTGCGCGGCTCATTGAATGTGTTTGTCCTGCCAAAACCATCATCCCCCTTGCTCTTATAATCCAGTTCGGTACACTGTGTGGTGCCTATTTGCACGGCAGACTTTTTAGGATTGCAATCGACCATGTGTCAGCCAACAAACGGTGATCAGAACAACCAACCCGACGAACCTGGCGGGGCCTCATCCGAAGCCTCGCAGGACGATGTCCCTGAGGGTAGTTGTTTGGGAGAGGATCGCCCTCAACCCTTCGATATCACTTTGACATGTCAGACCGCCGACATTGATCCGCCCATATCAGGCTGGCTTGATGTGCAATTGGCAAAACTCGCTCAAGTCGCAGGCATCACCTCTCTGGAACTCTCCGTGGTTCTGGTTGATGATCAACAAATGTCTGAGATGCATGAACAATACATGGATATCACCGGCACGACCGATGTGTTGACCTTTGACCTCAGCGACGATCCAGCGGATCCGAACGTGATCGAAGGGGAGTTGATTCTCTGCGTGGATGAAGCCTCCAGACAAGCCGCCAGCCGCGAACACCACACACGGTTGGAGTTATTGTTGTACGGTCTTCATGGCTTGTTGCATTTGATGGGCTATGACGATCATGACGAAGACGATTATGACCGCATGCACGCGAAAGAAGACGAAATATTGACGCAAGCCGGGTTTGATGCCTTGTTTGCCAGAGATGAAAAACAACTGTGACCCCTCGTGTCCCGTCAGTTGACGGACACCTGTTCGGCATGAGCCTCGGATCAGCCGGAGATTGGGTAAATGAAATGGAAACCTGCCGAGGATGAAGAGTAATTGACGGTGAGTGATCCTGCTATATGGATCGGATTGGTGGCCTGTCTGCTTGGCTGCTATTTCAGTGCCTGTAACATTGCGATCAAGATTTTCAGCCGCGCTCGTCTGACGGAGTTGCTGTCTGATCGCATGGACAATGCCAAGCTTGAACCCTTCTTCAAACGTTCCTCACGCATCCCGCTGATGACCGGCACGTTCCGCACGGGACTCAATTTCATTGTGCTTCTGGCGGTACTCAGTTATCTGGATCGAAATGTCGAATTGGCAACACTGCACCAATACGCGGTGGCGTTTCTGATCAGCAGCATTCTGGTGAGTATTTTCACGGTTGCCATCGCTCTGAGTTGGGCGCGGTATCAACCTGAAGCCATTGTCGCATGGTCGATCCCGCTGCTGACAGTGTTGCTTGCTATCTTCACACCGGTGGTTGCTTTCCTGCATTTGTTTGACCCGGTGGTCCGTCGGGTCTCAGGCGCATCACTGGTTGATGACGCTGAGAGTGATGCCAGTGACGAAGTGATGTCCGTGGTCGAAGAGCACGAATCCGTCGGCTCGGTGGACTCGGAACAAAAGGAAATGATTGAAGCGGTTTTTGATCTCACCGATACCCTTGCTGGCGAGATCATGACCCCGCGTACCGACATTGAAGGCATTGAGTATGGCAAGTCTCTGACGGAGATTCGCGATCTGATCCTCGAAGCCGGACACAGCCGCATTCCTGTCTACGGTGAAAATCTTGATGACATTCAAGGCGTGCTTTACGTCAAGGACCTCATCAAGCTTATTAACGATGAACACCTTGGGGAATTTGATCTGAAAAACTATCTGCGTGATGTGCTGATGATCCCTGAAAGCAAGTCCGTGCGAGACCTGCTTGCTGAGTTCAAAGCAACCAAGGTGCACATTGCCATCGTGCTCGATGAGTACGGCGGGACAGCCGGACTGGTGACCATCGAAGATATTCTCGAAGAACTCGTCGGTGACATTGAAGACGAGTACGAAGAAGACGAAGAAAAACCGACCGTGCGTAAGATTGCAGATGACCTTTTTGAAGTCGATGCGCGTGTGTACATTGATGATCTCAACGACGAGTTGGAAGTCGAACTGCCCGAAGATGAAGACTACGAAACCGTGGGGGGCTTTGTGTTCTCCACGTTGGGACACGTCCCGGAAGTCGGGGAGACGTTCTCGCATGGCCATCTGGCAATCACCGTCCTGGCAGCAGAGAAGACCAAGGTACTCAGCGTGCAGATCCAAATCCAAGAGACCGACGATGCCAATACCGTGAATAACGGGCATCACAGTTAATCACGAATAATTGTTTGAATACTGATGTCCAATAGCTGCAGCACTGCGAGAAATTGCAAGCGTCAACAGAATGCCACTGGATTCCCGCCTGCGCGGGAATGACGACGTGTAAGTGATCTTGAAGATTCATCGTTTAAATCGCAATAGCTGCATCACTGCATGATGCTGAAACGGCGCAGCCGTTTATTCCGATGACGAACGTGTCGATTCGCTCCCATTCAACCCATCATGCTGTCACCCGGATCGACCGTTTTTGTCTGCTCCCCGGATTGATCAGGCATTAACTCGGCACGTGCCATCGGGTCATCCAGCTGATCCATCCAACTGTTAAGCAGCGATGCGAGTTTATTCTGCAGCGGCGCGACTTTTGGGTGGTTGGCATAATTGCGCGTTTCCTGCGGATCTTCAATCATGTCATAAAGCTCAGGTTTATCGCCGACATTGTGAATGAACTTATGTGTTGATGTTCTGATCATGCGATGGGCAAAGCCGCATCCCGATGAGCCGTCGTACGCTGCATACATCGTCTTTCGCGGTCGGTTATTGGGTTGACCGTGTGCAAGCGAGAGCAGACTTTTCCCTGTCGAGTCAGTAATGGGATCAGAGCCCGACTGTTCAAGCAGGGCAGCCGCAAGGTCCAGGTGATCCGTCATTTCCGTGATGCGTCTGGCGGACTTCTGGCCCGGTGTTTTAACCATCAACGGCACACGGACCGATTCCTCGTAGAGACACATCTTCTGAAACAGCCGATGCGAGCCAAGCATACTCATCCTTCTGCAGCCCTTTCTCTTCCCTATTTTGCTGAAACTCGGTGGCAACGATGTCACCTGCCTTGCCAAACTCAAACTGTTCAGGCATCAAGCCCAAATTGACCATGTAACTGTAGCTCATCTTAGTGGCCGTTCCAAACTTTGGATGAGCGAATACTTTATCGGCGTTAAAACCCGCGCCAAA
>PAIY01000096.1 GCA_002704825.1 Phycisphaeraceae bacterium
AAAACGGCAGGGAAGAATCACGCACATAGGGAAAGCACGCAGGCCGTTCACGATGCCAAAGATATTTCAGTTGGATCGCGGTTTGAATTTGAAAGCCTGTTGCCCCGGTTCGTTAATGATGCCTTTGGCCATCTTCAACAAATGAGGTGGGATTGTGATGTGGTGTTTTCGCGCAGCAGGCAGGTTAAACAGAATCATGCCTTCAATGGCATTGTTAATCTGAATCTGCGAAGGCTTGATTCCCGTGCGCACCAAATCCAGCGCAATGTGGGACGCCATGAACCCGTGTTCCATGGGTGATGCACTGATCGCCATCACGGCCCCGTCATCCACTGCAAACGGATAGATCCCAAGGATGGGTAATCGGCAGATTTTAGTCGTTGCAGCCATCACTTGTGCAGGTGACATACTCTCCTGATCCAGACTGGTGGTTTTGATCGTGTGATACGTCAGCACCATCAGGGCATCGGAATCAAGGTTGGCCTGCTGGACATGCATTAACCATTGCTGGAGATTTTCGGCTTTGACGTAACGCACAATTTCAACTGGCATTTTCAGTGTTTTGGCGTAGGCAAGGTTCTGCTTGGAAGTCAGACTTTCATCGGTGAGAATGGTCACACGCTGAATGTTGGGGCTCAGGGATTTAGCCAACCGCAGCGTGTTGGTGAAGTGCGGGCGTTCAAGGATGCCGGTGACATGATCGTTGGGATAGCCGTAGTCTGAAAGCTTGCCGTTGACCCCGCAAAAGACGATAGGTGGACTCTCAGGCTTTTTGGACAATTGGCTGGCAAAGTAGGCTTGAGCATTATCATCCGACGCGATGATCACGTCGGGTTTGAATGCTTGACTGACTGCAAGGGCTTTTTGACCTGCCTGGATTTTCCAGTTCTCGTCCGTGCGATGCTTGGTGTCCATGTACAGATATTTGACGTTCACCCCGGTGTCGGGCAACGCGCGTTTGATCCCCAGGTTGACGTGATCCACCCAGTCGTAGCCCTGGTGATAACTGTGCACAACGAGCATGCGATACTCGCATTTTGCTCTGCTTGTGATCCCCAACAGCAACACTGCTGCCATGCTCAGCATCATCGGAATGTTCATTGGTCTGTTGCCCATATGCCCAGCCTGTCTTCGTCAAGTATTTTGAATACAAAACATATCGACTGGTTTGGGGGAATGTTGACATGAGAATGCTGCAAAGATGGATATGTCAGTGATGCGATTTCCTACAGACGTTACAGAAGTCTGAAACGATCATGCAGATTGTTTTTGAAGGGGTTGGGAAATGACCGGTTATTGGGACTTTGAGATGCCGGGGATGTACACGTCGTAGCGGACGCCTTTACCCCCGTGACTGACCACCGGATCAGGTAGCAGGGCGGGTGCCTTGGGCGGACGCTTGACGACGACGCGCCTGGTTGCCACCTGCAAAGCCAGTGGGACCAATGCTGCAGCATCCAGATCTTCACCCACCAGGTCATGAAGCACCAACATGGGTTTACGCTGCGCCGTCTTGCGACCGGTCGGGAACATCGGGTCCAGATACACCACGTCGATGTTCGACCACGCTGACTCTGCTGGATAACGCTCGTGCCAATGACGCAGCCAATCCAGTGCGCAACCTTGCCTGACGCACAATTCATCCGTTGGCAAAGTCGCATCACCCAACGCCCGACCCAGCGCATCCGCCAGTAAGGCAGCGACCACCGGGTTGCGCTCCAATGCATGGACATAACATCCCTGTGCATGCATCAGCCAGGTGTCCTCACCCCAGCCGGCAGTCGCATCAAGGACTCGCAAGGGTAAATCACTGCGTTTCTTGATCCCCAACGCCTTGGTCAACGGCTGCTTCAGAGACCGTCCTGCAGGTGACTGCGTATCGAGCTTTCTCAGATCGCAACTCACCGGCTTGCCCTTGTCATCTCGCAAACGCAACTCCAGCCGATCTGCCGTCAACGTCAGCATCATCAAACTCGGTGTGGCATAACCAAGCGACAACTGCTGAGCCAATGCCTTGGCTTGGCCGACCAATTGCTCATCCGTCACCGGATCCGCATGCACACTCACACGTTTGTCTGACATGCCAACAGTATAGTCAGCTTGACCAAAATGTTTGCCTGCCCCCAGCCAAGCGTCAGCATGATCCAGTGTCGATCGCGGGTGCGAACACAGGACAACAGTGCGGACGGTCGTTGCCATCAAGTCCATGGCAACCAGTCCGGTGGCATCGAGCATGTCGTGATAATCCATGACGGAGTTCGGGGGTGTTTTGCCAATATAAAAACAAGCTGACTCAATTTAGCCAGCTTGCGTCGGAGGGTTATTCAGGTGGTCATGGGGAATTTAGATCACGCCGCCACTGACAGTCAGGTTCTGGCCGGTGACCCAGGATGCGTCATCCGATGCCAGGTAGAGTACGGCCGAGGCGATGTCATTGGGTTGACCGATTCGCCCCAGTGGTGTCATGGCTTGCATCTGTGTTCGGAATTCACTCTCGGCGATCCCGGCTGCGTGCAGACCTTCGGTTTCGACCATGCCCGGGCTGATGGCATTGACACGAATCTTACGTGGCCCAAGTTCTCGGGAAAGAGCCCCGGTGATGGTATTGACCGCGCCCTTGGTCGCGGAATAGGTCAACACGCCGGGGATGGTACCGTTGGCGACGATGGAACTGATGTTGATGATGCTGCCACCGTTGTCACCGAAAGCTTTGACAGCCTGTTGTGTGGCGAGCATCAAGCCCAGTACGTTGAGGTTAAACAGGCGATAAAAGTCTTCGGGGTTGACGTCTTCAATGCCGCTTTGCGAGTAGATGCCGGCATTGTTGACCAGAATGTCCAGTTGCCCGAAAGCTTCATGTGCCTTGGCAAAAAGTTGTTCGATCTCCTGGGGTTTGGACAGGTCGGCTTTGATGGCCACCGCTTTGCCACCGGCTGCGGTGATGCTGTCGACGACGTTCTGTGCGGCATCTGAACTGGAGGCATAGTTGATGACGACCGAGGCGCCAGCTGCTGCGAGCTTCTTGGCGGTGGCGGCCCCGATGCCCTTGGACGAACCGGTGACGAGTGCGACTTTGTTGTTTAAGGAAGCGGTCATGGTGGGAATCTCTTTCTGTTTGAATGGGGTTGGCGGTTAACGATTGCTTTTGAGCTCATGAGCGTGTAAAATTTTGTACTGACAGGTACATAATAACCCGGCTTGTCGCCGAGTCAATAGATTTTGTACCGATTGGTAAAATATTTTAAAGGACACCCATCATGGCAGCAGGGCGCCCCAAAGCATTTGACCCCGACAAGGCACTGGACTGTGCGCTGAAAGTGTTCTGGCAGAAAGGCTACGAGGGGGCGTCGCTTCCGGATCTCACCGAAGCGATGGGGATTAATCGGCCCAGTCTTTATGCCCAGTTCGGCAACAAGAAGCAGCTTTTTCTCAAGGCGATTGATCGCTACATCCAGGGGCCAGCCAGTCCTTCGGCGCAGGCGATCGCTCAACCCACTGCCCGGAAAGTGGTCGAGGCGCTTCTTTTCAACGGGATCAAAACCGTGAGTAACCCACGGACACCGCACGGTTGTCTGCTGGTGCAAGGCGCGTTGGTATGTGGTGACGATGCTCAGGACGTCTGCAAAGAACTGGCTAAGCGTCGCAAAGCGGCGATCACGTCACTTGCTGAGCGTTTTGAGGCAGCCAAAGTTCAGGGGGATTTGCCAGCCGAGAGTGATGCCAGGACGCTGGCGTCCTATGTGATGGCGGTGGTATTCGGTATGGCGGTTCAGGCCACGCACGGTGTCAGCCGCCAGGACATGACCGCAGTTGCCGATTGGGTGCTTGCGTCCTGGCCGTCGAAGTGAAAATCCGCCTTAAGTCATATGGCGATGCGTTGACCACCGGGGCTGGATGAACCATTCAGGAACACCCATCAGCCCATGCGGACAGGCTTATTTCAAGTCGGGGGCTGCGAACACCTATGTCTATCCGTTTGGAGATAGGAATTTGTCCCAATAATTTTCTTGTCCTTTGCGGTGATTCGTGGGTATAAACGCCGCAAATGATGCGACAAATAGACCAATACAACTACCATGAATGCCGATTGGCCCAAATCTACCTGGGTGACAAGACATTGTCTGCACGCCTTGCTGCTGACCAGTATAAAACATCGTCTGCTGGGCATTACGGAAGTATGGGGCGTTGAACTCAACTCCCAAGCAAGGTTAATATCCTGACACGTGATGTCGTCAAGTCTTAAACGGTTGAGAGTGAATTGCTCGCTCCCATTTGGAGAAGCAGATCAACCCGTATTGCGTAGCCCTGCTGCGATGGCCTGGACCGTTAACCGCAATGCCTGTTCGATGGACTGTCGTGAATCTACGCCTGGATCATCAGCCTGCTTTCGTAACAGTGATAACTGGATGTGGTTGAGTAGATCCACTTGCGGATTACGCACCGAGATGGAACGCGCCAGCCAGGGGATGTGACCACAGATGCGATCCTGCTGCTTGATAAAGAGTACCGCTTCGACTGCCAATTCAAACTCGCGGTTGAGTTTTTCCCAGATCGGCATGGCCGTTTCTGTGTCCGGGCAAAGCATGGCATAACGCATGGCGATCTGCGGTTCGCATCTTGCCAACGCCAACTCGGCATTATCAATCACCGCGCGGAACCATGGCCAATCCTGGTAGAGTTTGATGGTGTGCTGCTTTTGCTCATCGGTTAAGCAAGCCACCGCTTCACCAAGTCCATAGAAGGCATTGATGGGCATGCGGACCTGATTCCAGGCAAAGGTGTAGGGAATTGCCCGCAAGTCCTCAATACTCGCAGCGCCCGTGCGTCGGCTGGGCCTTGAACCAATGGGCAGTTTTTCCACCTGTGTCAGGGCTGTGGCATGATGCAGGTAGTTTTCAAAACCATCGCATTGCACCAGATCGCGATAGGCCTTTAACGAACTCTCCGATAGCTGACGCGTCAACTGCTCGGTCATGTCCGTCATCTGGCTGGGCTTCTGGGAACTGACCATCAACGTCGCCCAGAAGAGCTGTTCCAGATGGCGATGAGCGATGGCAGGATCGTCATACCGTTCAGCAATAACCTCACCCTGTTCGGTAATTCGCAGGTGTCCCTGCACGCTTTCAGGAGGTAGCGAGATGATGGCGCGGGCAGCTGGTCCACCCCCGCGTCCGATCGCACCACCTCGGCCGTGAAACAGCGTCAGCTTGATGTCGTGTTCCCTCGCCACTTGAGCCAGGCGACGTTGTGTCTGTAGCAATGACCAGTTTGAAGCCAGGTAGCCCCCATCCTTGGAGGAGTCGGAATAACCGAGCATGCACATCTGACCTTCAGGCCAATGGGCAAGGAATCGGCTGTACTGTTTGTCGGTGATCAAGGTTGTGAGAATATTATCCGACCGTTTAAGGTCATCGATGGTTTCAAAGAGTGGGGCGATGGGAATGCAACAGGCATCGTCAATCCGGTGTGCCGGGCTGGCGACTTTCAATAACCAGAGCACGGCCATGATGTCACTGGGTTGGTGGGTCATGCTCACGATCAACGGGCCGACGGCCTGGTTTAACTGTTCCTGTGTGAGCGACTGAAGTAATTGCAATAACTGCATCAGGTCGGCGGTCTGTTCACTGAGGTGTTTGCCTGTCACAACCGCAGCACGTTGGGCATGGTCCGTGGTGAGCATGCTCTGTCTTTGCGATTCATCCAATGCTGCATAGTTCTGGTGAATGTCGGCCTGCTGCATAAGCTGTGTCACCGCATCGAGGACCATCTGGGAGTTGATGCGAATATCCACGCGCATCAGGTGCAAGCCGAAGACGCGGATGCGATCTTCCCATTGTTGAAGTGAGCCGCAGATCAATTCATCAAGCCCGGCTTCGAGCAGACTCTCGCGGATCATCCGCACATCGCTGGCCAGTTCTGTAGCACTGGTATAGGCCGGCCCAGAATCGGTGGTGGTGGTGAAATGCTGACTGTGAGCCAATCTGAAATCGATCATGGCAAGCCAGTGCACAAGCCATTCGTCCGGATGCAGACGCTCGATGCGCTTGGCCAGTTTGGGCCAGCGTTGGCAATACTGTTTTAATTGCTCAGTGAGTTGAGGGTTGATGTGACATTCGGCGGTGGAGAGTGTCAAACGTTTACGCACTTTCTGACACTCGCGCTGATGTAGCTGCACGACCTTGGCACGGAGTTTCTGCAAGGTTTTTCGGGTCACCGCACAGGTCACAAACGGATTGCCATCACGATCACCGCCGACCCAGTTGCCCAGGCGGAAGGGGGTTTGTAGCGGCTTGTCATCATCGGGTTGCCAGCTAAAGGCATCGCGGATGTTCTGGAAAATATGCGGGACAATCTGCCAGAGCGTACGCACTGCCAGGAGGTTTCGTCCCAGTTCTTCGAGAACCGTAGGCTTGCGGGCAGAGACCGGATCGGTGTACCACAAGGCAGCCAGGTCGCGCTTCATGCGCTGAATCTGGCGATGGCGTTCTTCGCTGGTGAGATTTTCCTGATCCAGCACATACAAATCCTGGCGCAGGCGCATCAGACTCCGACGCAGACTTCGTCGCTTGGCTTCGGTGGGGTGAGCAGTAAAGACGGGTTCGATGTTGAGATTGTCGATGAGCTGTTGGAGTTGCGCGTTATCCATGCCTGTTTGACGCAATGAACTGGCCGCATTTTTGATGGTCTCGCTTTGGTTGTGGCTGACTTCCCGCTGTCTGAGAACGCGAACGCGATGACGATCTTCAGCAAGATTGACCAGGTCAAAATACATGCCGATGGCACGGGTTAATGTCATGTGTTCTTCAACACTGAGCTTCGATAGGGCGTCAGCAATTTTCTGATCAGCCGATGCTGCATCGTCTTTGCGTTGAAGGCTGATTTCCCGGAGTTGATGCAGTGTCTGCCAGTCCTGCTCTTCGCCATGCTCACGTACCAGGCGTCCGAGCAACCAACTCATGAGGTGGATATCACGTCTGAGTGCGCGGTCGTCTTTGATGTTTTGTTGATGTGTTGTGTTTTGGGTCATGCTGCTTTCCTGAGGTGTGAGGCGATGATTTATTTTCGCGTTTTGCTTTTGGACTTTGTTGGCTTGGGATCACTGACCATTTCCAGAAGCTGGTTGACTGTGCAATGTCCTTCGACCGGATGCCGCAACGGTTGATGGGGGGTGACAGTGTAGACATTGCGTCTGCCTTCACGGGTATGCGCCAAAACACCGGCAGCTTCAAGTTCCATGACAATGCGTTGGACAGCACGTTCGGTGATCCCCACCGCATTGGCTACATCGGACAAACGCATATGCGGGTCCTTGTACAGGCAGATCAAGACATGCGAATGATTGGTCAGAAAAGTCCAGGTATGTCCTGAGGCAGATTCAGTTGTTGGTCTCATGAAAAATCTCCTTGACAGGACATAGTATAACGATAGTATAAACACGAAACAAAATTCGTGTATTAAAATTCGTGTATTAAAATACGTGAAATAAAAAACACAAAAGGAATGTCAGGTGTTAAATTCAACAAACAACGTTCAAGTGGGTCTGATTATGGGCAGTCAATCGGATTGGCCGACGATGAAGCATGCTGCGGATATGCTGGACTTATTTGGTATCAAGTTCCAGGCTGCGGTGGTTTCGGCTCATCGGACTCCGCATCACATGGTTGCTTATGGGCAGGAGGCGGCAGACAAAGGTTTGGCGTTGATCATTGCCGGAGCCGGTGGTGCAGCCCATTTGCCGGGCATGATTGCTTCGTGTACCACCTTGCCGGTGATTGGCGTGCCGGTGCAAAGCAAGGCTTTAAATGGGATGGATTCGTTGTTATCCATTGCCCAGATGCCCGGGGGCGTTCCGGTTGCGACCATGGCGATCGGTTCAGCCGGTGCTAAAAATGCTGGCATCCTGGCAGCACGCATTCTCGCGTTAAGTCAACCTGATCTGAAAATCAAGGTTGAAGATTTTATCAAGCAACAATCCGATCAAGTGCTCAAACAGGAGATCCCCAATGATTGACCAACCGTCTATTGAACCGGGTGCGACCCTTGGCGTTTGGGGAGGCGGGCAATTGGGCATGATGTTTGTCCAGGCTGCTTCGGCAATGGGCTATCGCACTGCAGTCTATTCACCTGATCCGAATGCTCCGGCTTGTGCACATGCTGATATGGTTTACTGCGGTGATTATGAGGATATCGAACAGGTCTGGCGTTTTGCCAAAGCCTGTGATGTGACCACGCTTGAATTTGAAGATGTGCCTGTCACGACATTGCAATGGGCCTCAGCATACACGCTGGTTCGCCCGGGAATCAACGTGTTGAAATACACGCAGAACCGGGCTTTGGAAAAGCAGTTTCTTTTGGACAACCACTTACCTTGCGTCCCGCATGTGGTTCTGGAAAGTGTCATGGGACTACACACTGCGGTCAAGCAGATCGGCATTCCCTGCGTGTTGAAAACGGTGACCAATGGTTACGACGGTCATGGACAATACGCGATCCATCACCCGGGGCAGGTCCATGGCTGCTGGCAGAAAATGGGACGCCAACAATTGATTTGTGAACAGTGGATTGACCATCAATGCGAGTTGTCAGTTCTGGTCGCCCGATCGGCAGGGGGCCAAATGGTGACGTTCGGCCCGATTGTCAATGAGCATCACAATCATGTGCTGGACATCTCCTCTGTGCCCGGTGACCTGCATCCGTCGGTCACCCGTCAAGCCACAGCTTTGGCTGAGCAGGTCGCTTTGAGCTTGGATCTTGTCGGGATCATTGCTGTGGAGATGTACCTGCTGCCTGACAACAGGCTGCTGATCAACGAAATTGCACCCCGCCCGCACAACTCAGGTCATCTCACTTTGCAGGCCACGGATGCCAGCCAGTTTCAACAGCAGGTTCGCGCGATTTGCAACCTGCCGCTCATGCCCATGCAGCAGGAGCAACCAGCAGTGATGGTCAACATCATGGGCGATCTCTGGGAATTCGGTGAGCCGGACTTTCAACAGCTGCGTGATCTTCCCAATGTACATCTGCATTTGTATGGAAAAATACAGGCCCGGCCCGGACGCAAAATGGGACACATCACCTGCCTGGCCGAGTCTGTACAAGCTGCCAGGCAACTGGCCCTTGAAGCCCGCAGGAAACTGCGCAAAACACGCCCCAAGTCCACGCACGACGACAGCAGACAAGAGCAACTTCAAACTTCTTGAATGGAAAGTAATTGATGACTTTACTCGCCACAATCTTAATCGCTTCCGTTGGTCTACTCTTTATCCCGGGACTCATTGGCTCCAACACAGCCAATCAACAAGTTAAACCGTTTGGCCGTTTTGCCCTGTTTGCTGCGATGTTCAATGTGATGGGGGTGACCGTCGCAGCCGTGTTGCAATTAGGCCAGGGATTGCAAATCACACGATTGGATTGGCTTGGCCTTTGGCAACCCGCCCTTTATCACGACCGTTTTTCGAGTGTCATTCTCTTGCTCATTGCGTTTTTGGGCCTTGTGGTGATGCGGTATGCCATGCGTTATCTCGATGGGGATTTGCAGCAGGGCCGCTTTATCCGGTGGCTGTGTCTGACACTGGCCAGCGTGCAATTGTTTGTGATCTCCGGCAACTTGCTGCTGACCACCCTGGCATGGATGGCATGCAGTTATGGTCTGCATCATCTGCTGATGCATTACCCGGATCGTCCCGGCGCTTCCCAGGGGGCCTGGCATAAATTTATCGTCAGCCGCATCGGTGATGTCTTCCTTGTCACCGGATTGGTTTTAACCTGGACCGCCTTTGGCACATGGGACTATGGTTCGATTTTTCAACAAGCCCAGTCGGCAACCTCCGCCAACGCACCTGCGCCAATCCTCACACTTGCAATTGGATTGTGTTACGTGATCGGTGCCATGACCAAGTCCGCCCAGTTGCCTTTTCACGGTTGGTTGCCCAAGACGCTACAGACGCCCACGCCTGTCTCTGCGTTGATGCATGCAGGGATTATCAATGCTGGCGGATTTCTGGTGATACGCCTTAGCCCGATGTTGCAAACCACGCCGATCGCGCTGAACCTGCTGGCGATCGTCGGGGTAGCGACGGCCATTATGGCTTGTCTGATTATGATGACCCAAAGCAGCATCAAGCATGTTCTGGCCTATTCGACCATCGCTCAAATGGGATTCATGATGCTCGAATGCGGCTTGGGCGCATTTAATCTGGCCATGGTGCATCTGGTTGCTCACTCGGTTTACAAAGCCTACGCATTCTTGAACTGTGGCAGTGTGGTCGATGAAGCGACTCAATCCTGCTATATCCAGCCGCCAGTCAAACACTGGCAGACAACGCTTTGCACCCAGCTTGCTGCGGTTTTGCTTGCCATAATGGTGAGTCTGGTCAGTTGGATATCCCTGGCAGCAAGTGGGCATCTCAACATCGCTGAGTGTGTCCTGTGTCTGATTCTGACGTTGGCGATCATCCAGATACTTCACGAAGCCATGGCAACAGGCTCGTTTAAAATACTGGGTAAAGCTGCGCTCGCGTCAGTCTTTCTCGCAACCGCCTACGCCTTGGTGACACTGGGCAGCCTGACATTGATTCCCGATGTCCAACTCATTCATGCTGGCAGTTGGGCGTGGTCCAATCTGCTGGTGGCCGCCTTGGTTGCCATGGCTTTTGTTGCACTGACCGGGTTTGATCTGTGGCGAAAAACCCACCCGGACAAACCGCTGGCTCAAAAACTTTATGTCCACGCATCAAACGGTTTTTACCTGGACATGTCCCGCAAGTAATCGCCAATCAGTTCAAGTGCATCAAATATTCGATGACAAAAAAAGTGATCCAATCGCCCAAGCGGCAAAGGAATATTTCTCATGCAAACCACTTCAACCCTCACTGACATAGCATCGAATCTGAATGTGGAACATCCTTCAGACTCGCAAGAGATACATCAACAGACACTCGAAGAAGTCTTTGATCAGATTCAATCCCTGATTGCACCGCTTTGGCCTCTGCAGGATTTTTCAGCCGTCAATCCATTTGCCGGTTGGTCTGATCAAACGTTTCTATCTGCCATGCAATCGATCAATGCACTGCGTGATTGTGACATGCTCATGCCCGCGACCTATTACAAAAAACAATGGCAAGACCATTTAATTTCACAACAGCAGCTAGACAGTGCATTGGAACAATGTGCATCTGAATATCCTGCGTACTATGACAAAATGACCGTTGTGCAGATCATGCAATGGCTTGAACAGGAGCCAGTACAGACTGCTGATTCAGAACCGTTGCGAACCTGCTACAGCTATGCGCAACGGGTCGATCAAGCAATGGGTTCAAAGCACGAACAAAGCATCATCGATGAAATCTCCAGATTCTGTGGCAGTTACTACGATCAAGGTCAGGCAGCCTGGTCGAACCCCTGGCAAGACCTGCCTTTGTTTGCAGCATGGAAAAAATGGGTTGCCATGCATCGCAAACCTGCCGTCGTGGATATCGATGTTTTTCGAAACCTGCTTGCTGAATGTGATGATGATCCCAAGAACGTCATCACCATGATCCTTGCTGAAATGAATTGCCCCGCAGAGTATTGGCGCGATTGGCTTCTCACCGAACTCTATACCATTTCCGGTTGGGCCAGTTACGTGAAATACTGCGACTATCAGAAGCAAATCATTGAGCAGCAAAGCCATGAATTGTTGGAACTGCTTGCCATCCGATTGTTCTATGATCTGGCAATCAAACGATCACTGCCTGATCTGGAGATGCAACCCGTCTGGGCAGAGAGTCATATTGATAAAGCTGATCCCGTTCCACATTCCGTGGCCATGTGCTATCTGATGCAGATTGCAACCGAGATTGCTTACCGAGAAAAGCTGCTTGAGCAAATACCCGGTAAAACGCCTCAAAAAACAGATCAGAATGGCGTGTCTTCCATACAGATGGTTTTCTGTATTGATGTCCGTTCGGAGATCACGCGAAGAAACCTTGAAGCCATCGATTCTGAGATTAAGACCTATGGCTTTGCAGGATATTTCGGAATTCCCATGCGACATATTGAACTCGGAGCTGATGATGGGCCAGCCAATTGCCCGGTGCTTCTGAGTCCTGCGGCCTCCGCTCATGAACATCACCATGCGTATTCAGAACACGCAGATCAACAGGCGATTGAAAAGATCAAGGCAAACGCGCATGGCAAACAAGTCCTCAAGCGAATGCAGACCTCGGGCAGCTACTGCTTCCCCTATATCGAAGCGTTGGGACTGACCTACGTCAGCAAACTTTTAGCCAAATCTTTCATTCAGCCTTGGAAGGCAATCAAACAACACAAGCACCACCATCACAAGAATGGACACAACTGTCTCACGCATCCCGTGCTGGACATGCCTATGGAAAAACAAGCTGAGTTGGCCCAGGGCATGCTTCAAAACATGGGTCTACTCAACAAACTCGGTGACCTGCTTGTGCTTTGCGGGCATGGCAGTGATGTAACCAACAATCCCTATCGTGCCAGCTTGGATTGCGGCGCATGTGGGGGGCACACCGGCAAAGCAAACGCCCGGGTGGCTGCTGCCATGCTCAATAACCCAGCAGTCCGCAAACACCTGGCCCATCGTGGTATCCATATTCCTGATCACACACATGTCCTGCCTGCACTACATCACACCACCACGGATCGCATTGAATTACTTGATTTGCAGGATGTGCCACACGCCCATCAACACCTGATAGATGATTTGAAAATCTCCTTGCAACAAGTGCAGTTAGCCGCACAAAACGAGCGAATGACCCGAATGGGCACCAAAGATCCCATGGACCTTCTTCGAAGAAGCAAAGACTGGTCAGAACTCAGACCCGAATGGGGCTTGGCTGGCAATGCTGCTTTTGTTGTTGCGCCTCATCAGCGAACCGCAGGCATGAACATGAACGGGCGCGTTTTCATGCACCACTATGAGTCGGAAAATGATCCACAAAACAAAATCCTGGAAGCCATCATGACTGCGCCCATGATCGTGACGAACTGGATCAATATGCAATACTTTGCTTCGGTGGTTGATCCAAACAACTTCGGCAGCGGAGACAAAACAACCCATAACGTTGTTGGCCAACTTGGCGTACTCAGTGGAAACGGCGGAGATTTAAAAACAGGATTGCCCTGGCAGTCCGTGCATGATGGTCAAAATTGGCAACATCAACCCCTGCGATTGCAAGTGTTCATTGAGGCACCCAGAACAAGCATCCGCAAAATTCTCGATCAGCATGAAGCTGTACGAAATCTGGTGAGTAATGGTTGGATCTATTTGCTGGCAATCGAACAGGAGCAAATCTATCTTTGGAAGCCATCAGGCAATTGGCAGTCTATTTCGAATCTATGATTGTCAGGTACAAGAAAATGGCACAAGTTTGAAAATGGATGTCAACCTTGTGCAACGGGATGGCTTATTGAATTATGACCAACTGTAGGCAATATGGAAACCTGACGACATCGCTAAGTTAATCCAAAGATTGTCCTGCATTAGCGCAACCTCGGCACAACAATGACATTTTGACGATATTCAGATAAAGATAAAACCCGCTAAGTGGTTATCTTAGCGGGTTTTATTAAGTCGGGGCGACACGATTTGAACGTGCGACCTCCGCCACCCAAAGACGGCGCTCTAGCCAAGCTGAGCTACGCCCCGATTTTGTGCGTTGATTGTACAAGGCAAACGGGCAGATTCCAATTCGTCTTTCATCAAGATCGACTTGTCATACCCATGCCCAATTCCCGAACCCGTTTTCCAAGTTTCCGTGAGAACTTCCGGGGTCGGGGGGTGAGGGGAAAGGCCGCGGTGGGATTCGAACCCACGATAGCTTACGCTAGCTGATTTGCAATCAGCCCCATTAGTCCACTCTGGCACACGGCCGAATTTTTCGTCAGCAGCACATTTAACCAGATATCCCCCCAAAGGTCAAATGTCTGTATTCATCAATTCCCAACACGTCAAGACCACCGGATTATTCCGAAAATTCCTCGAGCATCCGTTGGATATACCGCAAAGCATTAAGCTGCTCGGTGGCTTTGTTCAATGACTCACTACGATCGGCAGCAGGCAGGGCCACCGCGGTGTTTAACGCATCAGCAATCGCCTGCATGTACGCCTTCTCCTGTTCGTCTGCCCATTGCTTGAGTCGGTCGAGTTCCGCCTGGTTGTGACTCGCCTGGGCATCCTCAAGCTCCTCGCGGATTTCCATCATCTCCATGAGCAGGTTCGGTGGCAGTTGCTTGCTGTCTGTAATCGGTGTGTCTGCCAGCAATGCGATCATGGCCGACGCCCGGTCAAACGGATTCTTGAGCGTCAGATACGCCTTGTTGATTGCCGCAGAACGATCCGCTGCATCCGCCTGATCCAACGGGTCCACAAAGCGATCGGGGTGATTGGCAGCCGACTGGGCGACAAAAGCCCGATGCAATGCCTTGGCATCGACATCAAACTTCATGGGGACATTCAACAATTCAAAAGGATTGGGTTGCATGGGGATAGTTTAGATCACATCCGGTTGGTTGCAAAAATTCTGTTGGGTATCAAAGGCATGCGGCATCACACTGATTTTTGAGCAATCATTCCGTCTGTAACGCCATGGCGTCTGATAACGATGTTGGATCATCGAAAAAGTTTTTCCATTTTATGGACGCTGCCAAAGTGTTTCGTACCATTAACCGAAAAGGGGGGAGTCAGGAGTCATTTTCTATGGCAAGTTCTCCCGTAATTCTCGTTGCTGATGACGATCCAGTCTCACTTCGACAATATGAACTGGTGCTCAAACCGTTTCTCGGTCAGGTGGAGTATTACACCGCGACCAACGGCATTGATGCGGTACGGATGGCAGCGGTCCAGCGTCCCCATCTGGTTCTCATGGATTATGCCATGCCTTCGATGGATGGACTCAAAGCCTGTGAGCAGATGCGTCGACTTGAAATCGAGCACGATATGGACATCTGGATCATCAGCGGCTACTCCGACGATCTGGACAAGTCACTGGTCACCCATGCCGGCGCCACCTGCCTGATCAGCAAGCCTATTCGCGTTTTGCCGTTCCGCGAGATGATCGCCAACCAGTTGAATCTGGCGTTCGAGTTACCGTTGAACAAGGCAGCTTAAGTACGCATGTTGTAGTTATCATCGCACCCAGTGGACAACACGGTTTTTAGCCACGTTGATACCTATCAACGAAAGATTTTTAATCTTTTTACGGGCCAATAGCGTAAGTCAACAACACCAATCAGATTGGCTTTTTTGATAGGTCCTGTGAATCTTGAGTCATTCGACTTTTCGACATTATCGCCAATGGCGAAGTATTCGTCTTGGAGTTGGATCGTCTGACCATTTTCGTACAACATGCGAAATGCACCGGGATAATCAAATGTCAAACGTCCCTGTAGATGACTTGGGAGTTGAATCATTTTGTCATTGATATAAACATTCCCATTTTCAAACCGCAGCCGTTCACCGGGCATGCCGATGACACGTTTACAGAATGCCTCTTCATGTTCATCTGTTGGGTAAAAAGCGATAAAATCCAACCGAGTTGGGGCCAATATTTTATTGACAAAAATATGATCACCAGCTTCGATAGTTGGTGACATGCTCTGTGTGGGAATACTGTATCCTTCAAGAACGAATGGCTTTAATGTTATGGCAACTACAATTGCAGTTGCCAATCCCCAAATCATGACCACGCCTAAAAACGCAAAGGCCATTTTGATTGTCAGCTTAAATTGCCGTTTAATGACGTAAAAATAGATATAGAAGAAACACGGAATAATACATAGCCATATTGCCTCTGTAGATTCATTGGGGGTTATTAAACTCGACAGGACATGTTCCATGATAAGAGCGGCATAGTAGATCGCTGTCACTTGATGCAGACGATGATGCCATTGCGGAAATTACCTTCGCTTGATCCAAGCCAATTGGCGGTTTTACCGTAAAACCAACCGTTCAGAACAAGCACCACTACCAATAATGCTGCACATATAAATAAACTAACCATCGTTGGATTTCGCTCTCAATGTTATCAAGGGTTGTTTCACGACTGTCAGACTCTCGGTTACATCTTCTCCACTTCGGCTTGCGAGATGGCTTTGAACTTCAGTTCGGTGGTTTTGCCTTCCTCGACAATGAATTCTGATAAGCCTGTTTTTCGGCTGAATTTGGTTAACAGGAGCTTGTACTGACCGGGGGCCAGGTCGATGCGTTGGGATTGGCCGTTGGCATCGAATTTGTGATAGGTGCTGAGATTGCCACCCGCGGTGACGGTACCGATGTAGAAACCACCTGCTTTGATATCGTCGGTTTTCTCCAGATTGATCTGGACTTGCCCCATGCGTTTTTCCGGGCAGGGATGGACGATGATATCGCCGATAACATTGATCACACCCGCTTTGGGGAACTTGGTTTCAAAGAACAGTGAACCCGCTTGTGCGTTGGCGATGACCAATCGCGGATCGGGGCTGTTTGCGTTCTGAAAGTAAGCCCGGATGTGCTCCCAGATCACAAAATCCCCATCCTGTGCTTTGTAAAAGCTTGAGCCGTTATCGACTTCTTTAGTGAGTTTTCTCAGGGACCGACTGCCGAGCAGGACGGGTGAGTCATCCATGCCATCGGACTTGATGATACGGGCAAGACTGTAATGTCTTTTTGAAGCAAATTTCTGGTTGGCCAGCATGGACAGGGCGTCTTTCCATTCCTGACTTTCGACATCTGCTTTGACCACTTCGATCAACGGGCCATCGTAGTCCGGGATGACTGTGGGGGTTGGGGGCTCGTGATGTTGCGTGATTACCGGTTGGACTTTTTCCGCTTCGGGTTCTTTGCTGCAACCAACAAACAAAGACATGCCAAGTCCGATAGCACAGAACAATGCGGTATGAGTGAATAATTGTTTCATGATTATCTCCTAATCAAGTGACCCCGGAGCATACGACGAGGATTAGCCCGGAATGCAGGTTCAGATGTGTTTGTTGAGAAGTTCCCCGTAAACGATGTGTACGTTGTATTGTTGATTTTAGCTTGTGATTGTCAAAGGATGTGCTGGGGGGGTTAAAGCAGTGTTTCATGGCTGCATCAGAAGGGCAAGTTTTCGTGATGCACCATGGGTTTGATCTTTCTGCTTGCTGGGGTCGGATCATTTCGCTTTTTCATCAATGGGTTCAAACGTCTGACTCACCAACTCCACCGCGTTTTGTGACGAAGCTTTGAAGTTAAGTTGCGTGATGACACCGGGGTTGATTTTGAAGTCGAATCGACCTTTGACCGGATCAATTTGGCGGAAGAGAAAACTGTAAGGCCCTGGCGCCAGTTCGATGGGTCGGTTGTTGTTGTAGGGCCAGCGGTAGTCGATGCCGTAGATTCCGCCGTTGGCCACCATGTTGATGGTGAAGCTTGAGCATTTGACGTTTGAGCGTTTTAGCAATGTGACGACGAGTTTGCCCCGCATCTCTTTGGGACAGACTTTCATGTACAGGTCATAGCAACGGGGCTTGCCGGGTTGGGGTGGTTCGCTGGTGAAAAAATCCATGACACCGCTGGCTGCGTGGCCGATGCGGAAAGGGTGTTTGGCAGGCGCACTGCTGTTGAGATGATCCCAGATGATCAGATCCCCGCTGTCGACTTTGACCATCGCACCATTGCCCGAGATCGGTTTGCCGGGCGAGTAGCTTCTGGTGGTGGTTCCCGATGCAGTGATGGGAGCACGTTTGGTGGGATACTCCTGTTTGACATGGAAGACGGTATATCGGCCGCGCTGGGTTGCCGGGCTGGTTTTGAGTTGTCTGAGGAAGTTTCGCCACAATGTTGGATTGGTGTTTGCCCGGGTGACTTCAATGCATGGGTGTTTCTCAAAGCTCAGGTGATCAAGCTGGACGATTTGAACCTGTTCGTCACTGTCGGTTGGTTGTTCTGCGTGGACACTTTGGGCTCGCAGCAGTCCGCTGCCAAGTATCAGCAGCATCAGCAGGTTCAATGAATGTCGCATCAGAAAAGTTCCTTCCGGCGGGAGCGGTTCAGTTTACTTTTTCCAGTTGGGTTTGAGAGATGGCCTTGAATCGCATGGTCGTGGTTTGCTGTGGCAGGATGGTCACGGGCCAGCGACTTTTTGCCAAATCAAAATCCGGGAAGACGGTTTTGTACTCGCCGGGTGGCAGCGGTATTAACGCGGATTGCCCATCTTCGGTCAGGATGTAGTTTTTCGCCATAGCGACCGCCCACCGCTACACTGCCCAGGGTGACAGCGGTGGTCTGGATATCAGCGGTTTTATCAATTTCAATTTTCAAATGTCCCATGATCGCCTTGGGGCAGGGCTTGATGGTGAGATCACCCACAGCGTTGATCTTGCCTTTTTCGGGGATGTCGATGGGAAAGTCACGGTTGCCTGCCAACAGATGCCCGACACTTAGAATGTCTTTGCCGTCAGGGCGGTCGGACTTGGCGTGAAGATGGCGAATGACCACGAAACGGCTTTTGAATATGTTGGCATACCTCCCGTCAAGGGCTTGATCAGCCGTCAATCCTTCGAGCTTGCTGGCTTTCAACATCGCTGGCAGGGCATCCGTCTGGTCCTCAAAAATGACACGGACGAGTGATAGCCGCGATTTTGGCAGATGTTTCTGCCTGGCGAGTTTTTGAATCGCCTGTTGCCAATCCTGATCATCCGGTGCAGGCGGGGTAATCTCGATGAGCTTGGGTAACTGAATCAGGGGTGTATCTTGCCTGGAGGCATTCTCAGTCGGTGAGGAATCTTCCCGACTACAGCCCGTGGCGAAAATCAGGCATAAAAGGACTAATCCGCCCATCAATGCTTTGCATGTCGTTTGGAGTAGCCCAGTTGCTTCAGAAACCTGGCCTTGAGACATGTCGTTTCTCCATCAACCAATGGGTTTTATGGGAGAAACACACGTGACTCCCCCGGATCTAGACATTTTGCCAGCATGACCGGCGCAGGTCAATCTGTTGGAGAGTTATGGCCGGATATTCGTGTGAAAAATGCCGCCCGTTGACACGTGATGCCGGTTTAAAGTATGATTCCGTCTTACAGTCGAAGCCTATTGATACTGGCAGGCTGGTCAAGTCCGCCAGGTTGTGCTATACTTGACGACTTGACATTAACAGTAGCTTTGGGATAATCCCAAGGCTCTTTTTAATTAGGAACATTGGCATCTTGGGCGTGTGCTCGGAGCCAGGAAAACAGACGGCTTTGACGAAAGTCAGGCCACTACTAGAGAACATTGGGTTCAGGCTGAAATTAAGGTGCCGGTACCCGCATTCAAGAACTTTGTTCGGAGGAATGGTTAGCGATGGCAAAAGATGTCTTCAATCGTACAAAACCGCACGTGAACGTTGGCACCATTGGTCACATTGACCACGGCAAGACCACCACCACGGCTGCAATCACCGCTGTTCAGGGCGCCAAGGGTCTGGCTAAATTCACCAGCTATGACGACGTGGCCAAGGCTTCGGAATCAGAAGGTCGTCGTGACTCGACCAAGATCGTCACGATCGCCACGTCCCACGTGGAATATGAAACCGAAAACCGTCACTATGCTCACGTCGACTGCCCCGGCCACGCCGACTTCGTCAAGAACATGATCACCGGTGCCGCTCAGATGGACGGCGCCATTCTCGTGGTCGCTGCTGACGACGGCCCGATGCCCCAGACCCGTGAGCACGTGCTGCTCGCCCGTCAGGTGAACGTGCCCAAGCTCGTTGTCTTCCTCAACAAGGTCGACCTGGTCGAAGACGAAGAACTTCTTGAACTCATCGAAATGGAAGTTCAGGAACTTCTGACCAAGTATGACTTCGAAGAAGATACCCCCATCGTCCGCGGTGCTGCTTTCCCCGCATTGCAGAACCCCAGCGATGAAACCGCCAACAAGTGCATCGGCGACCTCATGGACGCCATTGACAGCTGGATCCCCGAACCCCAGCGTGAAACCGACAAGCCCTTCCTGATGTCCATCGAAGACGTCTTCTCCATTAAGGGTCGTGGTACCGTCGGTACCGGTCGTATCGAACGTGGTGTGGTCAAGGTTGGCGACGAAGTCGAAATCGTCGGTCTCCGCGACACCCGCAAGACCACCATCACCGGTGTCGAAATGTTCAACAAGACCATGGACTCCGGCCAGGCCGGCGACAACTGCGGTTGTCTGCTTCGTGGTGTTGAAAAGGACGAACTGGAACGCGGTCAGGTTCTGGCCAAGCCCGGCACCATCACCCCGCATCACCAGTTCGAAGCCGAAGTCTACGTGCTGACCAAGGAAGAAGGCGGTCGTCACAGCCCGTTCTTCTCCGGTTACAAGCCGCAGTTCTACTTCCGCACGACCGACGTGACCGGCCAGATCAAGCTTCTGGGCGGCGCCGAAATGTGTATGCCCGGCGACAATATCGCTGTCGAAGTCGAACTCGGCAAGCCGATCGCTATGGAAGAACAAAGCCGCTTCGCTGTCCGTGAAGGTGGTCGTACCGTGGGTTCTGGTGTTGTCACCAAGATCCTTGCCTAATTTTGTATTTCAAGTCCCAGTCAGCGGTCAGGTTGGTGGGCAGGCTGCCTCAAGCAACTTGCACAACTGACCGCCGACTGGCGACTGCTTTTTTGAACGCTTGATCAAGCGTGAATTGGAGATGAAGCGATGGCCAAGAAAAAAGGCGACGCCGTCGAATACGTCTGGCTGCAATGCACCGAATGTGGTGATTTGAATTACCGCACCCCGGTCAATGTCAAGGGTGGTATCGCAGACAAGCTCAAAGCCGGTCTGAAAAAGTACTCACCGCGCCTGCGTAAGCACACGCTGCACAAAATCAAGCGCAAGTAAACCATGGACGCTCACCTTGATGGTGGGCGTCTGGTCAGTTGTCCTGTCTATTTCACGACATCCGACCAGACGCCTGCACCGCAGGTGACTTGCAAGCTTGATACGTTACGCCAGTAGCTCAATTGGCAGAGCAGTTGATTCCAAATCAACAGGTTAGGGGTTCAAGTCCTCTCTGGCGTGTTTTGAAACGGTGCTTTACGCGGGATTGACGAATTTCCTTTCGTGCATCTTTGCATTCCTGCCGAGGCATGACCGTTTGCGATTGTCAGTTTAACAGGGCGATCTTTGAGGTCAGGGCATCATGCGTTGACGCGGTGGACAGTCAATGCTGTGAGAAATAGCTGCGACACTGCGTGTCGCTGATTGCTTAAGCCGATGGATCGCCTCACGAGAAGACGGGAAGCAATCATCATGGCATTGACCATCAAAAAACCCGGGCAGGGATATTGGACACGTATGCTCAGCGCCATCGGCGCAGGCATCATGCTCTTGGCCTGCCTGGCATGGCTGTGGGGTGAACTCTCATCCGCTTTCACCGAAGATTCAACCCGAACCACCGTGCAGGCAATCGTCGCCTGTCTGATCGTCCTGGGTGGTGGGGGCATCTGCTACTGGGTGATGAACAAAGACAAAGTCGTCGACTTCTTCATCGCCACCGAGTCCGAAATGCGTAAGGTCAACTGGCCGACCAAGAAAGAACTGATCGGGTCCACCTGGGTGGTTATCCTCGGCACGTTGTTCCTGGCCGTCCTGCTCGTCGCCATCAACCTGTTCTTCGCATGGTTCTTCAGCGACAGTGTCCTGGGCATCCTGCATACCGGTGCTTGATCCGGCTATCGCAATACACCAACCGACACACAAACAACACCCACGCATCAAACGCACATTGGATTGAGGATCAAACATGACCGAAGATCAGGATAATCTCCAGCAAGAAGAAACCGAAACCCAGGACCAGGCTCCGGAAGCAACCGAAGCTCCGGAATCACAGGTGCCGGCTTCTCCCGAAGAAGAACCCATGATCACGCCCGGCATGAACTGGTTCGTGCTTCGCGTTGCCTCCAACAAAGAAGACTCCGTCAAGGAAACCCTTCTCCGCAAAATCAAAATCGAAGGCCTTGTCCATCTGGTCAACCGCATCCTCGTCCCAACCGAAAAGCAGAAGACCATCAAGGCTGGCAAGCAGAAGATTCTCGAAAAGAAACTCTACCCCGGCTACGTCTTTGTCGAAATGCGACTCGAAGATGACGGCCGCATCCCCCAGGATGTCTTCTTCCTGATCAAGGAAACCACCGGCGTGGGTGACTTCATCGGCACAGCCGGTCGTCCTGCCCCGATGTCCGTCCCCGAAATCGAAAAGATGCTCCAGGCTTCCAAACCTGCAGAACAGCAGCCCGAAGTCAAGATGGAATTCCAGAAGGGCGATCAGATCAAGATCAAGGAAGGTCCTTTCGAGAACATGGAAGGCACTGTCGACAAGATCCTCCCCGATCAAGGCAAGGTCCGCGTGATCGTCATGATCTTCGGCCGCGCCACTCCCGTCGAACTGGAATACTGGCTCATCGAAAAAGTCGAAGAGTAACCCCCAAAGCCGTGCCACTCCCGTGGCACGGGTCGCCAACAACGATCAATCAAAACGAATAAAAACCCAGACTTGCCCGTCTGGGTTTTTTATTGAGAATATTCAATCGTCTGAGACATAAATTGCTTCACACCAATCAACGGGGGAAACCATGCCGGTTGTTATTGTCTGTCTAGCCAGCTTCTTCGCTGCCAAATACATTCGTCGCAGAGCTTTTGCCACGTTGACCTATGATCAGGCGATATTCGTTGTCGATGCGTATGCACAACTGCGAAAATGGGTTCTGCCATTGCTTGGTTTGTATCTGCTGTCATTTCTCGCATTGATGTACTCCAGTCTCTCCTTTGCATCACAAACGGTCATTCACTTTGTGATATGGGCACTGGTTGCCATCCTTTTCATTCTCATCAATGCCGTGAAAATGACGAAGCTTGAGATGCCCGCCAATTTCGTGAATCTGTTTCTGCTTTCAAGATTCGTCTCGCTGGTCGGCACGGCCTTTGCGACCTACCTGTTACTCATGTTGGTTTATCAAGCAGAGTCTTCAGGTTGAGATCGAACAGGTGATATGTTACGCATTGTCTTAGCGAGCCGGCTCGTGCCGAGCCGGTCCGGGATGACGCCATCAAGGTGTCTCATCTGCAATTCCTCAAAAGGTTCCTGGCACCGTTGAGTTCTCCAAAAAACCAAACTTGCCCAACGACTCGATGCCCCCAAGCCAGCTTCAACCGTGCCGACACCAACGCCGACGGCCGTCTGAGTCAAGCCGAAGTGGAGTAGTTTGTGAAAGCAAGTTTCTGAGTCAGATACCTTAGCTTGGTGAATGGTGCTGTTGATAGGTTACACACTGTATCAGCGAGCCGGCTCCCAAGTAGATTTCGTTCTCAAACATTTATGCTGTTATTCACCAGATACTCGGGTTTAGGTCAATCGTCATAATTTGTGTTTAATGGATGATGATCAAATACACCATCTTCCTGCACTGTGATAATGAATAAAGAGTGTTTCTCTTGCAGTACGGTTTGCGATTTGGCTAAGCCATGCAAGAAACCTAATCGATGGTGCCCTTCCATTAGGTGAAATGGCTCTCCTAGCGGATAACCGTCAGGTCTAGTGATACCTTTCGGATTTTCGATAATAAGAGGAGGTAACGGCCATGTACCGTTATATGTCATGTAGTTTGCGAGTTGATTGCTTTTAGCATCTGGTGAAGTACGTATGTAGTTAGACCATATCGTCAGTAATCCACCATCAGTATCTGGCCACTCTCTCACTTTTTCAAAAATTAGCTGGGTAGGCCATTCTTCCCTGCGAAAATCTAAAGTCCGAAGATTTAACCAATCATATTCTGTTGTACAACTGTAATGTTGCCACAACCATTGCTTGCATGCTTCCGGAGGGAAATTGGGTATTAACTTACGGATACGTTCCCAGTATGAAGGCCAAGGTTCGTATTCAAGAGTGTCTCCATATCCCACTGGTTCTAATTGAGCCCACAGTTGCTTAATTGACTTATCATCATGTTTCATTTTACTTCCCAAACAACTTCCCAACCCCCTCTTTAACCTGATCGACCTTGTCGGCATTTTCCTTGCCGATGGATTCTTTGAGTTTGTCGGTGGCTTTGTCCATCAAAACACCGGCTCCGGCATCGACCATGGCCTTCTGCAGGGCTTTGCTGTCGACGGTGATGGCGGGGTTATCGATCGGGCCTTTGAGTCCGATTGGCAGACTCAGTTGATTCACCTGCTGCGATTTGCCTGCGATGTTGAGCGTGGCGTTATGCAGCGTCACATTCAATGGGCAGTCCAGTGATGCGGTGCCTGCGTCGTTGGTGAGTTTGCCGTTGAGATTCACATCAAACGTCCCGCCGGAGAGTGGGGCGTTACCACCGATTTTCAGGTCGCTGGCAATCTTGTCGGTTTCAAAGCCTTTACCCACAAACTTGAGTGTGCCCGGCTCGGTGGACTGATTGGGCATCGCAACGTTGAACACCAGGTTTCCCGTGCTCGATGTGATGTCGATGGTGGTGGGGCTATCAAGCAGATGCCCATGCGTTGAGAGATTGGTTGCGTTGATGTCGATGGTCTGGTCAGGGAGTTGAGCGACCTTGACTTTCCCCGCGGTGAGCTTGCTGATGGTCAGTGTCGGGCTGTCGGTGATCAGATGCGATGCGGTGACGCGGGCATAACCCAGTTGCTGAATTTGCTGCTCCAGTCGATCTTCGAGCGTCTGTTTTTCGGATGCTTCACCGCCTTGAGGACGAGAAACTTTTTCCAGCCACTCGCGGACTTGCGATAAGCGGTCCTTCCATTTTTTGGCGGTGGCGATGTAATCTTCAATTGTCTTGGTATCTTCCTGGTCGATGACCGGTGGCTGGGAGGGTTCGACTTTCCTGCCGACCAATGCGCCTTTGACTGCACGTTTTTCGCCACTGGTTGCATCGACGAAGGTGACGTTGTCCATGGTGATGCGTTTGCGCAGCAGGTCTTTGCCGGAGATGTTGATGTTGACGGTCTCGGCACGCAGCAGGTCGGTCTCCAAGGCGTTGGGGTCGGCCATGGCAAGTTTCTCGATGGTCATCCGACCTTCGGTCAAGTCAACCTGAGCGTTGGCGACATCCACCGTCGCTCCGTTGGCACGCTCCAGGGCAGCGATCATATAGTTGGTGACAATCTGGTCGGTGAAGAACATGCGCACGATGATGGCCAGCGCGATGAACAACACAACGCCAATCACACCGACCCAGCGGATGGCTTTGGCGCCCTTGGTTTGAAGCATTTCCTGATAGGTTTTCTTTGAGCCTTTACCCATGAGAACCCACGTGAGGAACTTGACCGAGCCCTTGGAAGACCACTTTTGGTAGGCCTCGGAACTCTCTTCGAGGTTGGCCATTTTCATGCGATACGATTTAACGGACTTGATCAGCAGCATGCCCAAGACGATCCCGAGGATCAGGCCTGTGAGTAAACCGCCGGTGACCACGTAGTATTCAAAACCCAGTAACGCGGTGATCGGTGCATTGATCAGCGACTTGAACAAGCCGGTCGTCGGACCATCCAGAAGCGCACGGCCGATGGCAAAGGTCACCGGCATGAGCGGGATGGAAATCGCCTTGGCCAATAAGCCCGTCAAACCGGTGATCCAGATGTTGGCGTTGAAGATGGCAAGCAGCAGAAGCAGCATCACGATCATGCCAGCAGCTTGTGTCCAACCGGGCATGAAGCCGAGCATGCCTCCCAAACAGGTTGCGAGAATGATCTGGGCGGATGTGGTATTGCCACGAAGAATTTTACCGATCTTGCGAGTGATCATGATTTTCCTTTGGTATGTTGATTTCCCGGACGGTTCATGGGGTGTGGGGGGTGTTTATTTTACTATCAATCTCACTGAGTCATGGGGGTTTGTCAACTGGTTAACCAACATTCAATGATATGACTTGATTCATTTTGTCAGTTGGTCGTGTGTATTTAATCGGAGCAGCATGATGTATTGTCTTTGTTGTCAGTTGCTGGTTTTTTGCTTTGAATCTCAAGATTTCGCTGATTTGTCTGTATTGTTTGATTCGGCAGTTATACTGGTGTTTACCTGATAATCGATTCAAGGAGATACAAATGACTCGCACGCTTAATTTATTGTCCATGTTGATGGTGGTTCTCTTTGCAGGTTCACTCCAGGCACAGATCATTGCAACGGATGATTTTGAAGCTGCAACCATCACCGACAGCAAGATGTCCGGCGGCAGTGGTTTTGACGGTGACTGGATCTTGCGTGGTACGGCAAAGACGGACTTTTCCATCGTTGAGCAATCCCTGCAATATGACAGTGGTGATATCAAAGTCGAGGGTGGCAAGAAGGCTTTGCAGTACGTGGCAAGCGATAAGGGCATTGCATTGATGGCGGTTCGCAATCTGCCAACGCAGACCGAAACTGTTTTTCTGAGCTTTCTGATTCAAGCGAGCAACAGCACGGACACCAATGATTTTTTCCAGATCGGTTTTGATGCAGGTAAGTCTTCAGCCCCTAATCTCAGTGTGCTGCTCCAAAGCAAGTTCTACCCGCGAAGCAGCACTGCCACCGGCGGCGCACCGTCTTTGATGGCAGTCAAGCAGGGCGAAACATTCCTGTTGGTCATGAAAGCGGAGCACGTCGAGAACACCACCAACTATGATCAGGTGACGCTCTTTGTCAATCCGACAAGCCTGGATGAATCGGCCAACAAGTCCGTGCACCAGACTAAAAACTCGGGCATCAGCCAGATCAAACGCCTGCTGATCCGTAAAGCATTCACCGAAGCCGGCGACACATTCACCGTCGATCAAATCCGCATCGGCAAAACATTTGAAAGTGTGGTCAAATAAGATCGACCGTTTTTCTGCAGTTGATCGTGTTGACTTAAGTGAACCCACGACATTCAGGACGAGTTGGTTGACTGGATCGTTGGGATATTTTAAACTTATGATTTCTCGCGACATCAAGACTTTTTTATGCGTCAAATGATTTGCATGAGTTGTGTGCTTTGGGTTTGTCAGTCGATGGTTGTGCATGCTGCGACACCGGTGATGCCTCATGCGTTTAAGCGCTGGACGGTGTATGCGCCGGTGGAGATGGCGAAGGTGACGTTGGGTGATCATGATGTCATGCCATCAAGCCTGCCAGGGACCGACGGGCATGCCGTTGCCGGTCATCGCGTGACTGTCTCCAAGGGGTATGAGCTGGATATCGCGCGGACTCTTGGACTTGCTGTTGAACGCAAACGCGCTGCCGTCTTGATGACGCAGATTGCTTCCGACGAAGCCAGAACCATCAAAGTCGGTGCGTCAGCAGATTGGTGGATGCATTGGTATGTCAACGGCAAGCCTGTGTTCACCACCGGTGAGCGGGGCAATGTCTACGGGACGCGGTCGATTCGCGAGCATGTCTTTGAGCTGCCGTTGCAGGCAGGGGATAACCTTGTTAGCGTTGTAGTCGAATCCGGGACTGGCGGCTGGAAATTGTTGGCTGGATCGGATCGGACCATTGCAGATCTGGAGGCTGATGTGGACAAAAAACTTGATGACTATCTCGACAAACCGTTTGAGTACATCGTTTCGCCTGAAAAAATTCGACAATACACCCTCCCATCCCTGATGACCACAGACGATGGCAAGCCGGTGGCCACCGTTGAGCAATGGGAAAATGGTCGACGTCTGAAGTTGCTCGATGCGTTTAAACATCATGTCTACGGCGAAATCCCCATGCAGCTTGATGACCTGTCATTTGAAGTGGTCAGCCATGATCCGCAGGCACTGGATGGCAAAGCTGACTTCCGCATCATCCAGATCAAGATGAAACGCAAAAACAAAACGCATGCATTTCATCTGGAACTCTATACCCCCAGGATGGGCAAGCCGGCTCCTGCATTTTTGCTGATCAATAACCGCCGTCACACGCCAGAGCCAACCGATCCGGATTCAGGATTCTTCCCCGCCCGCAAGTTGATCGAAGCAGGCTTTGCAGCAGGGGAGTTCAACAACAAGGAACTGGCAGCGGACAACAATGAGCACTTCCATGAAGGTGTGCTCCAGCTTTATCCGGAGTTGTTGAAAAAATCCGATGGCCCGCGAACGATCAGTGCCTGGGCGTTGGGCGTGATCCGTTGCGTGGACTATCTCGTACAGGACGATGCGATCGATGCCAAGCGGATCAGCGTGGTTGGGCATTCCCGTGGGGGCAAGACTGCGTTATGGGCTGCGGTCAATGACCCGCGCATTGCCATGACCTGCCCCAACAACTCAGGGTGTACCGGCACCGCCATTGCTCGGCGCATGTTTGGTGAAACAATTGCCGACATCAACAAGCAATTCCCCTATTGGTTTAACGATGTCTACAAACAGTATGACAATCGAGAAGACGATTTGCCGGTGGATCAGCATATGCTCATTGCCCTGATGGCGCCGCGTCCGGTCTGTGTCGGCAGTGCCATCGAAGACCACTGGGCGGACCCCGAAGGTGAGTACCTGTCCATGGTACATGCCACGCCGGTATACAAGCTTTACGGTTTGGAAGGGTTGTCACCATCTTTGCCGGTTTCGATTGAAAAGCAGGTGTTGGGGCAGAACCTGTCTTACCACATACGTCATGGTGGCCATGGTCTTAGAGAGTATGATTGGCAGTGTTACATGAATGCCGCCCGGACTTTTCTGAAGATTCAATGACGGTTGATCATTCACGCGATCCGGTGATTTTTGCTTACAATAAGCTTTTGTCGTTCCATGGAACATGGCGGAGTCACGTTGTATGCAGCTATTAATCAGTCCGACCAATCTCGGCGAAGCGAAGCTGGTTGCCGACGCCGGTTGCCCGATTGTCGATATCAAAAATGTCGATGAAGGCTCGCTGGGCGCTCAGCCTGTTTCGGTGATTCGGCAGGTGATCGCTGCAGTCGGATCAAGCGATGCCAGGGTCAGTGTTGCCATTGGTGATTTACCTTGCTTGCCGGGAACCGTGAGTCTTGCTGCCCATGGTGCTGCGACACTTGGCCCGGACTTTATCAAGGCAGGCTTGCGTGGGGCGACCGGTGCGGTTGATGCGCGTGCGATGATTCAAGCGATGGTTCAGAGCGTGCATGATGTGGATCAACGCATCATCACCGTCGCCTCGGGCTATGCCGACTTTAAGCGATTCGATGGCCTGCATTGGCAGGACCTGCTTGAAGCTGCCAGCAAGACTTCCGTCAACGTGGTGATGCTTGATACATTGATCAAAGATGGGCAAACGCTCTTTGATGCCATGTCGATGTCGGACCTGCATCGCTTTACCGACATGGCTCATGATGCTGGCTTGAAAGTCGCCTTGGCCGGTTCGATCAGCATGGAACACCTTGATCGACTCTGCGAGATCAACCCCGACATCCTCGGCATGCGTGGCGGGGTTTGTCATCAGTCCGATCGCACACAAGGCATCTGCTCGCAACGTTTGACCCAACTCATCAACACGCTGCAACACCAGCCGACTGTGCACACCGGAGCATGACCCGTGATCGATTGGCATCTGATTAAACTCGGTGGCTCGGTCATCACGCACCCGGATCACGCGGACAAGTTTTACGCAGCCAATGTCCAGCGGATTGCCCGGGAAATAGCTGCAGTCTCCAAGCCCTGCATCCTCGTCCATGGCACGGGGCATGTCGGTAAACCACCTGCCATCGAGCATGGTTACGCGGACACCGGCATCATCTCTGCCAACAACACACTGCTTTCCGTACAGGTTCGGCTTGAGCTACGCCATCTGCATCAGCATGTGTTGCGAGTGTTGTTGGATGCTGGGATTCGAGCTTTGCCGATGGACACCGCGACTTATTTCAATGATGACGGTTCGGATTTCAGGCAGCCGGATTTGAAGGATAGTCTCATGCAGGCTCTCGAAGCAGGATGCGTGCCGGTGTTTCATGGTGATATGGTGCAGTTGCCCGACCATCGTTTTGCGGTGGTCTCCAGCGATGCGATCATGTCTGTTTTGGCAAGGTATCTCAAGCCGGACACCACGTTGTTACTCACGGATGTCGATGGTGTTTATGCAGACGCTGGTGATCAGTCGCAGCAGGTCATCGACACGTTAACGCCAGCCAATCTCAAGCAGATGCAGCAGCAGGCGTCCGATCAACAGGATGTCAGTGGTGGGATGACAGGGAAGGTGAAACATGCCATGGCCATGGCTGCACATTGTCAGCGGTGCATCATTGCCAACGGACTGACTGAGGGCGTGGTGTTACGATTGCTTGAAGGTGAAACAGGTTTGGGGACGCGCGTTTTGCCTGAAAATTAAGCCTTTTTTGACTTGGCTTGTGAGATGGCATCGCGCATCGACGCCTTGATCAGTCTATTCATGCAACGTCGGGCATCGGCTGCATCCTGTCTGTCAATCGCCCGAGCCAGTTGAGCATGCTTGAGCCATAACCATGCTAAATGATGCAGATTTCGGTGATGGCTTTGATGGCCGAAGATGAACTGCTTGACATGCCCCTGCATGATGATGGATTGAGCAAACGGATTGTCTGCAGCTTCAAGAATCAATTGGTGAAACTTTTCGTCTGCTGCATGGTATTGGGCCAGCTCTTTACCTTGCATCACCGGCTTTTGAGACTTGCGGAAACGATGGATTGCACGGTTCATTCTGACGACACATGCCTGTAATTGCTTTGTACATTTCTCGCTTCGCTTTTTCGCTGCTTTGCTCGCTGCCATTGTCTCAACTGCCAGTCGGACTTCGTAGATATCCTTGATCTCACGGAGTTTCGGCTGGACAACATACGTCCCGCTGGAGGGACGCTGTACCAGCAAGCCCTCACGCGCCAGACGCTGAATCGCCTCACGCACCGGTGTCCGGCTGTACCCCAGTTCCTTGCCAAGCTTGGTTTCAGAGATGCGTTTGTCCCGTGGCAGGACACCATCAAGCACCATCGCGCGAACCTGCTCGTAAGCTCGCTGACTTAAGACCGGACTGGATTCTGAACCGTGACTTGGGGGCATTGACACCTCGTGCGTAGAAAATAAGAAAAAGTTCATTAAAACCGGTATACCGGATTGACCTTGGGCAAGGCACGTCTAAACTGTAAACCTGTATACCGGTTTTTGCAAGACCGACTTGGAACTTTCACTCCCTACTTGTCACGGTATGTGAATCATGAACACACCCAACGTCAATGATCCAGCCTTGCTGGCCCCCAAAGTCTACATCCGTCAATTTCCCGACACCTTAAAACCGCGGCAATTTCAGGGCATTCCCGGCATTGCCTGCACATCCGATCAGACCCTTTGGGCGACCTGGTACGGTGGGGGGAACAACGAAGGTCCGGACAATTACATCATGCTTGCCAACTGTCCCAAGGACGGTCAATGGTCCGAACCCTGGCTGATTGTCCGCCATGATGTTCCCAATGTCCGCGCGTTTGATCCGACTTTGTGGGTCGACCCGCAAGGTCGCTTGTGGCTGTTCTGGGCGCAGACCGAGGTGGGAAGAAAGTTGGGCGACTCGCAAAACGACGGGGACGGCGCACCTGATACCAATAGCATCTGGGATGGTCGTGGCGGTGTCTGGGGGATCTGTTGTGAAAACCCAACGCAGCAACCTGAAGTCTGGCAGGAACCCCATCGTTTCTGTCATGGCATCATGATGAATAAGCCCACCGTCGATGAGGCTGGCAACTGGCTGATGCCCGCGTCGATCTGGAATCTCAAGCCCTACGACCCGGCAATTGATGAATCACAACGCGGCCCGACGGTGACCATCTGTGATGGCAAAACACTGGATGCACAGATGCAGGCAACCCCGGGTCATGTGCCTGATCTGGTCTTTGACGAACACCATGTCCTGACGATGAAAGACGGACGCTGGGGCATGTGGATTCGTACACTCAGCGATCAACGATTGGGTGCAGTGAGTTACTCTTCGGATCGTGGCAAGTCATGGTCCGACGCCCAACTTTGCAGCATTCCCTGTCCCAACAGCCGCTTTTATGTCGGCCGACTCAAGTCCGGTGCGCTACTGCTGATTTCACATCACATCACTGACACTGTACGTCAGAGTGATAACAAATGGCCTGCCCGTTCACACTTGACCGCATGGGTCTCCGACGATGAAGGTCAGACCTGGCTCGGCGAATTGCTCATCGACGAACGTGAACAGGTTTCCTATCCTGATGTTGATATTGCTGATGACGGGACCATCCATGTGATCTACGATTACCAACGCTACAAGGATCGACAGATTCTGTACGTCGCGCTCACTGAAGATCATATCCGGCAGGGCAACACGCCTGTTACGATCAATGTCGTCAATCAGGCAACCTGCCCGTTGGATGACTAAGGCAAAGGCAGCAGTCCATGCGATCCATTTTTCTCAATCAGGATGATGCGCATTTTTATTCCTGTCATCCCACGTCCGACATGACCGTCGAGGGGCTTGAACGTCTGGTGGATTTTTATGTCACCGACACACAGGTTGCAGGTTTACTCTTTTGCACCAATCTCCAGAAGGCCCTTTTTGACAGTCAAGTCTGGGAGCCACTCTATGCAGACTACGATCCGGACGCCGGCCCTGATCAACCCTGCTTAGCCAAACTCAAGCCGGAGATTCGCCAAATCGTACCCGGTGATCACGGGCGCAATTGGGTGCACAATCTCTGGGTGCTTAACCGTAAACATGGCATCAAGCATCATCAGGTTTGGATCGACCGTTGCCGACATCATGGCATTGAAGGCTGGCTGACCATGCGCATGAATGACAGTCATGGTCTCAAGGAGTTCGAACGTGACGCGAAGGGCATGGAATCCTGCGGTGATTGGTTGATGCTCTGCCCCTCCAGACATTGGCAGGAAAACCCACAACTCCGGCGGGCGCCCTGGCGATCCGAACGCAGTTGGGAGGGTTCGTACAACTATGCATTGCCCGAAGTGCGTGATCATCACATGGCATTGATTGATGAACTCTGCACCACGTTCGACTTTGATGGTCTGGAACTGGATTGGATGCGCTGGGGCCTGATGTTTGCGCCCGGCGACGAAGCAGCAGGACGGGCAATACTCAGCGACTTCGTGCAGCAGGTCCGCAGTAAACTTGATCAGGCAGAGCAACGTATTGGGCATCCCATTCGTCTTGGCGTGCGCGTGCCATCCGAACCACAGGAGGCACTGGCCAATGGTTATGATGTTCCGCAATGGGTCCGCAGCGGTTGGGTGGACCAGGTGGTGCTCTCGTCCTTTTTCGGTCTGGCCAATCTCGATATCCCCGTGGAACTCTGGCGTTTGATTCTTGGTGATGATGTGCGATTGATCGCGCACGCTTCAGGTGTAGCAGCACCATATCCCGATGCAGGCGTGACTGTCGGTCATCTTGATCATCAGTATGGCTGTGCGTCATCTGCCTTGCATCGTGGTGCTGATGGCGTTTACCTGTTTAACGAGTGTTACACGGAAAGCTCCAATCCAAGCCAGCTCAAAACCATGCTCGAGCACCAGGGGTCATTGGAAACCTTGGATCAGGTTGCCCGCCGATATCCGGTGACCTTTGCCTGTCATCGTGCGCCCGGCGATGTGCAACGGGCCTTACTTCCCATCCCGATCTCACCGCCGTCAATCGGTCGAGACATGGGGCGCATGGAACACAACATCACGCTGCGAATTTACATCGGCCGCAAACCTTCGACAGGGCGCGCTGTGTTGCTATTGGGATTTTGCCCGGACACACCGATGCTCAATACCGAAAAACTCCAGGCAAGACTCAATGGGCAGAACATCAAGCCGATGGTCGATCGCCCGACGTCTGCCTTTGAAAACAACACAATCGACTTTGGTCATGATCCACTCAAGACGATCAACCAATGGATCGGTTTTGATTTGACGTTAGCGATGTTGCACGATGACACGAATGTGATTGAGTTTTTACCTGCCGAGTCGTTTGATGATGTTGCAGGTGAATTGCGATGGGCCGAGATAGTCGTTGAACCTTCATAGAGATTGAGATGGATCATGTCAGAGACTTTGTATAACGGGATCGTTTTGCCAGACGTTTGGCCTCCTGCCGGTTTTGATAATCGAGCGACCTCGCCACAGGTTGTTCCTTATCTGGACAATCGCCCTGAGGTGATTGATATCAGTGTCGGGCGACAATTGTTTGTCGATGACTTTCTGATTGAACGTGACGGCAATGCGATGACGCGCGTGTATCACAAGCCGGATAAGTACACCAACAACCCGGTTCTCACGCCACAGACCGCGGAAGAAACCTGCCCGGACTTCCCGTCGTGTGCGATTGCCAAGGGTGGTGGCGTGTGGTTTGATGATCTGGATAACAAGTTCAAGATGTGGTACATGACCGGGTATCTCGGTTACGCTGCGCTGGCGGTCAGTGACGATGGTGTGCATTGGCAAAGGCCTGCGTTTGATGTCGTGCCTGGGACGAATCTGATCTTGCCCAAGGACATACATCCTGACTCGGGGAGTGTGATCATTGACCACTTCACCGACGACCCGACGCAGCGATACAAGATGCTGCTGCGCGAACCCAACCCACCCGGGGCGGCCTGTTTCCCCGGGCTTTTGTTCACTTCCCCCGACGGTATCCATTGGAAGCAGGTTGCCAAGACCGGCGATATGGATGACCGGAGCACCATGTTCTACAACCCATTCCGACATCAGTGGGTGCAAAGTATCCGCCTGTTTAATCAGCCCAATGGTCGCATTCGTGCTTACAACGAACACCCGGACTTTGTGCAAAGTGGTGTATGGGATAAAGCCGAACTCAACGAATGGCTCCGTGCAGATAATCAGGATGTCGGCAAGTTCATGCGCGCTGAACTCTACAACTTTGATGCCTTTGCCTATGAGTCGGTCATGATCGGCTTTCATCAAATCCTGCATGGGCCACCCAACATCACTGGTGAAAAGACAGGCTTGCCCAAACTCACCGAGTTGTACCTGAGCACCAGCCGTGATGGCTATCACTATCACCGCCCGGATCGTACGCCCTTTATCGGTGCCCGTCGCGAGTATGGCTCGTGGGAGTATGGCTACGTCGAATCCAGCGCGGGGATGTGTCACATCGTCGGTGATGAACTGTGGTTCTACTACTCGGCCTTGGCGGGGAATCCCGATCGCATCACCGCAGATTGGCGCGTCAACGGAACCTATGCCAACGGCAGTGTCGGGCTGGCTAAACTCCGCCGAGATGGTTTTGCTTCCATGCGTGCGATGTATGACGGGGGGACCATTCTCACCCGCAGACTCAAGTTTGCTGGCAAGCAGCTGTTCGTCAACGCACACACCGTCGGTTCCCTGTTGACCGTTGCGGTACTTGATGATCAGGATCAACCCATCAACGGTTTGTCTCATGAAGACTGTGTTGGCTTCATGGGAAACAGCACCTGTACGCCAATCCATTGGAAGACGCGCGACCTGGCAGGACTTGGCAATCAGAGAGTCCGCCTTGAATTCAAATTCCGCCGTGGTGATCTCTATTCCTTCTGGATCACCGACGATGAGCAAGGCAAGAGCGGTGGCTTCATCGCAGCAGGTGGGCCGGGACTTAAAGGCGCTAGAGATATTTGACTTTGACGCAGATGTCGCATTGAGCACCGGGTGTCAACCCGGTGCCCCTTGGATCAACGTATGCACAACGGGCACCGGGTTTACACCCGGTGCTCAACTTTGATAATGACATGCATAAACCCCCTTCGCGGGAATGACGAAATCAAGGGGCGCATCAGCCTCCGCTCCTCGCGTTGTATCCCTTTGCGTTGACTTCGTATCACGATCCGAGAATCACCAAAGATCAAATGGTTCGTGATTGACTTGTGGGCTTATACGTATAATATCCGTTGATTCAGATGCTTTTTGAGGTGTCATCACTGCATGATGCCTGGTGAATGGATCAGCAGTGATGGCCAAGTCGAAAGCAAAAACCAAACCGGTCACCTCGCGTGATGTAGCCAAACGTGCCGGAGTTTCCCAGGCGACGGTGTCCCTGGCCATGCGCGGGTCGGATCAGGTGAGTCAGAAGCGCATTGAACAGATCCGTGAACTTGCCCGTGAGATGGGCTACTTCCCGCGTGCTGCCGGTCAGATGCTGCGTAATCGCAAGACCGGTTATGTCGGTTTGATCATGGCTGCCAAAGACCCGGAGATGGCGGTATCCAGCGGTTTCATGGGGCCGGTGATGGCGCAGGTGGTGCGCACGTTCTCTGAAAATCAGACGCCGTATCTCGTCGAATTTCACCATCATGACACCGCCGAGCAGCACCTGCCCCGACAAGTCGCTTCGGGCATGGTCGATGGGATTCTGGTTGTCGGTGACGTCGGCAAGCAGGTCACCCATGCCCTGAGTCAGAAGGCGGATTTTCCGTGGGTGAGCATTGGTGAACCCTCGGATTACTGTGTTCTCAATGATGCCACGCATGCAGTCGATCAAGCGGTTGAGAAAATTTACAACTTAGGACATCGCAGGATCGCTTACGCCGGTGGGCCGAACATATACCAGGAGCATCGCGAATCACGCGCGGGCTTTGAAAAATGTGTCAAGCCATACAAGCTTAAACAGATGGCCAAGGATTGGGTGCGATCGTTTGATGAAGAAGATCGTTCACAGGATTTTGCCAACCATGTTTATCAATGGTGTCGCACGGTTCTGGGTCGTAAGCATCGACCGACTGCCATACTCTGTCGCAGTGATGCAATCGCACGGACTGCCGTCTTTGCTGCTGCGAGTATGGATATCACGTTGCCCCGGGATTTAAGTGTGATCAGTTGGGGTAGCGCAACGCGCATCGCCCAGAGTTATCCCTGCATTGACACCATGATTTTTAACACCGAAGCGATTGTCAGTTCCGCCATGGATCTACTCTCCAAACGAATGAAACACACGGTGATAAAGCCACAAACCATCCGTATCCCCATGCTGATCTCAGAGGGCATGACCGTTGGTCCTTGCCCGTGATGTTCAGCATGCAATGGATTTTCAGCCACGATCTTGAAAACGTACTTACACGAAATACCATCACCGATATGACTATCACACCCAAGCCATTGAACTCTCATGCAGCCATTTTGAAAGCCGGTTGTACGTCCATCATCATTGATCACGGGGATTTCAGTTCAAGCACACCGCGCGATCAGACATTGGCCAGATTGTCACGTGTTTATTCAGTCAAAGTTGCAGCGGTGATGTTATTCATGATGCTCAGTTTGTTTGCAGGAACTGTGCAAGCGCAGGAACATGGGGCGGATTTGTTGCCTGTGTTCACACGATCGCATGAGGGTCAACCGCTGCGCGTCTCGGTGCTGGGTGGGTCGATCACACAAGCGGGTAAAGGTTGGATCACCAATTGGCTCATCAAGCAGTTTCCCAAGTCCACTGTGATGATGAACAACGCAGGCATGAGCGCGACCGGCAGCAGTCTGGGGATTTTCCGGTTGCAACGTGATGTGATTGCAGCGCAGCCGGACCTGGTTTTCATCGAGTATGCAGTCAATGACAGTGGGACGAATGATGCAGATGCGATTCGTTACACCGAGAGCATTGTGGTGCGTTTGAAATCCCTGCCACACCCGCCGGCGATTGTGTTTCTCCAGGCTGCTGCAAAGAACGGTTCAAAGCGATATCGTCATCAACAAGTCGCAGCACATTACGGTTTATTCGATATTGATCTGCAGGTTGCAGTTGATCACTATCTCAACGAAACAGGTCAGGCATGGTCGGCGGTGATGTCCGACAGTGTGCATCCCAACAAGCAGGGACATGCGCTGTATTCACAGGTGATCGCTGAGAAGCTCCAGCCGTTTGTCGAGAAGTCACGCAAATATGTCGCGTCAACGCCGGTCACGCTCCCCAAACCGATAAGTGACAAACCGCTGATTCTTGATGGCATGATGATGCCGATCCCGGTGCAGACTGGCTGGAAGCAGATTCATTCGCTGCCGCATTGGTGGTCACGGTTTTTCAATGGCGGGGTGGTGTCGGATCAGGTTGGAGCGGAGTTGACGCTTGCGGTGCGTGGCAGCATGGTTGGCTTGCTCTTCCCATTGGACAGTAAGACCGGCGGGACGTTTTATGCCAGTCTCGATGGGCAGGACCCGGTGCTTATCGACCAATCCTATCGTGGCGGATATAGCTCGCGCATCTTTGGCAAGGACATGGTTGCCAGTGAGCATCAATTGAAAATTGCCGTCGCCAACCCGATCCACAAAGACGCTGGCACGGTGATGATGGGTTATCTGCTCGTTGCTGGTCACACACAAAGCAAGCAGCAGGTCACGGAGTTTGAACCCCTCGATTTGTCTGCCATGGCGCGTCGATCTTTCCAGCCGGTTCCCGCAAACCGATGGCAATGGGCGGGGATGTACGGGGGCAGCGAAAAGACCACCGCCAAGGCGACCGCCGATTTACAGACACCATTTGAGCCTGAAACCCAACCCCGGAAAGTCACATGGAAAGATTATGCTGGCGAAGGAGTGATTGTGAATTTTGCACCCATCACCGGCGTCAAGGACCGTGGCGTGTGCTATGCACGAACCACCATCACACGTGAAAAAGCAGGCGAATCGCTCATGGCATTGAAGCTGGATTACTTTGCAAAAATCTGGATCAATGGTCAACTGATTCACACCATTGATCGCTCAAAGCTTGGCGGGATTGCACCGACTTTGCCGTTCCTTTTGCCTGTGGATTTGAAGGCCGGTGAGAACGAGATTCTCATCAAAGTCCACGCAGGAAGCAATGGCAGCATGTTCGGCATGTATCTGCAATCGCCCTGATCCTCAACGTTGAGTCTTCGCCGAAGCCCTGCGATAGTCCGTCGGACTTCGCCCGTTTTGACGCTTAAATGCAGTGGTAAACGCAAAGGCATTGTCATAGCCAACCGCGTGAGCGATCTGTTCAATGAGCATGTCCGTGGTGGTCAGCAGGATGCCCGCGCGTTGCATGCGCAGTTGGGTGACCTGCTTCATTGGCGCGTGACCGAGTTCGGTTTGGCAAAGGCGTCGCAAATGCTCGGAGCTCAAGTCCGCCAACTCTGCCAAGCGGTCATTGTTCCATTTGGAAGCCAGGTTCATATCCACCGCCTGCCAGAGTTGCCAAAGGCGACTGGGTTTTTGATTGGACTCACAGGCACGTTGAATCAGTTGGTCAATGAGGCCAACCCATTGGCGGATAATAACCGGATCGTTCGCACCAACAACTTCATGATGCAGACACGAGATCGCAGCATGGATCGGCTGAACCTGTAAATCGACCAACACGGGTTTATCAATCGGCAAGCGTTCCAACCACTGCGTTTGCTCATACATCACCCAGCAGACATCCCACGTGCCGCGTTTGGGGGCATGGTATGCATGCAGGATATCCGCGGGTGTGAGATAGGCTTGATTGGATGAGCAGGTCTGCCAGGCATCGTCAATGCGAACTTGCCCATGACCGCTGAGACAGGCAAGGATTTGAAAAACGTTGTGATCATCACGAACGAACGCAAACCCGTTTCTTGCCTGTGAGATCCCCAGCATGGTGATCCCAAACTCACGCATGACGTTCACCTGACTGGCGGTGACAATGCGCTCAGCGGTGTTTTTGCCAATGGTGTGTGTTTTGCGAAGGGAATTGTGTTTCTTGCTTATGTTCATTTTTTGATATCCAGTTTATAAACATGTCGTTTTGTTGAATAGTGACAAATTTGCTGTTTGTCTGAAATGTATCGAATGAGGAAAACGAAAAGGTTTTGATTATGTCCACCAATACACCACGAGCAGAGTATCCCCGTCCCCAAATGGTCCGCAAGGATTGGTTGTGTTTGAATGGTTCATGGGATTTTGCATTTGATTTTGCTGATACCGGGCTTAAGCGTGGCATGCTGGAGCAGGCGTTTGAGAAGACGATCACCGTGCCGTTCTGCCCGGAGTCTGATTTGTCGGGGATCGGTTATACCGACTTCATGAATGCGGTGTGGTATCGCAGGCAGGTGACCATTCCTGAGTCATGGCAAGAGAAGCGATTATTGCTGCACTTCCAGGCAGTGGATGACGAAGCGACGGTGTGGGTCAACGGCAAGCAGGTCGGCAGACATCATGGGGGCTGGACGCCGTTTACCTGTGACATCACCGATGCCGTTGGTGATGCATTGACGGCTGAGATTGTGGTGCGTGCTCGGGATAACCGTGATCCCAAGCCGCAGGGCAAGCAGTCGATTCGCTATGAAAATTTTGGTTGTCTCTATACGCGGACCACCGGCATCTGGCAGACGGTTTGGATGGAGCCGGTCCCCCAAACCGCATCACTTAAACGCTCACGCATCACGCCCAATTGCGCGCAAAGTCGATTTGAGATTGAGCAGCCTATTGATGGCGCCTTCGCTGCAATGCAGTTACGTGTCACTGTCGGAGATGAGCAGGGTGAAGTCGCAGTGGTGCAAAAAACACTGCAAAACATGATGGTCCCGCGTGTCGAGGTACCCATCCCTGATGATCGATTGCGTCTGTGGTCAATAGATGATCCGCATCTCTATGACCTGATAATCGAACTACTCGATGCTGATGGCAACGTGATTGATACGGTTGAAAGCTATGCCGGCATGCGCAGCGTCAGCATTGACGGCAAAGCGATTTTGATCAACGGCAAGCGTGTCTTCCAACGCCTGGTCCTCGATCAAGGTTACTACCCCGATGGCATCATGACCGCCTCTTCGGATCAGGCGTTAATCGATGATATCCAATTGAGTCTTGAAGCCGGATTCAACGGCGCACGTCTGCATCAGAAGGTGTTTGAAGAACGGTTCCTCTATCACGCGGATCGCATGGGCTATCTGGTTTGGGGTGAGTTTGGTGATTGGGGCTATGGTCGATATGACGGACATCGCCAGCCGCATGATGCTTTCACCACCACGTGGGTGACCCAGTGGCTTGAAGCGGTTGCGCGTGACTATTCGCATCCGTCAATCATCGGTTGGTGTCCGCTTAATGAGACGGCAGCACCGATGGATGACCAGATTCACAATCTCGATGACGTGACGCATGCGATGTATCACGCGACCAAACTCGCAGACCCCACGCGACCCGTTCTGGACACCTCGGGCTATTCGCATCGCGTTGTCGGTGCGGATGTCTATGACTGTCATGACTATGAGCAGGACCCCGTGAAGTTCCAGGCGAACCAGGCAGGATTGGCGGAGAATAAGCCGTTTACCAATGGTTCGGATCAACCGGCCCCCTGGTCGATTCCCTATGCCGGCCAACCGTTTTTTGTCAGTGAGTTCGGCGGTATCTGGTGGAACCCCAGGGCCGCTGCAACGGAGAATTCATGGGGCTATGGGCAGCGTCCCAAGAACATTGATGAGTTCTATGAACGCTTTGAAGGTCTGTGTACGGTCCTGTTGCAAAACCCGGATATGTTCGGCTACTGCTACACGCAGTTAACCGATGTGTTCCAGGAGCAAAACGGGATTTACTCTTTCAATCGTGAATCAAAATTCGACATGAAAAGAATCTTTGACATTCAAAGGCAGGTCGCTGCTATCGAGAAGCGGTGAAGTTGGTAAAATCTGCGGGCAAGGATTATCCAATCGTGGATGATCCGAGGAACGTTGTCTGCTTATTTGATTGTTTGATCATGACTGAAAAAACCGATCCGTTTGGCGGCTATGACCGTGAAGATTTCCAACTCGAGGGCATTGATTGCATTCTCGTTAAACCTAAAACTGCAGCAGCAGGGAACCCGTGGATTTGGCGGGCACGTTTCTGGGGGGCCTGGCCGGTGACTGAACTGGCGCTATTGGAAAAAGGCTTTCACGTGGCGTATATCGATGTCGCGGACCTGTTTGGTTCACCCAAGGCGATCACGCGGTTTGATCTGCTTTACAAGTATCTGACAACCGAGCGCTGCTTCTCAGCCAAGCCTGCATTGATGGGCTTTAGTCGTGGTGGTTTGATCATCTACAACTGGGCAGCGAAGAACACTGACAAGGTCAGCTGTCTCTATGCCGACGCCCCGGTGTTGGATGTGAAGAGTTGGCCCGGTGGTAAAGGCAAGGGACCGGGCAATCCCGATAGCTGGGGCAAGTGTCTGCAGGCTTACGAGATGACCGAAGAACTGATGATGCAATGGGACGGCAATCCCATGGATCACATTGACACGCTGGTTAAAGCGGGGATTCCCGTGATTCATGTTTGTGGTGATCGGGATGAACCCGTGCCGTTTGATGAAAACAGTGAGCCGTTTATCAAGGCGTATCGCCAGCGGGGCGGTGTCGCTGAACTGATCGTCAAAGAAGGTGTTGGCCATCACCCGCATTGCCTGGAAGATCCGGCGCCGATGGTTGAATTCATTCTCAAGTACACGGTGGGTTGAGGTATCACGGTTTGTTCATTGACGAGCTTCACCCAGCAGCTTGAGCACTTTGTCATATTCGTTGATGCTGATGACCTTGTCGCCACCCATGCGGACAAGCACCATTTCCCATTGTGGGATGATGATGCAGATGTTGTTGAGATTGCCTTGTGCTGCAAAAGTCCGCGCCGGTGCCGAGGGCCATTTTCGCTGTCCGGTGTGTTCAATGCCGTTGATCCACCAGTTCAAACCGTAACAGCCGGGTAACACCGTGTACCACGCGCCATCTTTGTGTGGTGGCATGTCTGATGGGACACGCGGCGTGGTCGCGTAGTCAATGTAACGCTTGCTGATGAGTTGCTTGCCTTGCCATTTCCCATCGTTGGCATACAACCAGCCAAAGCGAGCCATCTGGTACGCGTTCATCTCAAGGCCGGTGGACGTGAACCCCGAACCACCGTTGATCGTGATCCCATCAATCGGGCCGAAGTCCTTCCAGCGATATTGGTCGCGATCCATCCCAATCGGATCACCGATGCGTGCTTTAAACAGACTGTCCAGAGATTGACCCGCGATATGTGATAAAGCAAGCGCCAACACATCGGATTGCCCCGAGTAATGCATCGCGGTCCCCACAGGGTACATCGGTCTTGCAGGGGTGAATGGCTGGCCTTTGATGTTGGCAAAACCACTGGTAAACGTGGCTAAATGTTCCAGTGTGACATCGGGATATTTTTCCTTGAACTCCGGTAAAACGTCCGCAAGCAATGTCTGTGGCGTGCATTTGCCATCGTCCCACAACAAGCCAAGACACGTGCTCATGTAGGACTTGGTGCATGACCAGATATGCGTCACCGACTGCGCATCCGAACCTTCCCAGACGACTTTCCCTTTGTAAATCAGCACCGCGCGTGAGTTGCCAAGGTCATTGCAGATGTCATCCAGCTTGGCCATCGCAGCATCCACCTTGGTGGTGTTCAGGCCCATGTCCTGAGGTGTTGCGTGTTGCCAATGATCCGTCGGATAGGTGACGGGGGTTGATGACAAAGGGATGCGTGTGTTATTGGAAGTGCAACCTGAGATGCTTATCACAACAGAGAACATCAACAGAATCATCAAACGATTGGACAGAGTTAAACGCATCGCGATCTCCACATTCAGGAATCAGGGACACATCAGGTTAGTGGATTTATTCAGTGATGAAAAATCACACACACGATTCGTTTCACGATGTATCAGTTGGTTAACGCAACGGCTCCTGCCGACCGGATGTATCAAGTGCTGCGAATGATTCACTGCCCGGCTTGGTGACGCAATGGGCATAGCCCGGCCCAAGGGCATCGACAAGCGCCTGTGTCGGGGCAGGGTCTTGATACAGTAGGCCATAGTCCGGTTCGTCTGTCGGCAGGGCATGACCTTCATACGCGGTCCATTGATCACCGGTGACAATGAGTTGCTGATCGTCGCCTTCGGACATGCGTTTGATGAGTCTTGCTTTGAGTGTTGCAAGGATATCTGCATCGTCAGGATTCTCGGATTGATCCTGTTTTTCCAGTGGATCGCGTTGCAGGTCAAAAAACCATTCACGCTGATCGGCTGCGCTGAACAGGTACTTGTGTGTTGCAGTGCTGATCATGTACAAGCCATAGGATCCGGTCTGGAATTGGCTGAAGGTTGCATCACGGCCGGACTTGTTGTCAGCGATTTGCTGCAGGGGCAAGCCTTCATTGCACACCGTCGATTCATCGCAATGGGCATGACTCAAGAACGTGGGATAAATGTCGAGTAAACTCACCGGCGTGTTGCATTGCTCACCGGCTGCAAAGTTCTTCGGATAGCGCACAACCAACGGCACACGACAGGCTGCATCGAGCATACATCGCTTACCCACGCACCCATAATCACCAAGTAACTCGCCGTGATCCGCTGAGAGCAGAATCAGCGTGTTGTCGATTTCGTCTCCCAACGCTTCAATGATCCTGCCCATGTGATAGTCGATGAAACTGATGCAGCTGTAATACGCTGCTTTCATGGTTCGCATGAGTAAACCGTCGTAACCTGCATCGCGATACTTGTATCGGTTCTGGGCATGGTTCCAATAGGCTTGCAATTTATCCATCCCATCAAACCGCAACGGCTCGGGCATTTCCGATGTGCGATAGAGTTTGTTCCAGGGTGTTGGCGATTCAAACGGGGGATGGGGTTTGATGAAACTGGACCACAGGAAAAACGGACGGTCGGTGTCGCGGTTGTTCAGAAAGTCAATGCTGCGATCCGCTGTCCATGCTGTGTTATGCAGTTTGGCAGGCAACTGCGAGGGTTGCGGGATGTAGTAGTACTCACTGCGAATACCATGCGGTTCATGAACGTGATCGAAGTCATTGTCTTTGAGGAATTGGCGATACGCGTCTGCTGGTCCTGCGCCTTCCTCGGAGATGTCGCGTGATTCAAAGCCCCACATCCTTGAAGCGTCCGGTGTGAAGTGCATCTTGCCCACGCCGTGTGTCTGGTAACCTGCTCTCGTGAGATGATCCATGAAGCTGGGGATATCCTGACGCATCGGCATGTTGTCATGACAACCATTGCGATGCGGCGGCATACCCGTCACCAGCGCACAACGTGCTGACACACACACCGGAGAGGGCGTGTAAGCCCGCGTGAAAGTCGTCCCCTCCCGCACCAACCGATCCATCGTCGGTGTCTTGATGATGTCGTTACCCAACGCCGCAATCGTGTCATAGCGTTGCTGGTCAGTAAACAGAAACAGGATGTTGGGGCGTTGAATCATGATGCATCATGCTAGTCCACCCGCTTGCCAAGTCAAGCATTTAAGTTGATCGCTTGAATTGTAATATTTTGTTCTTGAGACTTGTTCATCTCGTTAAAATATGTGCGTCAGGGAATGTATATTGCATGATATTGCGCGTTGCGAGATGTTTGGTCGTGCTGTTTTGCTTGCGAAGTCAGTACTTAAAAGTTGGTGCGATCATGCTTTTTCTGATTGAATTGTTGGTTAATCGATTTTTCTGACTTTGAAAATCTGCAGTTGGCCGGTGACTGCCTTGTCGGTTTGCCATTGCAGAACACCTTCCGGTTCGACAGTGATGATGCCCAGTGATTGCTGTTGTCGGTGGATTTGAGTCAACTCATAGCGACCGGGTTTGAGGTCCGTGAGTTGGACGGTGGTTTGCGCTTCGCCCCATTTTTCACGATTGACATCAATGTGCATTAGCTGCTCATACCATCGCGTCCCGGGCACGCGCACGAAGCGTCGATAGACACCTGCATACACTGTCTTCTCATCTTCACGACGAAGGCGGCATTCAAACCCGGTGTCCAATTTGCCATTGGGTTGGATGGCCGTGATGGGGTGTTTGATCTGCGCCCAGTTGAGGATGTCCGGGGTTTGTTGGCGATGCGTTGAAAATTCAGCTTCCGGTGCGCTGCCGGGTTGCGGGGCTTTCTGACCAGCTGCCCCAAGGTATTTGATGTTCACGTTGCCCGGCAATTCGATGAGCAATTTGCTTAGCAGGTTTCGCGATTGGGGTTCTTCGACACAGTACTTGCCCGCATTGCCGACGATCACCGCTTTGCCGCCTTGTTTGACGTAGTCCACCACGCGCTGCATGGCGTCGCGTGTCATGACTTGGCCCGCAACGAAGACCAGCTTGAACTTCTCAAGTTCGACCCAGGGCGTGTATTCGTTTGCAAAATGGGCGGGTGTCTGGAAGTAGGCAAAGAGACCTGCATAGATATCCATGCCGGAGATATTGGCAAAGAAATTGTGCTTGAGACCGTTGGTCAAGCCATCAATCCGACTGCCCAGCACAAGCACTTGGGGTTCGTCGGCAAGGGCCTGGTTATACGCTTTGATGGTCGGCAGCCAATCGGCAACCGCATCGAGCGCGCGATAGTACCGCAATTCATCGCCCTTGTGTCGTTCATGCCAACGGTAGCTGTAGTTCCATCCCTGGTTGAAAATCGAACCATAGAATATGTCACTGTCGATGATCTCCAATGAACTGGGCATGTAGAAATGATTCTCATAGAGATAGCGAATACCGCCTTGATTACACATACTCATCAGCGCGGTGGAGAAATAGTTCGGCCCGCTTTCATCGAAGAAATAAGCCTTGTTTTCAGCCAGTTCCGGGATTGCCATCTCCGGCGCGCCGTTTCGGGCGCTGCGGTAAATGGAGATGGGGCGGACCTTGTCGAGTTTGCGGATCGTTGCCATCGAATCAAGCAGACGCTGGTTGGCGGTGTGAATTTTAAAGTGCACAAAGTCCAGCCAATCTTCGGAGATGTCGGGGCCTGCCAGTTCCAGAGACTGCTCGGGGATGGCAATGGGCTTGGGCAGTTGTTTGGGGGCTTTGCCATTGGCGATGAGCCATTGGTTAAATGCATGTTGATAGCTTGGCGAATAGTCCGTGGTGGCATGTTCAAGTTCGGGTTTAGCGACCGCTTCCATAAAACCGCTGATCATGAGTTTGTACTCGGTGACCGCGGGGTTGTGTCGGACATGGCGCACCGCTGCATCAAGCCAGTTCAGATAATCATCACGCTGGGCATACCAGACACTGGCTTCGGGATTACGCATGCCGATCCGACCCAGTCCCATACCCAGTGGATGTCCGAACTGGTTGACGCGCAGATCACCGTCCCACCAATCCGGTTTTTCAGGAGGCCAATTCCCCAGCACACCGACCCACGCCAGAATGTCCAGGCCAGCTTCGGCAGCGAGTTTGTTTCGTCGATCCAGTTCTTCCCAACGGAAGACGCCGGGGAGTACTTCGGTGTCCGCCCAGCACATCATCTGTGAGATGTTGTTGATGTTGCGTTGGATCACATGGTCATTGAGCCAGTTGTCGTAGTAGCCCAGTTGGTTACGCTCGACCCATGGCGTCTCTGGCCAGGTGACGTGACGTTCGGAGTACCACGGGCGGTTGTACTCGGCAGTGAGATGCACGTCGTTGCTGGGGGAAGTTGCATCGTAAAGCTTGTTGGGCATGACGAAGTCTGCTTCACTTGTCTGATCCCATGCCACACCAAAATGCAGTCGCACGCGATCGAGAAGTTGGCTCCCATCCAGTAGATCCGCCTTGATGTAATAGTCGGTCGCAGTGACGGGAAGTGTCAGTTCAAGATCGGGCTTCCATGTCAGTTCACGTTGCGTAAGGACTTGGCGTTTGGAGTTGGTGAGTTGGATTTGGACCTTTAAATCAGGGTGTTTTTGCAAATCCAGGATGTTCGGCTTGCCGGTGAGTTTGAGGGTTGCCTGCTGAGTTCCTGCAGGGAAAACGTGGTTGGGCATGTTGGTTTGCCACGCCCAGGTGTCGGTGGTGATGGGTTGTGTTTTCGGTGTGTTGCTGCGATGGACGTTGTACCGGTAGCGTCGTTCGCTGACAAGCTTGCCATCATGCCATGCCTTGAGTGTGAGAAAGTACAGGCCGGTTTGGAAACGTCCGACGCGGATGGCATCACGCAAACGCTTGACCGGGTCGTTGGCATCAAGTGTGAGTTGGGATTGGTGTTCCCAGACGATGGGCCCCTGGTATCCGTCGGAGAGTTGGGCGAGCACGGTGTATTGGCCGTCAGCGTTGACAAAGTCATCCGGGAAAATCAGTAGCGGTTGATCATAGCCAAACCGGTAACGGTCGTAGAGCAGCCAACTGTGATCCGCGAGAAGTCCGTCCTGATCCTGAATGCCAAAACCGGTGAAGATGAGTTGCCGGGATTGGTCGGAAGGTTTCTGAGATGTGATTTGAATCCCCGTGAGTTTGTAGGGCGTTTGCCAGGCTGCATCGATGAAGTCGTTTTGAAACTCAGGGGTCAAACGTTCGCGGATTTGATCGACCGAAGGTTGCTTGAGATTCAGCGAGAGCAGTTGGTCCCACATCGGCCAGGTTTGTTGATCATCACCAGACAGTCGATTGGGACGACTGCGCATGGCAGTGAGTGTCAGGTCTCGGCCTTGCTGATCCTGCAGGCAAAATGCGACGGTCATCCCCGGCGTTAACCCGTAGACAAAGCTGCGCAACCGCCATGTGTTTGTTGGCAGGGGGATGGGTTTGTCAAAGGTTAAAGTGTGAACTTTTTTTTTACATCATCGAGTTGGAGACTGATGAGATTGTCCTGCGTTTGCAGGATTTTTCCATCACCAAGCAAGGAGCATGTTGCGATGGGGGCTGCCCATGTGTTGGTTGATTGGACGCCTGGGGTTTGCCACAGCGTGGTGAGTTGGGCCAAAGGCAATGCGGTGAGTGGTGCGGGTTTGAAGACGAAGGGGTTAGGGGCAGGTTTGACTTGTGCTTGTTTGGGTGCATCGACTTGATGCAGGGAGGCGTTATCGAAAATCACGTTGCCGACTTTGGGCATGGCGTTGTTCTTGCCGTTGGAGAGAATGAGCATGGGACGCACGGAGACTGCGTTGGCGGGCGCCTTGGCAGTGACTGAGACGATGATGGATGCATGATTACCTTCGATGCGATCACCCTGTTCAGCAGCGATGGTTTTGCGATCCGCATCAAGCCAGATCATGGCGGCGCGGACATTGTCATCCTCATCCAGATGAGCCGTCTTTGCTTCGACTGATAGCTGGTAGTACTTACCCGCTTCAACCGCGGGAGTATGGGCGTTGGGCAGGAACCAGCGATCCTGATCTGAACCGGCGCCGATGAGTTGCACCGCAGCATTGTCACCGTCCTGAAGGTAGATTGCTTTGCCGGGTGTATTGGTTTGACTGATCCACGAGGTCACTTTTGCCTTGTGATGACTTTGAAAATCACCATTGGGTAAGAGGTTTTGCTTCTCATCGGCGAAGAGCGTTGCGCTACTGAGCAAAACGGTTGCGGTGAGTGTCCAGACAAAAAACGTGCGGATGGGATTCATGGTTCTCCAGCGTGGTTGGATTGGTTTGCCAATGTATTGCGTATTTTACTTGTCAGCGTCCCAGTACTGTTTCTGGACGTTGTAGCTGTCCAGTTCATTGTTCGTTGAACTGGCATGTCCATCGACAAATGCGATGTTGGCATTGTCGGTGTGGCGGGGGTACATGTACTGTTTACTGTCGGTGCGCGTGATGCTGTAGGCACCGAAGTTGTCTTCGCTGAGATGCCCGCTGTCAGCGACGAGGATTTTGCGTTGCTGATTGAAAATCTCAAGCAGACGTGTGTATTTGAGATTGCCCGTGCCACCATTGCCCAGCCGGACATTAAAGCCGTAGGAGGTTTCCAGGTAGTTATCCGCTTCAAAACCATCATCGGATGGACAGTGATAAAGCTGGGGCATTTCGGTTGTGCTGTTGAGATAGGTGAAGTTGATGTAGGGGGCGATGGCATGGGTGTGCCAATACTTTTTGTTGGCAGCGTCCGTGCCGTCGTAATGGACAGGCAGCGTCTCACGGTTGTCCCCTGCATAGGCCAGTAACGTGAAGCCGACCTGTTTGAGATTCGCCAGGCATTTGACGCTTTGGGCGGACTTGCGTGCTGCACCCAATGCCGGCAGGAGAATCGATATCAGCAAGCTGATGATGGAAATGACCACCAGCAGTTCGATGAGTGTAAAGGCGTGGGATGCGTTGGATTTGGTCTGCATGGTTGCTTTTCCTTGAGGCTCATTGTTTGGCCTGGGCGACACTGTCCCGCCAGATGACGTGTGCTGGGACGAAGCGTTCCTGTGGCGTGGTATCAGTCGACTTCTCGTCATTCTGAATCTGTTGGATGAGCATCTCAATGGCTTGCTTGACCAACTCAGATTCATCACGCTGAATGGAACTCAAATTCAAGGTCGGGTCCGAGCAGAACCACAGATCATCATGGCCGACGATGCTGACATCCTCCGGCACGGATAGACCGCGTTGCGTTAGCGCCTGCATCGCGCCCATCGCCATCCAGTCATTACCCATGAGCATCGCAGTAGGGGGCTTCTCCAGAGACAGGAGTTGGTTGACTGCCTTGGCACCACCTTCCAATCCGAAAGGCAGATCAGCGAGTATCAGTTGATCATCCACATTGAGATTCAACTGACGCATGGCTGACTGATAAGCCTCATGACGCATGCGATTGGTGGTGTACTGGATCAAATGTGTTGCCAGAGCAATGCGGCGATGTCCCAGATCATGCAGTCGCGTGATCACGTCGATGACGGCTTGCCTGGCGTCCAGTCGAATGGTGGGGATACCCAGGCGGTCTGCCGAGTCGTTAATGCCGACGATGGGCAGGTCGTATTGCTGGATGCGTGGGACGATGGCTTGGTCGGGATGACCGGCTAGCAAAATGCCATCGACCCGGTTTTCCAGAATCATGCCCGGCAAGTTCATGGGGGTAGCATCACTGTTCTCAGACGTCCGTGGGGTAAAGGCCACATGGATATGCATTCCGCGTTGCGCCAGAGCCTGCTCGACCAACAGCAACACACGGTTGACAAACGGATGGTCCGGCTGGTTGGCATCCGTCGAAGGCATCAACAAGCCAATCGCGTTGGTCTTGCGGGATCGCAGCGGCTTGGGGCGGTAGCCGTACTTCTGGGCCAGCTTTCGAATCTCACAAGCGCGATCAGGATGGATCCGCGGATCACCGTTGAGCGACCGTGAGACCGTGCTCTGGTTGACGTTTGCCAACTTGGCCAACTCGCGTGTCGAGATGCCGTCTCGGGTTGTCTTGGGTGGTTTGATCATGGTTGGTTTGCTGATATGCATCTGATGCATAATCATTGGTGCATCAGATGCAAAAGTCAATGGTGTGTTGGAAAAGTTTCTCTGTTGGAATTTTAAATGTTGATTAATCAGTCGCTTGGAGACCAGATGGCTTGCCTTGAGATGGTGTGATACGAGCTGATTCAAGATATAAAAAAAGCGACCGCATGTTGAATCATGCAGTCGCTTTGAATGATGGGCCCGACAAGACTTGAACTTGTGACCTCACCGTTATCAGCGGTGTGCTCTACCAGCTGAGCTACGAGCCCGTAGCTTTGAGGCGGAATACTGTAACGAAACTTTCCGATCTCGTCAAATCAATCTCAAACATTGGCTTACCCCCGGCAGGAGCATGTGTTATGGGACGTTTTGACGGATGTTCAACTGGTTTCCCGGCTGTGAATGGGGGTTTGGTTCCGTGTATTTAAGTGTCGCCTCAAGCTCGTTTTATTCGACGATTTCGCCCACGAGCATGATGGCGCCGGTGTACCAGTCCCAATTGTCGTACTTGGCAGGATTCTTGTCGACATCCGGCTGGTTGCGTTTGAAAAGGACACTCTTCTTGTCAAATTTTTCGTCCAGGACGGTGATTTTGACGGTGTGCACCGCGTTGGGATCGGCAATATGCCCCAGGCCGAGCATGGACAGGCGGTAGTAGGTGCAGTAGCGGTCCATGCGTTTGACCTTGCGGGTCTTGCCATCAAGGTTGATTTCGACCATGCCGCATCCGGGGCCCAGCAGGTCATACAGATAGATGGTCGAACCTTTGAACTTGAAGCTGAGGCTGGCACCGGGCTGGAGTTTCCAGACACTGGGCATGCGATTGCCAAAGGATTTGCCCTGGCCTTGATCCTTGGGCAGTTCGGTTGCCGGGCCGGAGATCATGCTGGCGGTCAGCGCGACCATCTTGGCTTGTTCCCAGTTGGCCGGATCCAGCGGGGCGGGGAGCTTGTGGGCGACGGGGGTTTGACCACCTGCGGCTTTGATGGCGGGGACACTGCGTTCGATGGCACGCATGTACAGATGATGGCCGGTGTTGGTGTAAGGATGCACGCCGTCTTTGGCAAAGACGATCTGGCCTTCCTTGGTCATCGGCAGCTTGTCTGCATCAAAGTTCACCGAGTCACCTGACACAGCTGTCATCTCCGCGCCGGGGTACTTCATCACCAGTTTGCCTTCACCGACGAGTTTGTTGGCTTCAATCCCCATGTGAATCGAAGGCACACCGTAGTGATCCGCAACGGCCTGCATCACTGATGCCGAGCGTTTCATTTTGCCGTCTTTAAGGTTCTCGATGTCACGATCGATCACGGTGTAGACAAAGACAATATCGCAGTTGGGCAACTTGCTCCAGGTCTGACGGACGATGCCTTCCATGCACTGGGTGATCTGCGTCGGCGAAGCGCCTCTGTCATTCACTGCAAACTCCACGAAGACCAGGTCCGGGTTGTGTTTGAGTACATCCTTATCAAGTCGGAAAACGCCCAGGTTCGAACCCGTCCCGCCGATGGCAGCGTGAATGCCTTTGATTTTGGCTTTGGGATACTGCTGCTCAAACCATTTCTCGCTGAGTACGCGATAGCCCGGCTGAGCGGTGATGCTGCCACCCAGGTAAGCAATGGTGACGTCTTCGCCTTTTTCAAGTTTGTTGAAAAAGTTCGGCAAACCCTGACGCGGTGTGCATTCCACCGCATCACGCAAGGGGTAATCACTGGCAGCAAACGCAGGTAAGGCGCTGAGACACAGACTTAAAACCATCATCAGATAAACATGCTTCATCGGGAAACTCCGTTAGATCAAAGAGATTGGTATGACCTTTCATTGTATCCCTGCCACGGCCTATCGGCTTGCTTTGTTTTGTATCCATTGGCTGTGAATCTGTGTCTGATTAGCAATGTGGATTGATGAATGGTTCGAGATCAGTGATGTTTTAAGGGGCGAACTGACGCGACATCAAACGGTGACATTTTAAACACAGTGTTGATACCCGGTGCTCATGACATCAAACCACGTAAACGCAAATGACGGAAAATGATGATCACGCTAAAACGTAACTTCCCAACCACCCCATGAGATTCAGTCGCGGATTTGTTTTGTTTTTTCCTACCAATCTGCTTCTGATCTGTTACCTTCACACGTTTGGCAATGACTGATTTTCAAGACGTGAAACAAAGGCCTCGGCGATGCATCGCAATGACCTAATGGACAGACAATCCCAGCATACCTCTGAAGACGAACACGCAAACGATGCCAACGAGCAGTTGCAACGCCGCCGCGAACAGGCACATCCCAACTGTTTTGTCTGTGAACCGCATCGGCCGTTTGGTTTGCGGATGGCATACGAATCGCAAGCGGATGGCTCGGTACGTGCGCACATGAATTGCCCCAGGCTTTGGCAAGGATACCCGGGCATGGTGCATGGCGGGATCATCGCATCGATTCTCGATGGTGCCATGACGCATTGTCTGTTCGCCCGTGACATTGCTGCGGTCACCGCCGATTTGCATGTGCGTTACCGTCACCCGTTACTGGTTGATGCCGATGCGATCGTCACCGCCAGAATCACACGCGAGATGGCCCCGGTCTTTGTCCTCGAAGCAAGTATCATCCAGCAGGACAAGATCCGCTGCACCGCCACCGGCAAGTTCATGGATCGTGATTTCGCAACAGCAGAGTGATGGGGCAAAGGCAACCCGCTTACTTCGTGCGCGGCTCTTTTTACGCATACATTCTCAAAGAGCCGCGCACGAAGTAAGCGGGTATTGATATGATTATTCATGTGTAAATGGAATTTTCTTGAAGCTTGGCCGATTTCTGGGACGCATGGAGCCTTTTCATGGCGATGGCATACTTCATCACCTTTACGACTTATGGCACATGGTTACATGGGACGGAAAAGGGGATGGGATCGGTCGATCGAAAAAACAACATTCACGGTCAACCATTTGTCGAATCCGATGCCAATCGTATGAATCAATCGCGATCATCCATGTCGCAGCCGCCATATGTCCTGGATGCTCCGCAACGCAGGATTGTTCTTGACGGTCTGGTGTCATTGTGTCGTGAAAAAGCATGGACACTTCATGCAGCACATGTCCGCAGCAATCATATGCATCTGGTGGTTACTGCCGATCGTGAAGCTGGGCGATTGATGAGTGACTTGAAGGCACGGGCATCACGTGACTTAACGCGAGCAGGATTCGATTTCGTTGGCCGTACACGGTGGACACGTCATGGCAGCACGCGACACTTGTTTGATATGGCCGCAGTGGCAGACAAGATTGATTACACCCTCAATGAGCAGGGTCAGCGTATGGCATGTTACGATGCTCGCGAGCAATCACCGTAAAGAGCCGCGCACGAAGTAAGCGGATTGTCTCAAGCGTTCATCAAGCAGAACCCGCTGACTTCGTGCGCGGCTCTTTAAAAATCCCCCTTGCATTGCCTTGGCGACTCTGCTATATTGTTTGGCTCGTTACTTTGGACGACGAAAAACTTTGGTTTTTGCCCGGAAGGGATGTTTGATATGCCACGCGTTTGTGAATTTACAGGTCGTAAAACTCAGGTCGGTAATGCTTATGCTTACCGCGGTAAAGCCAAGTATCTTGGTGGCGTGGGTATCAAGGTCACCGGCAAGACCAAGCGCAAGTTCAAGCCCAACATTCAGGAAGTCACTGCCATCGTCGATGGTGTGCCGACCCGTGTGAAGGCTTCGACCAAAGCGATCAAGAGCGGCCTGATTGTCAAGCCCCTCAAGCGTCGCTATGCCTACAAGCCCGAGGCCGCCCAAGGCTAAGTCTTTTCTGGTGGGGCCTTTGAGGCTTACCAGGTCCACCGTCACAGGGGCGCTCGGCTGCATGACGCGGCGAACCGGATCATCTGTGGCAAACTGACGCATGCATTGGCCAGCGGGACCTTCATTTTTGACAATTTAACCACTGTCGGGCCGGTATACATTGACCGGCCCAATTTTCGTGCTAGGAATATAACAGGTTCGGACTGTCTTGCAGTCGCGAATCGGCCTTGCACAACATGGGGTGGGAGAAAACGGCGGCAACGTCCTGAACGGTCAACCGCTATCCACATGCGTTTGATCCCCATCCAAATCACCTCGTCGACCGGTACGCAACCGAATCGGCAGGATTGGAAAAGTGGGATGTCCGAAAGTCACGTACCGGCGTCGCAACACGCAACTTTGACGCGATACGATTAGACGAAACATCCAGAATCAAAATGTGAAAATCGTGACACGAATGCTTACGCCAGCATTTTTGTTGTGATCCGACGATGTCTTGATGGGAATATTCCCATCAGACGAGCGTTAACCTTTGAGGACCCCCCGGATGAAAAATCCGGAATCCCCGGTTCTCTCGGATTGAATCTCTTGTGACTTTGGTCGTCACAGGGAATAGCTTCCGGGGGCGGGGGGGGAAGCGGATGGATCGAGACGATCTGAAAAGACAGGTTCAGGAAGCCACCGACATCATCCAGTTGATCGGTGAACAGGTGACACTGCGCCCCAAGGGCAAGGAGTTTGCCTGTCTGTGCCCGTTCCATGAAGACCGCAACCCGTCGATGTTCGTCTCGCCCCAAAAACAAATCTACAAGTGCTTTGTCTGTGGTGCGGGCGGTGATGTGTTCAGCTTTGTCATGAACTATCACAAGCTCAGCTTCCCCGAAGCCATGAAAGTCCTGGCTGAACGGGCAGGCATTGAACTGCCGGACACGCGCAGCCCGCAGGACACCGCCAAGGCATCGCTGCGTCAGAAACTTGCTGACGCCAACAAGCTTGCCTGCACGTTTTTCCAGCGTCAGTATCAGCATCAGCAAGTCGGCGCCAAGGCCCGCGCGTATGTTGCTTCGCGCGAGATCAACGAGCAGATGCTTCAAGCGTTTCAGATCGGCTACGCACCCGACTCATGGGACGCCTTGGCCGGCTACCTGGCCAAGCGCAATCTCCCCATGGAAGACTACGTCGAATGCGGTCTGGTCAGTCCCCGCAAGACGGGCAACGGCATGTTCGACCGCATGCGTCACCGCCTGATCTTCCCGATCTGTGATGCACTTGGCCGACCCATCGCCTTTGGTGGCCGGATTCTCCCCGACGGCACGTTGGGTGATAAAAACGAAGCCAAGTATCTCAACAGCCCCGAAACACCGCTGTTCAATAAGTCCCAGACGCTTTACGGACTTCACCTTGCCAAGCAGGCGATCATCCAGACGCGCACTGCCGTCATCGTCGAAGGCTACATGGACGTGGTCGCCTGCCATCAGCATGGTGTCTGTAATGTGGTCGCTGCACTGGGGACCGCGCTGACCAAGGAACATGCTCACGCTTTACGACACTTTGCTGAGAAGGTCGTCCTGCTGTTTGATGCCGACGAAGCCGGTCAAAAGGCAGCGGATCGTGCGGTCGAAATTTTCATCGGTGGCACGCTCGACGTGACCATCGCGGTCCTGCCCGATGGCAGTAAAGACCCCGACGAACTGCTCAAGCTCCCCAACGGTCGTGAAATCTGGGACAAGGCCATCAAGGACTCGCGTGATGCGCTCGACTACCAGTTCGACCGCATGAAGTCGCAGTTCACCGAGAACGACACCGTCGCAGGACGCCAGCGTTTGACCGAGGAATACCTCCGCAAACTCGCTTTGCAAGGTCTGGAAAAAATGTCACCCATCCGACGCGGGTTGGTCTATGAACGCATTGCCAACCTGGTGCATCTGGACGAAAAGTCCATTGGTGAAATGGTCAGCCGGTTAGCCAAAACCAATCGCCCCACGCCACCCAAGCCGCAGCAGCCTGCTCCAACGCCCCAACACCCCGGTGAAGCGGAATACCTGGATGTGATGGACGGTGATCCAGCGATGATGGACCCGGACATGCCACACGCCAGTGATTTGGCCCCCGGAAGCTTTGAAATGGCGGATACGGGTGCTCAAAACCAACCCAATGTGCAACCGCAACCGGCTTTAACGGGTAGCGCTCCCAAGGTGCGCAGTCGCGCTTTGAAACTGGCTGAACGTCAGTTACTCGGTTGCCTGCTGCATCGGCCGGATCTCTTTGGCATCACGCTCGATGACGGGCATGCCTTTGAGGAAGCGATCATCCCCGGCGACATGACCACGGATGCCGCCAACGCGTTGTACCACGTGGTCTATGAGCGGATTGCTGCAGGGGACACGCTGCGGTTAAGCAGTCTGCTGATGGAACTCATGGAGCAGGGCCGCCAGGATTTGGCGAACCTGTTGACGCAGGCTGACGCGGACATTGAAAAATTGAACATGACTGAACCAGAGCAGTTGGAAGCGGTTTTCCGCAAGGCTGCTGAGAAATTATTGGAAATGCGACAGATCGACGAGAAGCTGCAGACGCGCGATATGGCGTTAAATGCAGATTCTGCTGAACTTCAGGAGCATTTGTTACGTCAAATACAGGAACAACACCGCGCAAACCCGTCACCGATACGGATTGCCGGCCTACCAAGAGGAAAAAGTTGACCCGTTTCAGTGGACAAATGCAGATTCATATGGTCAATTAAGTGACTATGCGTTTGTTCCCAGACCATTTGGCAAATGGGTCAGTTTAAGGGAAAGGATAAAGCAAGTGCTCGGATTTGGAACTCATCCTGCGTTGGAAGAAATGATCGAGAACGGCCAGGCTCAAGGCAAGGTCACCTACGACGAACTCAACGCGCTGTTGCCTGACGAAATGGTCGAACCGGACCAGATCGACAAGGTGCTCTACCGTCTTGAGGAACTCGGCGTGCAGATGGTCGAAGGCACCGTCGAACCCGTGCGTCGCAAGCCGGCCTCGGTCATGATGGAAGACATCGAAGAAGAAAACCCCGTCAACCCCAACTCGGTGGATGGCGAGATCGACGAAGACGAAGTCGAAGACCCCGAACAACTGCGTGCCGATTTGGCCCAGGCGTTGCAGGAAGCTCAGAGTCGTCGCATTGATGACCCGGTTCGCATGTATCTGACCCAGATGGGTGAGATCAGCCTGCTGACGCGTGACGAGGAGATTCGTCTTGCCAAGAAGATCGAAACCTGTCGTATGATCTTCCGTCGCAAGGTACTCGAAAATGATTACTGCATCGCCAATGCCGTGGAAACACTCACACAGGTCCATGATGGTGAACTGCCGTTTGACCGCACGATGAAGATCTCCACCGCTGAGGATGATGCCAAGAACAAGATCGCCGCCCGCATCCCCAACAACCTCAAGACCATTCGTCGCCTGCTGGATATCAACCGCCAGGAATGGGATGTGATCGAAGAGCTCGACATCTCCACCAAGGCCGGCGCCAAGCAGGAAGAGGAAACCCTCGACCGCATCCGCAACCGTCGTCGCAAGATGACCACGCTCATTGAAGAACTCTCGTTGCGTACCAGCAAGGTTCAGCCTCTGCTGCGCAAACTCAAGAGTATCTGCTCGAAGATGAAGCAGCTTCAGCGTGATCTGGATCGCGCAGACCGTTACCCCGATCGCTACGATCCCGAAGACGTGATGGTCATGGAAGAAGAACTTTCGGGTCTTCGCAGCCTGGTGCTCAGCGATCCTGAAATTCTCGAAGAACGCGTCAAGGACATCACCGTTGTCTTCGACGAATACGAAAAAGCCAAGCGTGACCTCTCCGGTGGCAACCTTCGTCTGGTCGTCTCCATCGCCAAGAAGTACCGCAACCGTGGCCTCTCGTTCCTGGACATCATTCAGGAAGGTAACACCGGCCTGATGCGTGCGGTGGACAAGTACGAATACAAGCGCGGCTACAAGTTCTCGACCTATGCCACCTGGTGGATTCGTCAGGCCATTACCCGCGCCATTGCCGATCATGCCCGCACGATTCGTATCCCGGTGCACATGATCGAAACCATGAGCAAGCTGCGTAACATTGCCAAGAACCTGCTGCAGAGTCTTGGCCGCGAGCCGACGATCGAAGAGATCGCCGAAGCCGCCCGCATGCCCGTCGCCGAAGCGCGTCGTGTGCTGAAGATCAGTCGTCACCCGATTTCACTGGACCGCCCGGTCGGTGAATCCGAGGACAGCTACTTCGGTGACTTCATCGAAGACGAACGTGCTGAAAATCCGACCGACTCTGCCACCGCCGAGATGCTTCGCAGTCGCATCGAACAGGTGCTCAAGACGTTGACCTACCGCGAACGCGAAATCATCAAGCTCCGCTACGGCATTGGTGACGGTTACACCTACACGCTCGAAGAAGTGGGTCGCATCTTCAAGGTCACCCGCGAACGTGTCCGCCAGGTCGAAGCCAAGGCCATCCGTAAACTCCAGCATCCCGTCCGTGCCCGCAAACTCGCCGGCTTCCTGGACGGCAGCTGGGAAGGCGAAGCCGATTAACCCACATGGCTTCATGCCTCAAATAACATCACTGATTTGACTCACGGGAGGTACGTTTGTGCCTCCCGTTTTTTTATGGACGGATTGCGATTCGCGGGTTCATGCCCGCAAAGGGACTCGCTATTTGCGACTCGTGTTTACAGCTGCTTTGAAGGGCATCAGTCCAAGGCAACCGAGCCAAAACGGCTCGGCTATATAGAACATAGCCCGGCCATCTTGGCCGGGACTCAAATGCAACAAAACCGCTGAAAAAAATCGTGCGTCCCACGTCCCATTTCAAGTTGGCGGATATCAGGTATCGCTTGAGGAAATTGAAAAATATGTCAGTAATTTCTTGACTAAGTCAGATGGCCTGCCTAACGTTTCTGCAGGCAATTTGTTTCTTTATCTCAGGTGAATCCATGGTCTATCGTCTTTGTCTTCTTGTCGCATTGTTATTGCAAGTGACTGTAGTCAATCGGCTTGCAGCCAATCAGTTGGAACTCAAAAACGCTGATTTAGCCCTCAGTGAGTCTACGGGCAAGCTCGATGGCTGGCGTGCAGACCTCAAAACCATGGAGCTGAGCACGATCAGCAGTGATCTGCCCGACGGCGTGGACTCGGCGTTGCGCATCAAGCCCACCAAGTCGCAAAAGTATCTGGGGTTCATCTCCCAGGGCATTCGACTCGATGGCAAGGGCGGCAGCTTTCTGCTCACCGGCTACATCCGCACCGAGGCCGCTGGCCAAGCGTTGCTGGAAATCAAACTCTTTAAAGACCGCAAGGAACTCAAACGCATCGACAGTGTCCGCGTCACCGGCGATTGGCAGAAAGTCAACGTGCCCTTTGAGTCGATGGATGCCGACAGCATGCAGGTGCTCTGCCGCTGGAACTCCGGCGATGCCCAGGTTGGTAAAGCTCTGGACTTTGCAGCACTGGAACTTTTCACCTGTGACAAGTCGCTGGCCATCATCGGTGATTCGACGGTTCAGGACTACGCCATCAACTCACCGAAGCGCGGTTGGGGGCAGATTCTCAAAGAGCGTTTCACACCTGCCATCGTGGTGACCAACTATGCAGCAGGAGGGCGGAGCACCAAGACTTTCATCAGCGAAAAGCGATGGGAAGCAGTGCTCGCTGCCAAGCCTGACTTTGTGTTGATCCAGTTTGCCCACAATGACTCGCATGCCAAGGATCGTCCAGAGTCGACGGATGCGGACAGTGACTACCGGGAGTATCTGATTCAGTATGTCAAAGAGGCCCGCGCGATTGAAGCGACGCCGATCCTGGTGACCCCGCCGCACCGTCGCGTGTTCCGTGATGGCAAGTTAGCCAAGCATCTGGACGCCTACGCCAACCAGATGCGTCAGGTGGCCAGGGAATTGGATGTGCCGTTGGTCGATTTGTATGCCATGACCAAGGAGCATTTTGAGAAGCTCGGCGAGGAAGCCTGTATTGCTTTATTCTGCAGTGACTCGGATCGTTCGCACTTTTCGGTTGAAGGTGCAACGCTTTTAGCCGATCACATTGCAGCACAACTGCCCACGGTTTGTCCTGCCATGGCAGAGTATTTAAAGATAAAATAACCATACTATTGGAGGAATATCATGATCATCGGTAAGTTCACATTTCGCACCAAGGGATTCACGCTCATCGAGTTGTTGGTTGTGATTTCAATTATCAGCTTGTTGATATCCATTTTGTTGCCCGCGTTAGGTTCCGCACGTAAGCGTTCTGCACAGATCAAGTGTGCCAGTAATCTCAAGCATGCAGGTTCAGCGATTTCGATGTATGCCATGGACTTTAATGATTTTTTCCCGCAGGCGGATGCCTCTGCAGACTTCAGGTGGTATATCGCTTTGCCTCGGACCGGGTATGTCAACGGTTCGCAAAGCTTGATGTGTCCTGAAGCCCAGAATCCCAAGGAAAGCTGGTATGGCGGCGGTAAATATGCACCGGTTTCCTATGGGATGAATTCAATGATTGGTGGTTTGAATTCATCTTCATATCCCCAACGCCAGTTCCGTGAAATCGACACAACCCCACAGGGGCTGGTTAAAACACCAATCGTGACGGACGTCATGGACGGTCAATATGTCATTCATAAGAACAGCAATGCAGGTAATGATCCTTATGGTAACTCACCTCCTGGACGTATTGCCATCCGTCATATCAGTGAAATCAATGCATTATTTGGTGATGGACACGTCAAGAGTATTAAAGGCCCCTTTGCACCGACCGGCCACAATGTCTGGTGGCTGGACCCGTTTGTTTTATATGATCCTGAATACATTCGATTTTAAGTTGCCAAGATGTTTAATAACAAAACTTCACAAGTCAGACACCACATTCTCGATCAACTCGAGGCCGGCACGCTCAAGGCAGGTGACCGTCTGCCCGGTGCCCGTGAGTTGGCTCTGCAGCTTGATATCTCTTTTCTCAAGGTGCAGCAAGCGATCGAAGGACTCTGCCGTGATGGTGTACTTGAAGTACTCAACCGACGTGGGACGTATGTCCAGAAAACCTGGGCCAACTGCGTTTTGCCTGAGAATATCAGTATTTTCCGCATGCAAAACGAATTCCCATGGCTTGCAGGTATCCGTCAACGCATCGAAGAACACCTGCCCGGTGTCCGCTTTACCAATGCCTTTCCCGTCGGGGCGATGGAACTCAAAACCACGTACCACGTCCAGTCGCATTGGGATCAGTACCAGGATCTCTCGGAGATTCTCGAAGAATGTTACCCCGACATGGATGACTTTTTCAGTCAACCTTTTGAAGCCGGTCGCATCGGTGACAAGCTCATCGGCATCCCGTTTATCTTCTCCCCACGCGTGGTGTTCTTCAATCCGACGCTGTTTGAAAAAGCCAACTGTCCCTTACCCAATGACAACTGGACTTGGGATGAATTTCTCACCATCGTGCGGAAACTCTCGGAAGTGTATCCTGCTGAGCAGATCGTCAACTGTCATAACGGCCCGTTTTACTGGATGAACTTTATCATGCGGGCTGGCGGGAAGTTGGTCGATGCTTCCGTCGACAACCCCGTTCAGATCGACTCACCCAAGACCCGTCAGGGCATGCGCTATTACCGGGAACTGCGCGAATTGCTTGGCGTGGACAATCTCTGGGAAACTCCCAATACCTTCAAGCGTGGCAAGTGTGCGATGTACATCAGTGAACGCCAGTATGTTCACCAGATGAACCACGTCGACTTTGATGATTGGCAAACCGTCAGCCTGCCCAACTTCCCCGGTGGCAAAAACATCACCACCCAGGCGACCGACTTGCTTTGTATTCACAAGGCATCGACCAATCCCCAGGCCGCCCGAGAGTACATCCGCCTGATGCTCTCGGATACCGTGCAGGATTGGATCGCCCGTGAAAAATACGGCATTCCGATCCGCAAGAGTTCAGCATTCAAATCGCTGGACCTCACCAACCCGCGCGATGCCATCTTCGCCCGTGAGATTTCCAATATCTCCGCGGAGTACAACCTCAAGTATCCCCACCTTACCCAGACCATCATCCAGGGCATCACGCAAATGCTCAATGACGACCGGGACATCGATCAGGCTGCCCGCGATCTGGCCAACCTCGCAAGACAATACATGTCCATCTGGAAGATGGCGGTTTGATTGGCCAGGGATTAGGGAATAGGGAATAGTGGAAAGGCAAGAAGACAAAAATGCTATGCCATATAAACCATAGCAACTCGCATAAACAATCGCCCATTCCGTCACTCCCGCGAAGGCGGGAGTCCAGTGACAACTGCAAGCGTAAACAGAATGCCACTGGATTCCCGCCTTCGCGGGAATGACGAATCAAACTTTTGTTTGGCGATCAATAACGTGAACCACTCTAGTTTTGCGTCAATCCTGATTTGATTGAACACCGCATGTCAATGCGGTGCAGGTCCGAACTCATTTTTATACAAAGTTCAACGTGAATTCCTGAAACTTATCGAATCCAATTCGACTCACAAGGTTTAAATCATGAAACGCATTTTCGTCATGTATCTGCTGGCTGTCTTGCTGCTGGCTTCATCATTGCTCAAAGCCCAGGACACGTTGGAACTCATCCCCACGCTTGAATCCTGCAGCGTGTATCTCAAAGCAGATAACCGTCAGCCCAACCAACTCACCGTCCAATACCGCATGGCAACGGACACCACCTGGCATGAAGGTCACGCGCTGTCTCGCAGCGACAATGATTCGACGCTGCGCACATCCCTGTTTTATCTCAAGGAAGAGACCGGTTACCAGGTCCGCGTGATCGATGCCAACAAGCAGGTGATCGCCCAAGGCAAGTTCCAAACGTGGTCCGCCAACCCACCTGTTGCCAGGACGGTTTTTCTCAATGCCGGCGATTTTGCTGATGGCGGTTTGCATCTCACGCAAGGGGGAAATGCGTCAGGCTGGATACGCTATGTCGGTGATGGGCAGACGGTGATGGATGTTGCCAACACTGCAAACGCTGCCATCCATGTCGAAAATACCAGCCATATCATTCTCGAGAACATCATCCTCAAAGGCGGCATCCGTCACGGTATTCATCTGGATCAAGCTAGCCACATCATCGTTCGCAACTGCGACATCTCCGGCTACGCCAGACTCGGCACCCAACGCATCGACCGTGATGGCAAGTACTACGACGAAAACAACAAAGCCATCAACTGGGACAGTGGCATTAACATCGACCAATCCCAACGCATCCTCATTGAACACAACTTCATCCACGACCCGCGATCCCGTGCCAACTCATGGTATTACTCGCATCCGGCTGGCCCCAACGCCATCTTCCTCCGCGCCAAGGGGCAAATCGTCATCCGTTACAACGACATGATCGGCAGCAACGAACACCGCTTCAACGACGTCATCGAAGCCTATGGCAACGGCAAGTTCGATGGTGGGTTCAATCGCGATTCGGACATCTATGGCAATTACTTTGCCTTTGCCAACGACGATGGTATCGAACTCGACGGCGGGCAATGCAATGTCCGATTCTGGGGCAACAAAGTCGAAGGCACACTCTGCGGGATCAGTACCGCTGCCAACGTTCACGGCCCGTCCTTCATCTTCAATAACCTCGTTGTCAATCTCGGTGACGAACGTGCCAAAGCAGGTTCCGCAGTCAAGAACGGTGGGGGGACCACCTACACCCACGGCATCAGTCACTTCTATCACAACACCTTCTTCACCAAGGGCAACGGCATCATGGCGGTCGGGTACGGCAAAGATGACAACCGAAGCAAGTTCTACGGCATCAGTCGCAACAACCTGCTTGCCCTCTCCGGTA
>PAIY01000097.1 GCA_002704825.1 Phycisphaeraceae bacterium
ACCTGGGCAACGAGGCTGAGCAATTCGATCTGTGCAGTGGCATCATGCAAAGGCGTCAGCAGCATGAGAATGATGCGGGCCTTCTCACCATCGGGCGCATCAAAGTCCACGCCCTTGATACTCCGGGCCAAAATGACGACCGGTTTTTCGATGTTAGCCAAGCGTGCATGAGGTACGGCAATGCCGTGGGGTAAACCGGTGTGCATGATCTGTTCACGCCGCCAAACCGCATCGTCAATGGTCTCCATTGGCAGTTTGGTGTTCTCCGCTGCAAGCTCGGACATTTCCTTAATGGCGTACCGCGTCTCAAGAGCCGAGAGCTTGGCGATCACGTTCTTCTCAGGCAGATAGGAACCAAGCGTATGCTTGATCTCTCGCTGCATCGTCCGCTCCATCGCAGGGCCGGAAAGCAGGCTGGTGACCAATGCCATGATGACGATGGCAACAAACAATGACTCGGTGATCAAGCCCTGATTCAAAGCCAATTGACCAAGGATAATGCCCATGGCTCCCTGGGCCGCCATACCAAAGCCAACCGCCCAGCGTTCGCGGACCTGCATGCCAGCGGCACGAGCGCCCAGGTAACAACCACCAATCTTGCCAACCAACGCTATACTCAAAACCAACAGGACCAGCCAGATGTTAAAGCCTTCGACGAAGTTTACGCCAAGACCAATACTGGCAAAGAAAATCGGTGCGAAAATGTTGGTGATGAACTGGTGGATGTTGTCGCGGGTGCGTTCACGCAGGTGATGCGAATCCCCCATCGCGACACCGGCAATAAAGGCGCCGAAAATCGAGTGAATCCCGATGTACTCGGTTAAGGCTGCACACAGCAATGCGACCACGAGCACAAAGCTCAGAACGCCACCGGGCCAACTGGTGTGAATCTGAACAAACGGCAGGACTCGATGGAAGAACAATCGCCCCACCGTGAGCATCAAGCCAATGAACAGCAGCGTTAAACCCATCGTCCCAAGCAGGCCAACCGTCGGGGCAGCAGCGGCTTGACCTGCCGCATCGACAGCGGGTTGGATCAAGGCCAGAATCACCGCAAAGCCAATCCAGCCGATCAGGTCGTTGATCATCGCAGCTGCCATGATCAACATGCCGATGTCCGACTTGAGCATGTTCAGGTCCATGAGAATCTTGGCAATCACCGGCAAGGCGGTAATCGACAAGCCAATCCCCACAAACAACGCAAAGGGCAAGAGGTCTTTACCCCCGTCATAGTGGAACATGTCAGGTAGGCCATAAGCCAGTGACGAACCCATGAAAAATGGGAGCGCAACGCCTGCAATACTCACGAAGATCGCGGCCTTGCCCTGTTTGAGGGCGACCGAGAGATCCACTTCCATCCCTGCTACAAGTAGCAGCAAGGCGACACTCATCGTCACCAGGCCATGAAAAGCAATCGCCGTCGCCCCGGTGTCCGGGAAGAGGAACGCAAACCAGTCATGATTGATGTAACCCAGGACGGTTGGCCCCAGCAGCACCCCAGCCAGAATCTCGCCGAGGACCGACGGTTGACGGTACTTGCGTGCCAGTTCGCCCAGGAATCGGGCCAAGCCCAACAGAATTGCCAGTGACAGGAAAAAGACAGTCACTTCTTCGTGACCCATCGTCCCGCCGTTACCTGCTGCCAGAGTGATCAAGTGGCGCTCTCCATAAGGTGTTAGTGCATGCGTAGCTTAACACATTTTCACAGCTTCGGATCGTGGATTGATGTGGAATTGGCAAACGGCTTGCGGTTTGGCGAAGCAGATCATTTTACCTTTTGTAACATTCGTAACGTCTGTAACACCCTGCCATGTGAATGTTGATGGATAACAGTCAGATTGATGCCGCATCCGACGGTTGGCGTGGTTTAGCTTGGGCAGACGGATGGGCCTGACTACAATAAACCAGTCAGGCATCGGCTGATCTTTGTTCTAACCGGTCCGACGCAAACCGGTGATCAGCAATCAACCATCGTCTTCGCTGATGGGACAAACAACTGCCCACAGCCAGGGAGAAGAAGGACGTGACCGAATCCACATCCTCACATCCAAAGACCGATGCAACCTCGGACGCAACCGATGCGCCCCTGCCCAATGTCGGCCAGGTGCTCATCGTCGGACGCGGCCAATTTGCTCAGGATGTCAAAGCGCTCTTCCAAAGCACCGGCATTGACGCAGACTTCACCATCGTCACCAGCTATCTCACCGCGCTGGCCCATGCCCAGGCATCGCACCGACATCCCGAGATCATCATCGGCTCGGTGCAGGGACTGGGTGACCTGGCACGATCCACCGCAACACAGCTCCGCAAGTTCTCGCCACGCAGCAAGCTCATTCTCATCGCTGCCCCCACTGAACGTCAGCAGGCCAAAGAAGCGGTCGACGCCGGTTTTGATATGTATCTCACCGAACCCATCGGCCCGGAGAAACTCAAAACCGCCCTGCTGAGCAACCTCAAAAAAGCACAGGAACTTGCACACGCGCCCGAACCTGAAACGCTGCTTGGCGATATCGATCTGGTCAGCCAACTGCTCGAAGATCAGAAAGACATCTCCGACGTGGCCATGCAGATTCTCCGCCAGCAAAGCGGCATCCAATCCGCCAAGTTCGTCAAGAATGGGAAAATGCCGTTAGGTTCCGTCTCCACCATTGTCCGTCACAACAGCCGTTGCTTTGGCATGCTTGCTGCGGATCAAGACACACCTATGGAGTTCCTTGAAGGCTGGGCCTCATGGCTCGCCCATTGGCTGAGTCTGCAAACCAAGATGCAGGGCATGTGGAAGCTTGCGATGAGTGATCCACTCACCGGCGTGTGGAACCGTCGCTATTTCGACATCTTCCTCAAACAACTGCTCCAACGCGCTCAGGCTGAACGCTTCCGCGTGTCGGTGATGGTGTTTGATATCGATGATTTCAAACAGTACAACGACAAGTACGGCCACGCTGCCGGTGACGAAATCCTGATCCACACCGCACAACTCATGAAAAGTGTCATGCGCCCCCACGATGTGATTGCTCGCATCGGCGGTGATGAATTTGCTGTGATCTTCTGGGATGCCCAGGGACCACGCCGTCCCAACTCCCAGCACCCTACCGAAGTCCGACACATCGCTCAGCGATTCCAGCAGGCCATCGTCACCCACCAGTTCGACAAGCTCCGCGATGAAGCGCCCGGCACACTCACCATCTCCGGTGGTATCGCAGGCTATCCATGGGACGGCTCAACTGCCCCAGAACTCCTGGACAAAGCCGACCAGATCGCCCTGCAATCCAAACGCCAAGGCAAAAATGCCCTGATCTTCGGCCCCGGTGCGTGACATGCTATTCAGCCGCATCACTTGTGATGCGTTTTGCCTGTTGCCAACCTTCATGAACAATCTTCAATGCATGTCTCTGTGCAGCAAGATCGCATTTCGTTTAAAATCACCGTATAAACACGCGATTTTTCTCCACAAGAGCCCAATACATGCCCATTATTGAATCGTCCATTTTGTTGTTCATGCTGCTTAACCCCTTCCTCGTGATCCTGTACCTGATCGAGATCGTCAAGTATCACGACAAGAAAACCTTTGCCATCAACCTCATCAAAGCCGGACTCTATAGCAGCATTATTTTCAGTATCTTTGCCGTCGTCGGTGATGTGATCTTCCGAGATATCATTCAAGCCCAGTTCGCATCGTTCCAGATTTTTGGTGGCGTGATCTTCCTGATCATCGGTGTGCAATTCGTCCTCAAAGGCACCAATGCCATTGAAGGTCTGCGCGGTGATATGACCGATGTGGCAACCTCCATTGCCATGCCGATTCTCGTGGGTCCCAGTACCATCAGTGCAGCGGTTCTCATGGGCAAGAAACTCAATCCTGCCATCGCCGTCGGTGCAATTTTTGGCACCGTGTTCCTGTCCATCTTCGTGATGATCCTGCTCAAGTTCATCCACGACAAGATTCACACGCGACATGAAAACCTGATCCAAAAATACATCGAAGTCTCCGGTCGAATCCTCGCCCTCTACATCGGCACCGTCTCCATCGACATGATCATGCGCGGCGTGAGTGCCTGGTTCACACCGTAATACCACATGGTGATTTGCCCCTAAAACAAAACCAAAGAGCCGCGCACAAAGTAAGCGGGTTCTGTTGACGACATGTCATTCAAGACACCCGCTTACTACGTGCGCGGCTCATACAACATCATGTTGACATAAAAAAACACCCGACTTTCATCAGGTGTTCTGTGTTTCAAATCTTGTCGTCGATCACTTAACCATACGAGCAGACATACTGAGCAATGCCGGATTCAACAACAATGTCAAAGCTGCTGTTAGCAGGCACATCAAACGCCTGACCGCCTTCGTAGACTGTCCATTCGGATTCACCTTTGACTTTGACCTTGCAGGTCCCATCGGTGATCGCCATATTTTCCGCCGCTTCGGTACCGAAGTTGTATTCACCGGGATAAATCAAGCCCATGGTCTTGCGGCTGCCATCTTCGAAGTTGATGGTGAAGCTGACAACCTTGCCATCGTAATACACGTTGGCCTTGGGATTGACGGAGACGTTATTGAATGTTTGAGACATTTGTGATTCACTTTCTATTGCTTAAAAAACCGACCACAAGTTCGAAGGCTTGTGGCCGGTGATGATTTGTTTTCATTGTCAAACGAGCTAACTGAAATCAGTCCATATGCTTGATCACTGCGGCACCGAATTCGGAGCATTTAAGCAGTGTGGCACCTTCCATGAGGCGTTCGAAGTCGTAGGTGACGGTCTTGGCGCCGATGGCACCGTTCATGCCTTTGATGATCAAATCTGCTGCTTCGGTCCAGCCGAGGTAGCGGAGCATCATTTCACCCGAGAGGGTGACGGAACCGGGGTTGACCTGGTCTTTGCCTGCGTACTTGGGAGCCGTGCCATGGGTGGCTTCAAAGATGGCGTGACCGGTGGTGTAGTTGATGTTGCCACCGGGTGCGATGCCGATGCCGCCGACCTGGGCAGCCAATGCGTCGGAGATGTAGTCGCCGTTGAGGTTGAGGGTGGCGATGACATCGTACTCAGCGGGACGTGTGAGAATCTGCTGAAGCATGGCGTCGGCGATGACGTCCTTGATGATGATTTCCTTGCCAGCATCGGTCTTGAAGGAACACCATGGTCCGCCGTCGATTTCGACTGCGCCGAATGCTTCCTTGGCACACTGGTAACCCCAGTCGCGGAAGCCGCCTTCGGTGAACTTCATGATGTTGCCCTTATGGACAAGCGTCACGGAATCACGTTCGTTGTCGATGGCATACTGAATGGCAGCCTTGACCAGACGGAAGGTCCCTTCCTTGGAGACAGGCTTGATGCCGATGCCACAGGTGTCGGGGAAACGGATTTTGGCATAGCGATCACCAAAGGCTTCTTTGAAAAGTTTCTTGAAGGTTTCGACGTCTTCGGAGCCTTCCTGGAACTCGATGCCTGCGTAGATGTCTTCGGTGTTTTCACGGAAGATGACCATGTCGACTTTTTCCGGTTCTTTGACCGGGGTGGGGACACCGTTGAAGTAGACCACCGGACGCAGGCAGACGTAGAGGTCAAGGATTTGACGCAGGGCAACGTTGAGGCTGCGGATACCACCGCCGACGGGTGTGGTCAGTGGACCTTTGATGCCAACGAGATATTTTTTGAAGGCATCAAGTGTGGCATCGGGAAGCCAGCTGCCTGTGGCATTGAAGGCTTTCTCGCCAGCAAGGACTTCTTCCCATTGGATTTTGCGATCACCGTTGTAGGCTTTTTCAACTGCAGCGTCGAGGACGGTTTTGGCGGCTGCCCAGATGTCGGGGCCTGTGCCGTCACCTTCGATGAAAGGGATGATGGGATAAGCCGGGACGTTGAGTTTGCCGTTGTCCAGTGAGATGGGTTCGGCGGAGATCGCGTCGGTCATGATGAATCGTTCCTCGTTATCAAACAGGATTAGCGGTTGTCGTCAGTGACATTGAATCAAATCAGGACTCACCGAGATGAGGTCCAGACGCATGATTATGCTGATATTCTCTGTTTTCTCAAGCGAGGTGGTGGTTCAAAAGAGATGTGGATATCTGAACTGGGAGAAGTGTGGTGTCAAGGATGTGACGATCAGGGCATTGCAATCTTTATGTCAGATTCATCCCTACGGTCTTCATCTGGCGGTTTGTACGTTGGAAATATCAATCAGGATTGGAGCAAAGGTGAGATCGCGCTAAACCGCAAGGGGTTTGAGAGGTTTACCACTTACGCGAACCGGGCTTGCGGGTCATGCTCTGGAATTGCTTGTCGATGAGTTTTTCACGGTTGTGTGCACGCTCTTCAAGTTGGGATTCGAGTTCGCCAATTTTGGACTTGAGGCGTTCGAGTTCGTGCTCGCGAATTTTCTGGCGAATCTCAAAATGTTGTTTGAGGACGGTGAGCAGTTCATCACGAACTTCATCAGTCGGCGTTCGTCGGTAACTCAGCGATAATACGCGGCTGCGGGTGTCAAGCTTGATGTCAGCAACCTTCAATTCGTACATCGGCGGATCATCCATTTTCAACTGGATCAAATCCTGCATCCGGCCATACATCCGGGCAAGCATGCGATTGGCACGATCGGGATTGACTTGCTGCCAGGTCTTGATTTTGTCAATGAGTTCAGGATTGACTTCGCTGAGGATCGAGAACAGGTGCTTGAGTTGCTGTTCATTGAGTTCTTCGGGCGGACGGCCACCACGATGCGGGCCCTGCCCGTCACGGCGTCGATCGCGCGGCGGACTGTCATCCATCATCCCACGCGGCGGCGGACCCTGATCGGCAGCATCCATCAAGGCCTGCTCTTCATCAGGTGTCAGCGTGGCCTTCTTGTCAGCCTGGGCAAAGCTCATGCACGTAAAACCGAGCAGCACCAGGCACAGAAGCATCCAATTCCAACGCGACATGAATTTCACTTTCATGATCATTACGGTCACTTAAAACATCGTCTGGTCGGACGTGTCAGATTCAATCATTTTTTCAAGGCCCAACAGACTGTCACTCATTTCACCGACGCGGGTGCTCCAGTCTTCGTTGTTGGTCCCCAGGGCCAGCTTGTCGACCTGATTGGCCAACTGATCAATTTCCTGATCGATGTCGGTATCGGGTGCGGAGTACTTCATGATGGAGGAAACGTGATGGGTTGCCTGAACAATATGGAAGGCGTCGGTACAGATACCCATGGCCTGGAAGACAATGCCCCAGGACGCAGCGATGATCACGGCAGCGGCGATGTATCTTGCCATGTTGTACCGCAGACGCAGCGGACCGATCCGCGCGATCACGTGATCCCCCACCGGCCTGGTCGCAGCAACGATCCGCTTAACCAACCCATGCGGAACCGGCGGTGGCGTCAAAGCTTCATCGAGCATTGGTTCCAGTTCGTCATCCACAGGGGACGCCACCTGCTGAGCACCCACAAGTTTGAGTTGGGGGGCATCGGCTTGCGAGGCAGTGTCGGCTGAAGTCCTGGCAATGATCCGGGCAGCCAGATCGTCTGAGGGCATATCAGGCGACAAAGCTTCGGATAGCAAGTCTTCAAACGCATCCATCGGATTGTCTTGATCGTGGCGTGTCATCGCCGAATTCCTTCCTCAACTTCAAGGCCAATCACACCGTGTGATGGCCCATACCTTACAACATTTGTCACGGCCTTACATCGCATCTGGCGGCGGCAGCTAGTTTCCCGAATCTTCACCTTCAAGAAGCTTTCGCAACTTGGCCAAGGCGCGGTGCCCTCTTGCCAAAACTGTCCCGATCGGTTGTTCGAGTGTCTCGGCAATCTGGGCGAATGTCAGGCCCGCGGTATGTCTTAAATAAACAATCTCACGGTCCGATTCGCTGAGCTGCTCCACGGCCAATTTCACGGCATCAAGCTGCTCATTGTGTGTCATCTCTTCCAACGGTGTCCGGTCTTCTTCGCCATACTGTCGGACAATCCTGCCCTGAGCGGCGGCCCACTGACTGGCTTTTTCCGAGCCACTGCTCGAACCGGCGGACGCACCGGGGGTCATATCCATCGGCACGGCCTGACGCTTGCGACGCCGCATCTCATCACGTAGGCGGTTCATCGCAATCCGAAACAGCCAGGGCTCAAACCGCCCACGTTCGTCATATGCCTTGAGCTTGCTGACCACCTTCACAAACGTGGCCTGCGTCATTTCCTCGCTGAGTTCCTGATCTTTGCACTGTCGGAACAGGAGACCGTAAACCCTTGGCGTGTATGCTCGTACCAACTGCTCCCATGCAGACGCACTCCCGGCGGCAGCGTCCGCCAGGACCTGGTCGAGATGTGTCTCTGTGGCCAGTTTCGGTGTCTGCATCATCGTCATTCTGACAGGTTAACGCGGGAAACGACAGGTCATTGCATCATTTTAGACGGAACCGGCAAAATGATTGCAAAAAATTTGCCCAATTCCTGCCGATTTGAGACAACTTCAATTTTTCCAATTCTATCTGCCGATTGGAAAAACAGTTGTGATCCAACCTACAATCACGCACAATCACGACAACCTGACTATAATCACTTTTTATGTCCAACACTTCCGATAAACCCAATCTTGATGAACTCTTTGCCCAGGATTATCAGAATCCCAATCTGGCTTTGCAGTCGCTTAAACAAGCCACGGAGGCCAACTGGAATAATGTCCACCGCAAGGGTTCGACAGCTCATCTGCCTGCTCGCGGCAATGTCCTGCTGACCGGAGACCTGCATGATCACACCTACTTCTTTGCGATGATCTGCAAGTTGGCCAAGCTGCATAAAAACCCGGATCAACATGTGGTACTCCACGAACTGATTCACGGCGAGCATATGGTCAACGACATGGACTTTTCCGTACGGCTGCTCCTCAAGGCAGCGGCACTCAAAGCGGCTTACCCTGACCAGGTCCACATCATGCTCGGCAATCACGAGTTGGCGCAGTTCATCGGATCAGGCACCTTCAAAAAAGGGGTCACCCATGTCCAGGCATTCAACGATGGTGTGGACTACATCTTCGGTGACCGTAGTGAAGAGATTCACCAGGCGATCAATGCCTTCATTGCCAGCATGCTTCTGGCGGTCAAGTGTCCCAATGGCATTATGTGTTCGCACAGTCTGCCTTCCCCCAATCGCATGCTCGAATTTGATCCCAAGGTCATTCACCGCAAGATCAAACAGGATGACTTGGCTGACAACTCGGATGTCTACGCGTTGGTCTGGGGACGCAATCAAACACCGGATGTCACCAGTCGTCTGCAGTTTGCATGGGACACCAGGGTGTTTGTGTGCGGACATCAAAAGGCGGATATGGGGTACGAAACCCAAACCGACAGTATGTTGATCCTTGCCTCAAATCACGGGCACGGGATGGTCCTGCCGATCCGCTTGGATGAAAAATATGAGTTATCCGATTTAATGGTTCGCTGTGTGCCGTTGGCCGGTGTGATGTAGTAGAATCACAACACAGCCGAATCACCACTGCAATCAAAGACGCACGAACGACATGTGATTGAACCTGTATTCATCAGCGCCATCCATGATTGCTTGTCACGAATCAGCCCACCTAGCCACTGGCCATTTGCCTTATCTCACAGGAGATCAAAGCCTATGCGACGTTTGAACTGGATGATGCTTGTGCTCTTGAGTCTGTCCACCATCATCACATTACCAACGCAAGCCGGTTATCAGATTCGCGAGTTTGAAACCGCAGGCACAATGCTTTACATGTCCTTCGACAATGCATCCCTGGCAGGCTACTGGAAAGGTCAAACGCCACTGGGTGAACACGAAGCGCAAATCTCCAGCGGCGCATTGGGCAACGGCTGTGTCGCCCCGGAGCTGGCAATCAATCTCCAAGGCAATATCAATCCCAAGCGGGGAACCATCTGCTTTTTCATGCAGGTCGATGATGCCAAACAAGCCCCGATGCAGATGCTTGGTTCAGATGGCCAGCCGATGATGCTCATTGACCTGTCCGACGGCTTCCTGCGCCCTTGGATCGTACTCCCCTCGGGTAAAGCTCTGGGCCGCGAAGCCAATATCAGTCACCTGCCCAAAGACGAATGGATGCACGTGGCCATCGTGTGGGACCAGAACAAAGGCGTCCGTTTCTATGTCAACGGCAAACTCGCCTCTCACCAATGGGGAAGCTTCCGCTATCAAGATGACCGCCAACCTGCCACACTCAAACTGGCAACCAGCAACGGGATCGACGAACTTTGGATTTTCGATCACCCTCTGGACATCACCCAAATCAAAGCCTTGACCACCGGCAAACTTGTCCCCCCTTCCATCATCGCTGAACGCTTCGCCCAACCGCTAAACTGGCAACACGAAACCAATACCAACGCGCACCAAACCTTCTCGCCCTACCAAGGCAACATCCCATCGTGGGCAAAATCACTGCATGAATTGCAGATCAAAACAACATCAACAATGTAAAAGATCATCAGACAGCACCAGGAAT
>PAIY01000098.1 GCA_002704825.1 Phycisphaeraceae bacterium
AGTCGAAAATTGCAAATTCCACTGGACTCCCGCCTGCGCGGGAGTGACGGAGGGGGGAGATTCATTCTTTGCATCGCTCTAAGGGTCGAACATACTCGACACAACTCTCGACAAGTTGAGCACCGGGTTGACACCCGGTGCTCAACATTAAAAACGACGTGCATCATGTCCCTGCGTGGGAATGACGAAAGCATAAAATTTGTCTTGAATATCTGTGTTCATCTGTGACAAAAAATTGCCTTGAACACAGTTACTTCTGACATGAAACAGGCGCGACACTCAATGCAGCCAGAGTTTGCCGAATTGCTTGGCATCTTTGGTTTGGGCGATGCCTTTGAACAGCCGCAGACCGTGTCGTCTTGTCTTGCGTTGCGGGTCCACATCATTGACTGCGATAGCAAACCCCAACACATCATTCTGCTGCATTGGCTTATCCAACCCAAGCTGATCCCAGGGCATGAGCATGTCGTAATGCGTGACAACACCATCGCGCGTGACCGTTGCTTTGAATCCCGGGCAAAGTGCGTTGGCTGGGACACTCGGATCATACGAGCGATTGCAGAACACCGGCGCATGACCATCACCTTCAGCAGTTCCGCCGACGGTGAACTCAAACACGCGATGTCCTGCAAGACCGCTACCGACGACACCGGCCTGCCAGGGTTTGAGGACATCCAAATCCAACGCCAGTTGCACCGAGTCCTGCGCCCACATGTGACCGGGTGTGCCCTTGGCATGGGTTTGATGATGTTCATCATCCGTCACCTTCACCTGTACGCGAAGTCCGTTGACATCATGGCTGACATTGATTTTTGCTTGACAGTCATTGGCAGGTGCATCGTCACCGGCTTTACCAAACGGCGCCCATGCGGTGAAGTCCGCCCATGTTCCAGCTTGCGAAGCTGGGCCTGCTGCCAAGGCTGTGAGATCCAACACCTGTGATTGCAGTTGACCATCGGGGCGTTTGAACACCACGGTGACCTGCTGCTGCTTAGCGGGAATCATGTCGGGTAAGTTGAAGATCACCTGACGCATGCTGTTGGCAGGGATCGATAAAGTCACTGTTTTTTCAGGGGTTTTCTCAAGCCACAACGTTGCGTCCTGCGTCACATCACTGAGATTGGATTTGAGTGTTGCGACCAACTGCGGCGATGGTGATGATGCAGGCCAACGCATGGCAAGGTCCGCCAAGTGTAACGGCGAAACCAAATCCACCGGCTGTACCTGCCAGTTGCCATCGACCTTGGTAAAGCCGATGTACTGCCCTGCACCCAGACGCGAAGCATTGTCTTTGAAATTCGGGATCGGCCAGGACAACTCGCCAGCCACCTGATCCATCGCAGTCACCGTCAACATCGGTCGCCGCGTCAAGGCTGCGACATCCGTATCCAATGCTTCGACATACACCGGCGATGGGCCGATGTTCAGTGTGCTATCCGTCAATTCAATGGAAGCGCCGAACATGTCCGCAGCTTTGGTCAACGTGAACGGCAAGGTCACTTTGTTGGCTCCGACAGTGTCCCACAAACCAATCTGAAGCTTCCCACCGCGTCGGCCCATGACCATGTGTACCGTCGGGGTCAGTTGGTAATGTCCAATCGGTGTCGAACCTGCAAACCACTTGGATACCCCTGCAAATGCAGCATATCCGGGCTGTGGTCGATCCAACTCATCGACCAGTGAGAAGGCCTGTTCGCCGAGGTTTCGGGTTTTGTATTGCAGACAGAAAAACATCATACCGTCCACGCCCTCACTCCAGGCCAACGCCATGGATCGGGCGGTGTATTGGGCTTGTGTCCAACGATCGACCGGGGGCTGCCACGTGCCGTCCATGGCGGTCCAGCCAAACTCGGTGAAGTAGACGGGCTTGTGTTGTTGGCCGTAGCGTTTGAGTAAATCGTTGAGATCGATGATGCGTTGAAGGTAGGATTCTTCGGGCGCGGTCCCGTCGACATAGGTGTGCATGGAGATACCATCAAGATGTTCAAACAGTCCGGCCTCTGCCAGCTTCTGCACATCCCCGATTCGGATGGAGTACAGGCAAGGGCCGGTCAACTTGAACCGATCATCGACGGACTTAAGACCTTCACGCACGGCTTTGGCGTAGGCGACGAGTTGTTCGGCTGAGCCATGCCAGTGGGCAAGTGGTTCGTTGTACATCTCCATGAGCCAAGGCAGCGATCGACTCCTGGCATAGGCCGCGACGGACTTGCTGACCAGGCTCCAATCCTTGGCAGGATAAAACGGATTGCCGAAGCTGGGCTTGGAATAGTGTTCGGGTAAGTCCATCGACCAAAGCGGCATGCCGAAGGAAAAACAGCCGGAGACTTCCATGCCATGTCGGACGGTGTAATGCTTGACGTCCTGCGAGGGTTGGACTTTGCCTATCGCTTGCTCAAGCGTGACATCACGAAACGAGGTGAGTTGACGATCCCAGCGCCCCCCTGCAAGCGTGATGAGCTTGCGGTCACCGTGAATCGCAGACATCCCGAAGACTGACTTCTCACGCCAGGCTTCGTTGACCGGCTCCCCCAACACCGCCACCATTGCCTTTGGCTCGAATGTCCGACCATCGTTGAGCGTGGCCTTGATCGCAACGTCATACCAACCCGGTTGTGTGAGTTTGACCTGCCATGTGTTGTCGCTGTTTGCTTTGATCTTCTCCCATTGCAACGGACTGTCAGGTGTGCGTTTAATGGCAGCTTCAAATGAACGGAACTGATCCGGCGATGAACTCTGGTAAGCAAGCACCGCATCATCCCGGTTAAACACAAAACCGTCACCACGATGCCAATCCGGTTTCATGACATCCACGCGTTTGAGATCGGCCTTGGCCTGCGTCGGTTGGACTTTGACGAGTAACACCGTGTCCACTCGCACCGCGGACTTTTTCGTGCGGATGTGCAGGGTGACTTTCTGCGTTGCTTCGGTCATCTGCGTTGAACCGATGCGAACCCAGAGAATGTTGGGCTTTTCGTTGGTGACAGGGTTTTGAAGTTTGGCGTTATCCAGTGTGATGCCAAGATCACAGCTTCCCCCTGCCATGAGCATCACGCGGGCAAAGACATCGTAAACACCCGGCGTCAGAAGCGCTTTGTTCACATCCCAACTCAAGCGATGCCAGGGCATATCCTTGTCGGCACCCCGCATGGCAAAGCGTGTGTTGTCATACCCCAGAAACGCGCCCCACCATTTGTCATCCGGTTGCTGAGACGTGCGAAAAAGCGTGCGCTCTTTCTGCTCGGGCTTGGCGAACACATCGTCTGCCACTTTTTCGGATTGGTTTTCACCTTCAAGAAACAGGTAGTCGGTCGCCTGCTTGGGGGGTACGACATCCTTGGGCCAGGATGATGTATGGACATGCACTTTGGATGCTGCCAATGCCGGCTGCAAGAGAAGTCCGAGGATCAGAACTGAGACGAAATATTTCACGTTGAAACTCACTTTTTTAAAACGTGCGTTGAGGGTTGGACGTCGTTGATGGCTTGGTGTTTTGTCATTGTCTTGACCACAGAGGTTCAGAGATCGGAGAGAGAAAGTAAAATTATTTTTTCTCTGTGACTCTATGTCTCAGTGGTGAAAATTGCCTTGCTGTCGTTCTCTGCTTTAAGCATGGCGGTCTTGGCGTCTTGGCGGTTCAAACAAAATAGCATTTTGAGCTGCGCTCAATCGCGCGGTGACACACCGCGGCTCGCCTGAGATGAATATCAAAAAACATCTCTCTATTAACTCTGTGCCTCTGTGCCTATGTGTCTCTGCGGTGATAGCCATGTGCTGGCTTACTTCATGAAAGTCATTTCCACGAATCCCACATCGTGCCGGTCATGTTGCTGTTGGCACCACCCCATGCCAGATTCTTTTCATCCAGTGATGAAGCCGAACCTTCGAGCGTGGCTTCCAACGGCAAGGCGGAGACATGGCTGTCGACGAACAGGTAATTCATGCGACCCATGCCATGGTTCCAGAAGCCCGGTGTCTGGTTCCGCAGGCGGGTACTCACATCGACATGGGCAATGGAGTCGATCGAACGGTAGCCCATGAGATTGGTGCTGTGCGGATACTCGGTCATGGCAATGGTCTTGGAACCCTTGGTGATATTACGCAGGTTCTGGGACCAACCGGCATTGGCGTTGTAGTACGGGCCGACAATGCCACGGATGGCGGTGTTGCCACTGGTGCGGTTTCCGATCGGCATGCCATAGGTTCGGCGGACACCACCGGGAAGCGTGGCATCGGTGGCCATCAGATCCGACGGACACTTGTAAAGGCGATTGGCATTGGGCGTGGACGTGGTGACGTAGAGTGCTGCTCGAACGGAGTCAGCCAGGTTACGTCCATCATAAAGACTCAGGCGGTCATCCCAGGAACGTTTGTGGCCATACGACCCGTCGTCGTTGTTGGGAAAGTAATGTCGGTTGGCATCCTGATACATGGCCAGGGCGATCCCCAACTGATGGAGATTGGCAGAACACTGAATCGCTCGCGCCGACTCACGTGCCTTGGCCAAAGCGGGCAGGAGGATGGCAATGAGAATGCTGATGATGGAAATCACCACGAGTAACTCAATGAGCGTAAAGCCACGCCTGGCAGCGTCACCGTTGGACTGAGTTGGGCGGTTGGTCATGTTCTTCATGGGTACTCACCTTCATTGGAAGATATAACTTGATCGGGCACAAATGTGGTCATGTGCTTTCTTACACGTAAGTTTTAGCCCGTAAACATGCCCGATCAAATGTAGAATTATGCGCCTGTTTGGATTATCTTACGCGCGGCTTGACTTGTCTTACGATCTGCAGGCTCAATCAGTGGATCATGCGTCGGTTGGACTGCATGGAGTTGCGGTAGGCAGTCGGGGATTGACCGGTTTGTTTGGTGAAGACACGGGTGAAATAGGCTGCATCTTGATAGCCGACCAGGGTGGCGATCTCAGCAATGTGCATCTGCGTGCCCCCGAGCATGGTCCGGGCGTGACGTAATCGCAGGGACTCCAAAAATCGCATGGGGGGTAAGCCAATGACCCGGCGAAAGAGCGTGTTGAAATAATTGGGGGACAAGTCCACATGGGCTGCAAACTCAGCGAGTGTCCATGGTGCCATGTAATGCTCTGCCATGAGATTCAGTACGTCGCGGATGGCTTTGTAGTGTTCATCAGCAGGTGACGGGATGGGGCTGCTGCTCTTGGCAACCAGTTCATCGGGCTTGACGATATCCGTTTGCGGTGCGCGGTAAGCGGTGACGATGACCTGCATGATCAGCGACTTGATGGCAAGGTGATGCCCGGGCTTGGCAACGTTCCATTCTTCGAGCATCAGCTTCATGAGCTTGCCGATCTGCTTGCCGGTCTCGCCTGCAAGGCAGCGCGGTGGCGGATGGAGCATGAGCAAGTACAGCGACTGCATGGCCACGACGGAGAAGTGCGTCCAGATTTTTTGTAAGCCGTGCTGCTGATCAATCTCGCCGCGTTGGTCCAGTGATGTTGGGATGATGTAGGCCTGGCCGGACTTGAGGGTGTAGAGTTCGTTCTCCAGAACCAGGTGGCCCCCGCCGTCTTCGATGTAGTAAATTTTGTCCGCAATGCCGATGTGCGTTGCCGGCATCCACTCATGCGTTAACGTCACGCGCTCGACGATCTGACAATTAACCATGGCTTCAGCGAGCCAGGCTTCAGGATCGAGTTGGGCGGTTTTGGACATGCTTGTAGTGTAGCAGCTTGGTTGGCTTTACCACAGAGTCACACAAATACAAACTGACAACAGTACCAGAGATCCCCCTTTGAGTTGAGCACCGGGTGTTAACCCGGTGCCCAGTAGATGTATAATCAACCAATGGCAGTCTACATGATCACGTTGCATAGCTATCGCAGTTGGAATGCTGACCGTCGGCATGTGCGACGTGATCGCCAGGGTATTCAGAAACCCAATCTCAAGCTTGCAACACACCGAGATCAAATCGCTAAACAACAAGCTGTTGAACTAAACTTAAAAGAACGTCGCATCGCTTGTGAGGCCGTCATCGAAGTCTGTCAGAATACAGATCGCAAACTTCATGCACTCACGGTTGTCCCCAATCACATTCACATATTATGCAGCTGGACGAATGAACAACTGCCCCAGAATGCAGCCGCACATTTCAAACGTATTGTTGGCATGAAACTATCTCATGCAAAAGGTACAACAGGTCATCGTTGGTTCAGTCGTGGCCAGGACATTGAGCGTATTGCAGATCGAAAACATTTTGAATATCTCATACAGACATATCTTCCCAGACATCGAGAACAAAACGGGATTTTCTGGCAAGAAATGAAACCGTCTGAAGGTATGTAAGCCTAACGGGCACCGGGTTAACACCCGGTGCTCAATAATTCGCAATCACAAATAACCTTCGTATGCACGACAAACATACAAATGTATGACGCAATGATTCAGCATTAATCACACGACACTGCAACACAACATAGCTGATCAGTTCCCCAGATTTCCCATGTCGATGGCGGGTTTCATCATGGTGGGGAGGATGTAGTTGGTGCCGTGGTAGCTGAGGATTTGGCCGGTGATGGAGAAGGTGATCTGGTCACCGCGTTCGAGCATCATTTCTTCCATGTTCTGCAAGAGCTGACAAGGCACGACGATCATCGGGGGTTCGGGTTGGAGTTTGCTGTCGGACTTGTAGGCAAAGACCATGTGCTGACCGTCATTGGATCGCAGCAGACGTCCCTGACGGTTGACGACAAATTCACCTTCACGACGGAGTTTGGGCTTGGGCATGCCCGGGGCGACGCCGAGGACTTTGGGGTCCAGGTCAATCTTGGGGGAAGGTGAGAGTGCAGGACGTTTTTCCGTTGCGGTCTTGGCGGGACGTTCGGTGGGCTCGACGACCGGCTGCTGCTGCTTCATGCGTTTGATCATTTGATCCACGACGTCAGCGGCTTGGTTATCAGCTTTGACCGGTTCGGAGACGGACGGTTTTTCGCTGTCTGCGTTGGGATCGTCCTGAGCGATGAGAAGACTGCCTGCAAAAAAGGTCAGTAAGAGTGCGATGGTCAGTAGAGATTTAAGTTGCATCAGGACGCCTCCATGTGTCGTGTTACAGGACGAATCAATTTTACGGGATCAAGGTCAATGGATAAAGGAATGTTTACTGCGGGTTGGGCATGGGGGTGCCCAATTCCTGCGGGTAAACGGATTGGCTTTCGCCTTCGTGGATGGTGGTCTGGGCGGACGGGGTGGCATTGATGCGCATGGCATCTTCCACGGGGGCTTTCCAGACACGCAGACGGACATGACTCCAGCCGCCGGTGATGTAGTACTTCAAATCCACGGTAACGAGTTGTTCGGTGCGACCGTCGGGCAGGCCCACTGCGGGACGGACGATGTCGACTTCGCCTTCATACCCACGGATGCGAATGCCTTTGACTTCGTAGACGGGCATGTTCTGGCGAACGCCATCGGAGGACCACATGGCCTGATCACCGAGCTGGGGCAGGAGCTTGGCGTAGGTTGCAGGGTCGGTCCCCTGGGGCAGGATCACCTGGTAAGGGCCTTCCACGGGTCGGTAGGTGATGACCGCCTGGAGTGCAGCGACGACCGCTTCCTGGATGGTTTTACTGTTGGGGTTGTGCGTTGCGAGAGTATCGCCCTTCTGGCCGGGAATATTGACATAAGGCGTACAGGCCGAAAGTCCGACGGTGATAAGAAGCAATGCGGCCAAAGCGCGAAGCGTGTTCATGATGTCCCCTGTGTTGCAAAAAAAGTAAGAGCTTTAGGATACACAGGATTCTAACAGGTTTTGGATTGGGGAGAAATGTGCATGTTGTGAAATGGGAAAGATTACGCGGATTGTGCAGCCAAATGGTCGAGAATCCCGCATCGGTACGAAGTGATGGGTATGATGGTACAGGTTACGAAGTTGGAATTCGTATTAATGTCTATTTGAGAATGGATTTCATGTAGAAAAAAGTTATCCACGTGGTCGCTCAAAAGATCAAAAGTCTTTATACTCTGCAACTAATCCGAATTTGTGAATTGGAACACCGCCATGTCAAACGAAGAAAAACCGTCGCTTCAGGTCGACTCCGACTGGAAAGCCCAGGCCCAGGCCGAGAAAGAACGGCTGGCCAAAGCTGCCGCTCAGAAGAAGGCTTCCGCCAGTGCCACAGCCGGTGCAGCTGGCGCCGGGGCCGCCGCTGGTGCCGCTTCCGAGGGTCCGGGGGGGCCGGGGGGTCCGGGAGGACAGCAGATTCCTGAAGCTTCCTTTGAAGTGCTCATTTCCACGATGGCCACACAGGCCCTCTTCGCCCTGGGCGGTATCCCCGACCCACGTACCGGGCAGAGGATGGCACACCTGGGGCTGGCGCGCCATCACATTGACTTGCTGAGTGTTCTGCAGGAAAAAACCGAGGGCAATCTCTCTGACGAAGAGAAGAATATGCTCAACCAGACACTCTACGAACTGCGTCAACGCTACATTCAATTGTCCACTCAGGAACGAAACGGTTAAGCCCTAACCGTTTTTTTCTTGCTAAGGCAGTTGAAAGATTAAAAGACTCCATTATCCTGTTCTTTCTGTACCTCCTTTTTGACAGGACCTTCGCAAAGGAATTGCACCGTGTCACAAACTGACTCCAAATGCTGCTGCGGCTCAAAGAGCTGCTCGTCAGAACCATGCTTCATGGCCAAGAACTATTTTCTGTTCCGCCGCCTGCACTCGCTTTCGGGCATCATTCCCGTGGGTGTGTTCTGCATTGTTCACCTGTTCACCAACTTCCAGATCATGATCCAGCAGATCCCCTTCGTGAAGGATCTGTTCAATGAGGCGGACATCTTCCAGCATGAAGTGGACTTCATTCACTCCCTGCCTGCGTTGCTGTTCATCGAAATTGGACTGTGGTCGGCCATCGGTTTCCATGCCCTGCTGGGGATCGCCTACACCATGCAGTGGAAGAACAACACCACCCATTACCAGTACACCAACAACAAACGTTACGCCCTGCAGCGTATCACCGGCATCATCGCGTTGATCTTCATCTTCGTGCACGTTGCCACCCTGCGTTGGCGTTGGAACCTGGGCTTCCTCAACACCCCGTTCTATGCTCACGGTCCCGACGGCACCCCGTTGGTCACCGCTTCCACGGCCTATGCATTGCAGGCATCCTGGTTCATGAGCTTCTTCTATCTCATCGGTGCTCTGAGCGTGGTCTACCACTGGTCCAACGGTCTGTGGACCGCTGCGATCACCTGGGGCGTGACGATCACCCCGGCTGCCCAGAAGCGTTGGAACATGGTCTGCACAGCTTTGGGTGTCGCCCTTGCGATCTTCACCGTCGGTGCCGTGATTGGTGCCAACACGTATCAAATCAAGCCGCATGAAATGAAGGCTCTGCAGGCCATGATGGCTGGCGCTGAACACTACGAAGAACACGCCATGCCGATGGACGGCGAAGAATGCCCCATGCTCAAGGATGGCAAGATGCCTGCGGACTGCTGCCCGACGGACATTGCCCCGGCCAAGGAAGAAGTCGAAGCTGCTACCACCCAGCCGGCTCACTAAGTCGTATCAACGAATCATTAACCCAAACATCCGGTATCCCACGACTCCTTAATGGATACTGAAAAGAAGGTAAAAATAACATGTCACAGCAACAACCCAGAGTGATTGTCGTCGGCGGTGGCCTGGCGGGTCTGGCAGCGACGATTAAAGTCGCCGAAGCCGGTGTGCCCGTGGATCTGTTCTCCATGGTCCCCGTCAAGCGTTCACACAGTGTGTGTGCACAGGGCGGCATCAACGCCTGTAACGAAGTCGCACGCCAGCAGGGCTACTCCGAGTGGATCCACATGGACGAAACCCTTTACGGTGGTGACTTCCTCCAGCACCAACCCCCGGTCTACGAAATGACCCACTGGGCACCCAAGATCATCGACCTGCTCGACCGCATGGGTGTCCCGTTCAACCGTACCGCAGAAGGTCAACGCGACCTGCGACTCTTCGGTGGTTCACTGTTCAAGCGTACCCACTTCACCGGTGCTTCAACCGGTCAGCAGCTTCTCTACGGTCTTGATGAACAGGTCCGTCGTCATGAAGCTGACGGCAAAGTCACCAAGTACGAATTCTGGGAATTCCTCTGGCCCATCATTGATGACAATGGTGAGTGCAAAGGCATCATCGCCCAGGATATGCGGACCATGGAAATCAAGCCGTTTTTGGCTGATGCCGTGGTGATGTGTACCGGTGGTAACGGGATGGTCTTCGGCAAGTCGACCATGTCCGTCATCTGCACCGGTGGTGCCGCCGCCCGCTGCTATCAGGCCGGTGCCTGGTTTGGCAATCCCGAGTTCATTCAGGTGCACCCCACCGCCATCCCCGGCGAAGACAAGTGCCGCCTGATGTCCGAATCGGCTCGTGGTGAAGGTGGCCGCGTCTGGGTCCCCCGCAAAAAGGGTGACACCCGCCCGCCGCTGGAAATTCCCGAAGCAGAACGCATGTACTTCCTGGAAGAAAAGTATCCGGCGTATGGCAACCTGGTCCCGCGTGACATTGCCACCCGTGAAATTTTCTTCATCTGTGAAGAAGGCTACGGCATCGGCGGTGGACGCATGGTCTACCTCGACGTCTCACACCTGCCCCAGGGCACCAAGGACAAGCTTAAAGCCATCCTTGAAATCTACGAAAAATTCACCGGCGACGATCCAACCGAAGTCCCCATGAAGATTTTCCCGGCTGTCCACTACTCCATGGGTGGTCTTTACACCGTCTTTACCGAGCAGGAAAAACAACCGGTCCCCGGCGACGGCGATGTCGTCATCGGTATGAAAGACGGCGCCCCGAACAACATGATGACCAACATCCCCGGCTTGTTCGCTTTCGGTGAAGTCAACTACCAATACCACGGCGGGACGCGCCTCGGTGCCAACGCCCTGCTTAACTGTATCTTCGACGGTCTGTTCTGCGGTCCCTCGCTTGTCAACTATGCCAAGGAAGCTCGCAAGACGCCGGCCAGCGAAGTGCCCCAGTCTGTCATCGACAAGTACGTGGCCCAGGAAAAAGCCAAGTGCGATGCCCTGATCAACTCCAAGGGTAAAGCCAACCCGTACGACATCTGGCGTCGCCTGGGTGATGAAATGACCGCGGCAGCGACCGTGGTCCGTACCGAAGAACGCATGGTTCAGGCTTTGGAAACCGTCAAGAAACTCCGCGAAGAGTACAAGGACGTCTGCCTGTCTGACACCGGTATGTGGACCAACCAGAACCTCAGCTTCACGCGTGCACTCAACGACATGTTGATCTATGCCGAAGCCATTCTGGTTCCCGCCATTGCCCGTAAGGAATCGCGTGGTTCGCACTACCGTCCTGACTTCCCCGAACGTGTTGACGATCCGTTCCAGAAAACGTCCATCGTCAAGTTCGTTGATGGTCAGCCCGAACTGAGCTACGAAGACGTGGCCACCCCCATGGTGCCGCCCCGTGCTCGTACCTATGGCAAGACCAGCTAACTGTGAACACAATCACCCTTGGGAACAGACTCAAAAAACCAAGGGTGTCGCAATAGAGAAAAGTGTTAATTGACTGATTTTTTAACCCTGGGATCCGACGCTTCGCCGCTTCCCGCTACGCGATGAGAGTATGCAAAATGACTGCATCCGACGCGAAAAAGAATTTCTATATCAAGGTCAAACGCCAGGATGGTCCGGGCAAAAATCCGTATTACCAGACGTTTGAATTGCCCTACAAACCGAACCTCAACATCATCAGCTGCCTGCAAGCCATCGCATCCAACCCGGTGACCATCGATGGCAAGCAAGTCGCCCCGGTGGTCTGGGACTGTAGCTGCCTCGAAGAAGTCTGTGGTGCCTGCACCATGGTCATGGGTGGCAAGGTCGGCCAAAGCTGTTCGACACTCGTCGACGAGCTGATGGAACGTGATGGCACCGGCTCCAAAGCCAACCCCATCACACTTGAGCCCATGAGCAAGTTCCCCGTGGTCCGCGACCTGTTCGTTGACCGTGCGAGCATGTTCAACAACCTCAAGGACATCAAAGGCTGGGTTCCCATCGACGGCACCCATCACCTCGGTGGTGGTCCCAGAGAATCACAGGAAGAACAGGACCTGCGTTATGCTCTCTCACGATGCATGACCTGTGGCTGCTGCCTCGAAGCCTGCCCGCAATTCTCCCTCGAAGGCAACTTCGTCGGTGCCCAGGTCTTCGGTCAGACCCTGTACTTCAACATGCATGAAACCGGTGCAACACTCAAGGACGATCGTCTGAACGTGATGCAACAGGCTGGCGGCATCTCCGACTGCGGTAATGCCCAGAACTGTGTCGAAGTCTGCCCCAAGGAATTACCACTCGTCGAAGCCATCGCCAAGATCGGCCGACAGACCACGGTGCACTCCGTCAAGCAGTTCTTCACCGGCAAGAAATAACCCCCCCGGAAGTTTCCCACGCTATGTCGGGAATTTTCTGGTTGGTTAGACACTGCCTTTTAAACCGCTTGCGGTTTAGCGCTGCCACACTCGCTTAGATCAACCTTGATCGACGCGAAAGATTGACAAACACATCGGACGCGAAAAATATTTCACAACGTCCGTTTATAATAACTGCAACGATGCTATCAATAAGCACGGTTATCGTGGACCATCCGATAACCGTGCTTTTTTTGTGTTGATTTATTTGACTTGACCCGATATACATTAATGTGTCTCACGCACGGGTAGGAAAGCGGTGGAAACTTTCACCATAGCCTCGGGGTTGTAGGAGAGACGTATGCAGCCAAACCCGACCGTAGATGCGCCCGCACTGGCGCAGATCAAACCTGTCGTTCGTTATGTCGATGATGAACAAGCTGTCATCGACACCCATTTCCGTCTCAAGCCACATTTGCCCGAATCGGGAATCCAAAATCCCAAACGTGTGCGCGTGTTGCTTGAAGTCGAAAATGACGACGGCTTTCACGATGAAACCTTTGCCCATGTCGAACTCGACCACCTCTGTGGCATGGTGCGCATGCAGATGGTCCTGCCCGAAATGTGGTGGCCCGCTGGCATGGGTTCGCAGGCGTTGTACAACGTCAATCTCACCCTGCTCAAAGGGCGACGCATTCTCGACAAGGTCAACACCACCGTCGGCCTGACCTCCGTGCGCGTCACCGATTCACATTTCGACACACGCACCTTCATGGTCAACGGCAAGCCCTGTGAGATTCACACCATTGTCCCTGTCGACCATGTTCACGAAGACGCCCTGCTGCCTGCCAGCGGTGATTCGCTCATTGTCGTGCGCGATCACTATGGCTCGGACAGTCTCTTTGCAGCAGCTGACCTCGCAGGCATCCTCATGGTCCAGTGTGTCCCCATCGCAGCCGACGGCAAGCCCGAACGCGAACTGGCGGATCAAATCTCCCGACTCTCATCGCACCCGTCGCTTGCAGGCTGGTGCGTGAGTCCACAAGGCAGGCTCTCCAAACGGATGGCTCAACAACTCAAGGAACTCGACCCCATTCATCCCATCATCGAACACAGCCCCGGCAACTGGGCTGCATGACAACACGTTTAACGACCGTGTCAGATGTGTGGTCTGACACCAGTCAACCCTTTTCAAAAAAGCACCGGCACGCGGAACCCGGTGCTTTTTTCATGCGCGTGATGAGGCTGACCGATAAACACATATCTTCAAACTCAAAGCCGTGTCGCTCCCGCGGCACGGGTTGCCTTGCTTGTAACCAAACACCACCAGTAGCATTTACTCGATCACCCTTCCCCCTGCCAACCTCCGAGTAAATCCGGTACAATCCTGTCCATGCAACCTTCTCTGCTGCAAGGTTGTATCCTCATGTAGACATCACAGACGGGAACACATTGATGCTAAACCGATTCGTATCCATCACCACTGCCTTGATCGCCCTGCTTTGCATGAACTCACTGTTTGCGCAGACACAGCAACCCCAGCCGACAGTCGACAGCCTGCTGGATCAAATTGAGATCAAGGCCCGTGAAATCAAATCCTACGAAGCCTTCATGAGACTGGATCAAATCGAAGGTCTGCTCGGTGATCAGCAAATCTGGTTTGGCAAGCTCTACTACGTCACCGACCCGCAAATCAAATTCGCAGTCGACTTCCAGAAACACGTCGTCAATAACCAACTGCAGGTCAAAAAACGCCAGTGGGTCTACGACGGAGTCTGGCTGGTTGAACGTCTTGATGACAAGAAACAGTTCTTCAAACGGCAAATCCATTCACCCGAAGATTTGAAAAAAGCAGCACACGATAACGTCGATCCCATGGCCATGGAGAACAATCCGTTCCCCATCCCTTTGCGTGCAAAAAAGGCGGAAGTCCTCAAGCGCTTCACCGTTGAGCTGATCACCACCAAGTCCGATCTGGATCCGCAGGATGCTGCGTTTTACCACCTCAAACTCATCCCCAAGCCGTCATCTCAAATCGACTTTACCGAAGTGAACCTTTGGTATGACAAGACGACCCTGCTGCCTTTGAAGTGTCAGACAAATAATGATGACAGTGGCAACGAAAGCATTTTCACACTCACCAAAGCAGTGCTCAACCAACCCATCGCCCCGGAGATGCTCAGCACGCAAGCTCCCACCGACCGCGGCTGGCACGTGGAAATCACCCCCCTGCAGGCAACCCCGCAGCAGTAATCCAATATCACGATCAAGTGGATGCACAGCCAAAAGCCGTGTCACTCCCGTGGCACGGGTTGCCTTGTTGTCTTAAATGTAATGTGTTGACGGATACCTATCGCGCCGTAATCTGTCTCACCAGATCACATCCGTCGAATCGAACACCGGCCCGTCGGTGCAGGTGAGTTTGTACCGCCAGTTGCGGCCACTCTCCAGCGTGCCGTGCGGGTTGTTATCGTCTTCGATTTTGACGATGCAGGATTGACACGTCCCCATCCCGCAGGCCATGGTCTGTTCCAGACACGCCTGACAGGGGATACCGAATTGCCCCGCGAGTTTGGCGACCGCGTGCATCATCACATGCGGGCCACAGGTGTATATGACCGCCTGTTGCTTCTGTTCATCCGTCAGAGATTCAAGGTAGTGAATCAACCCGTCGGTGATGCGCCCCTTTAAACCAGTCGAGCCGTCATCTGTCGTCACCACTGCAGGAAAGTCATACCTGGCAAACTCGTGGACACTCTGAACCGGCTTGCCATCGGCTTGCGGTTTGTCGTCCGCCCAGGTCACTGCCAGTAAGTCCGATGTCATCGCACCGACAAATCCGAGAGCGTCCCAACCGGCTTTGGCCATCGCGCTAGCAAGGTAAAACATCGGCGGTAAACCCACACCACCACCAACAAGCAAACCCAGCTTGCGATCCGCAGGTAATGTAAACGTGTTCCCCAGCGGCCCGATCAAATCGACCTTGTCACCGGCTTGGAGTTCACTAAGCCACTGTGTGCCCGTCCCGACCACGCGCTGGACAATCTGGATGCATGTGCCCTGCTCATCGTCCCATCGCCCTGAGAGCGAAAACGGGCGACGCAGCAATGCCAAACGTTGTGTCATCTCAGGCTGCTGTAAACTCGGCCAAGTCCCTTCGGTGATCTCAAATTCGTCACCTGCAAGGGCGTGCATATCCATACTGTCAACCGGTGGGCGGCAGCCAATCTGAATGAATTGCCCCGGCGCCGTCGGAGCAAAGCCCCCTTTTTCACCAGGCAAAACACGTACCGTCAACTCAAAATGCTCACGGCAAATATTGCGATTGGACACCACCACACCGTCATGTCGCTGACGGCAGGAGACCGATTCATTGGACGTTGAAACTGCACTCATAACCAAGAGTATACCGCCGCCCGACGCATCATTCATCTCTGATTACACTGTATCGGTCCCCGGTAGCTTTGCTGCTACAATATCCCCATGCTCGGCTATCCGATTAAACGCATCTGCACGCAACTTCTGGGCGACATGCACGTCCGGGATTGGTATGCCGCAGAAGATGACGGACGCTACTTGCCGGACACTTGTCGTCCGTATTGCACGCGTTGTGGTGCGAGTATCGGCAGTGAAGCCGTCACGAAAAAAGGCTGCGCTTTCTGCCTCAACCACCCCATCCACTGGCAACGGATCATCCGCGTCGGAGCCTACGAACCGCCATTAAGCCATTGGGTGTTGAACCTGAAATTTCACCACGGATGGCGTTGGGGGCAAATGCTCGGGGAGCTACTCTCCCCGCACATCGCCAAGCTGGATATGGATGTCGATCGCACGGTGCTTTGCCCGGTCCCCATGCACTGGTATCGCCGTTGGGAACGTGGCTACAACCAGGCGCAGCTCATTGCCGATCAGGTCAGCAGGCAGGTACATCTGCCCGTGATGCCCCTGCTCAAACGCAACCGCTACACGCCCGCGCAAACCCGTGTCGTCCCCTCTCAACGAACGGTCAATGTCAGCCAATCTGTTACGCATCGGAACATGGATTTGACCGGTTGGACGGTGATCTTGATTGATGATGTGAAGACCAGCGGTGCGACGATGAATAACTGCTGTCGCCAACTCAAGAAAATGGGATGTAGAAATATCATCGCAGCCGTGCTTGCTGTTGCGGATCCGAAGCATGATGATTTCATGTCAATTGATACCCTCACGGAAACCCGGCCCAAATGACCGGGCTATATAGCCGAGTCATCTTGACTCGGTGTCTTGGGATGCCCAAACAAACTTGAAAACACTCACTGCGAAGCTGCATTTTTCTGATTCAACTTCTCAATGACAATGTCGTAGACGTCATCCCAATTCATCGCCCGTTGGCCGTTGCAATGCTTGTTGGTGGAGTTGTTGAAGATGATATAGTCCTTGTTTTCCTGCTCAAAACGCTCGATGTTGGTGGGCGAATCGTCAATGTACAAATCCGCATTCACCGATGTTTTGTCCTTGAGGAAGCACAAATCCATGTAAGGCACGGCATGGGTCTCAAGCCAGTTGACCGTGTGACTGACCACCAACTCATGCGTCCCGCCGACATACAGACGATGCGTGGCGATGCGGATATGCACCCCCGCGGAACTCAGGCGACGCAGCGTGTAGGCAGCGCCGGGAATCGGTGGCGCGGTTCGGAAAATCTCACGTTGCTTCACCGCATACCGATGCAGATAACTGTAACGCAGCTCGCCTTCGGTCGGCATGCCCCACTCGGCAAAACCGTACGAAAAATCATCCGTCAATTCGTGAATCGGTTTGTTAAGCCACTCGGCAGCAATGGGGCGAATGGCCTTGTAAAAGTCCACGACACAACCATCAAGATCAACAGCAAAGATAAAATTCCGAACAGGTTTGGGCATCACGCAGTTCCACAGGAGTTAACGGTTTTCATTCTGTCATTACAACCGTCAACATCATCGCCGATCTGCGGAGCATGTCAAAATCCGATGCGCCCCACTTACTCATTGACATCCAGAGTCAACCGAACCATCCGTTGGTTTTTCGTATCAAAGACCACGCCGCGTCTGCCGGACACCGCGATGGAAGTCGGGAAATGCAGTTGGTTGATTGCGTTGCCATTGTCATCCAACTGACCGAAGCTGGCCAAGGGCTTGGCAGGATTCACATCAAAAACCAACACGCGATGGCGATTGGTGTCGCTGACCCACAAGCGGTTTTCTGAAGTTGCAATGGTAATGTCACTGCCGAAGGTGTCCGCCTTGGTATCACCCCATTGGGTGAATCGGTTGACTTCCTTCCAATCCTTGCCTGCCTGCTGCTTGAGTGTGATCACCGCACCGTCTGCTGCGAGCAGGAGTGTGTCCTCGTCCACCGCAGCCAATGACGTGCAGTGTTTGATCGGCTTGGATAGGCCCAGCTTCGGCTCACCTTCGTCACCATAAAACTGTCCCCGATCCGAGATACGAAGCATACGCGGCTTACCGGTATCCGAGATCAATAGCAGGACGTGCTTCTTGTCATAGCGGACATAGGCTGCTGCGGGATAGTTCTTTTCCAACGGTGATTGAAGCTGCTTGGTGTTGATGCCACGGACACTGACACGTGTCATGCCGTCCTGAATGTAAGGCCCATAGGAGACGGCAGGTTTGCCATAACGATTGGAATAAAAGACCGCATAACCATTGGGCATGATGACCATCTGGCTGATCGGTTCACCTGCACGATCACCTTCGGGCATCGGCGTGTCGGGAAGACCTTCCCAATCCCATGTCCCACCTGCTGCCCAGATCACGCCCTGTTCATTGATCGCCAATGTCGGGCATTGCGTCAGACTGCCGATGCGTCGGATCAGTTGCATGCGTTGTGCAGCAGCATCGTAATACAGTAAATGAATCACACCATCCATCCCGGCAATCGCATAGGTGTGATCATCCAATCGCAGCATCGCACGACCATTTTCAATCTCGGGATTCTCCGGCAAAAAGCCGATAAAACTCCCTGACGCCCCACCGAGTACCACGCCCGGTGACGGTTTGAGTTCCGCGTCATATCGCTTGATCGTCCCATGCCAGGCATGCCCGTACCAACTGTCTCCGAAAAACTGCAGTCGTTCGGACGTCGCTGCTGCGGGCCATGATTCATTGATGATCTCTTTGCCTGATGCATCAAAGCGATGCACCTTCTTGTTGTAGTCCACAAAGACATCACCCTCAGGGCCGACAATCAATTCCATGCGTCCACTGGGCATCGGGTCAAGCTTCAAGGCTTCAAACTTGCCATCTGTCGGAGCAAGCCAACCGATGCTGTTGTCGGACTTGGAAATGAGTACGCGGTTTGCAAAGCTGTCCGTCGCCATGTTGGTGACATTGCCCAGTAAACGCGTAGGCCTGGTGTCCAACGGTGCATTGATTGGCAAGGTATAAATCCAGCCACGAATGAACATGACAATCAGATCATCCGTTGCTGCGATGCGGTCATTGCCCGTGTAATTTCGCTCGATTTTGTATTGGTTGACCAGGCGTCCATCCAATTCATAGCAATTGAGTATGCCATGTCCTGCACGCGTCCACAGTCGCCCCAGGCGATCCTGCGCCAGTCCATTGCCACTGCGGCGAACCATCTCCCCGAAGGTCACAAGCGTCCGTCCTGCTTCGCCGGAGTTGGCGAGTATGCCGGAGAAGCGCAGCTCGTTGGCATGGGTCGTTGCGAGACTCAGTAACACGGTCAAAACAATAACCAATCCATTACGCATGATCATGGGCGTTCCTCAAAACGAATGCTGCTCCACATGTCGGGATGCTGCATGATTTCACCGGGGACATCATTCACCAACGCGGTCGCCTTGTTGGACCAATACGATCGCAGGCGGGTGACCTGGCCTTGCGCATCACCGTAGTTAATCCCAAAGTCACCACGAATCGTCTGGCCGATTGGAGCCTTGATTCCCAGTGTTTTAAAGGGGATGGCCAGTTCGAGTTGATACCGCGAATTTTCGTTACGCACTGCAATCTGCACCTCGTCAAGCTGCGTGCAACTGTCAACAATCACACTCCGCCAGGGCGATGCGAACTCCACGGCGTTCTCTTTACTGTCCGCCTTGTAGCGATAAAGGACTGCGATGTTCTTGCCATCCATCGGGGCAATGAGCAGTCGCACATCTCCCTTGGCAGAAGTCCGGCGTTTGGGGTCTGCCTGCGGATCGAGTGCCAATTCAATATTGAGTGAATCGCCGGTTTTAAAGAGGTTTGTCCAGTCTTTCCCGCCGTTAATCCAGGGCGAGATATCCGAACGGATGGCTGCATGGACGTAGAGATTTTCCGCATCAAAACCGAGTTTGATTTCGGTCTTGTATTGGCCGGCATTATCCCAACTGATCTGCTCTTTGGACCACTCACGATCCATGCCATCAATCTTGGGCGGTTTGGCCATCCATGCGACGGTAGCCAGATTGTCCTGTTTTTCCTGCTGCATTTTTTCGCGTTGGCGTTGGGCAGCGACTTTGAGTTTTTCGACGGTGACATCCATGCTGCCTGCGATGCGCTGAATGGTATCGACATGCTGAATTTCATAGAGTCGGTAATTGCCTGCATGCAGGTAGTATTTCCCGTTGTCCTCGGCTTTACCGAAGTATCCGCCGAAGGGTTCACCGCCGATGGTTTGGTTATCAAAGACGCGGCTTTGACGGACATCGCGGAAGAGTTCATCGACATAGACACCGTCGGAAGTCATGAGGAAAAAGCGCCCGTGATTGCTGTTGGTCATCAGCAGGTCGGACTTGTTATCCAATGCTGCAGCACCGAGGAAATAGAGATTGCCCTGCATGACACCGACTTCGGGGAGCGGTGCTTTATGGGAACCGTGAACGCCTAACCATGGGTTATCCATTTGCCAAAGTTTGCTGCCATCGGGTGCGATGCCGAGCATATCCGGATCACTGTTGATGATCACACGATCAAAACGATCAATGATGGCGGATTGAAAACCGCGCATGTTTGCAGCAATAGGCGTAAGCCCCTGCTCAATGGCTTGGCCGAGTGTCGGGTAATTGGGTGTGCCTTTGGCATCAAAACCATTGGGTGTGATTCGGAGAATCTGCCAACGGTTATCCTGCTGCACAAAGGCATGGAGTGTGAGGTTGCGTGATGCGGTGCCCCAGTAACCCATGGAGAGTTTTTCAGCTTGCGGATAGAAGCTGTATTCGTCTTCCTGCGTTTGACCATCACCGTTGCGGTCAACCCAGAGAACGCCACCCAGATCGCGCGTGTTGATCGGTGAGTTTCTGCCAACCAATGGTTCGTCTGCGTTCCTGGGTTTAATTTGCGGGAACTGTTTGTAGTACGCATCGACATAACTCTGTGGCGGAGTCCAATGACAGGCGTAGGCAAACATGGTGGTGCTGCTTAATGCTGCAACGTCTTTGAGTGTGCCATCATCAAGCAGTTCACAGACAAAACTTGCCTTGGATGAACCGATGAGGAACGTGCGTCCATTAACGCGAAAATGCCTGAAATACAGGGGTGTTCGGATGCGGCCGTCGATCATGCCCGGGTCTTCCTGGAAGATACTCAGCAGTCGACTGGTCTTGGTTTGAGGATCAACTTCCCAGAGACATTGGTCAGCAATGATGTGCGTATGCTGCTGCGGGTCAAAGCCTGTCCCGGGTCCGCCGTACTTGGGGGAACCGAATTTTTCGATTGCTACCTTCTGAAGTTTGCTGTCCCATGCGAGAACACGTTTGGGATTCCAGCGTGATTCGACGACCCAGAGTTTGCCATCCGGAGCAACGGTGAGACCATTGGGATTGACCATGCGCTGGATATCAAATTTGCCCTTGTATTTCCCGCCGGGATGCCCGATGCGTTTGACGAGTTGACCGTTGGCAGTGAGTACGCGTACCTGATGCGACAGTTGGTCGGAGATGTAAATGCGGCGATCAGGTCCGACGGTGATGTTCTGTACCTGAACGTTAGGCAGTGTGGTCAGGGCTTTGACGTTTTGATCACGATCGATGGTGACGAGTTTGTTGTCATCGACCACCGCGATGAGTTTGCCATCGGGCGCAGCGGCTAATCGACCAACACCGGGAAGGTTGATGCTTCCGAGTTGTTTACCGGTCTTGGTGTCGTGAATGAAGATAGCTTGTTTATGGCGGGTTGCAATGTAGAGCTTGTCACCAATCAAAGCCGTGCCGATGAGATTTAAGCCTTTAAAATCAGGGTTTTTTGATGCAGGGCCGATGTTGACCGTATCGACGGTGATGTAACGATTGTTATGCCCGACATCGCCTGAAGCGTTGGGGAAGTTGACGGGTTTGCCTGAATCGATGTCGTAGCGCACGAGGCTGACGACCTGATCGAATGCCCAATCGCCCTTCTCGGTTTTCTGCCCCCACGCACGTCCGTCCTGAACGACGTAGAGATATTGATCATCAGCAGCGATGAGCGAGCGTTGGATCCCCAGGCCGTGCATGTGTCGATAGCCTTGAAGGAACTTGCCATCGGTATCGAGTTTGACGAGTGATTCGCCGCCTTCGGTGATGGGTGCTGCGAGGAAGATGTTCTTGCCGTTGGTGGTCGCTTCTTCGAAGGTCGAGTGATTGGGTCCCCAGCTATGCCAGGTGTTGTCATCCCCATTTGCAAAGCGCATCAGGTAATGGGCTTTGATGCCTGCATGGGTGATGCCCCGCCAGTGATAGGTTCCGGGTCTGACGAGTTTGCCGTTGTGATCCAGCCCATCCCAGAGCACGCGTTGTGAACCGGCTTTGAAATCATAGCCGGAGACGAGATTGCGGACTGGATTGCCGTTGGCATCTTCGATGAGGATGGAAGCTTTGCCGTCGGTGGGTTGTTCAAAGTCGATGGTGATGAGGCTGTGCTGTTGGTCGATGGCTTTCTGGTATGCCTTGATGTCGAACGTTGCCCAGTCTGTAGGGTTGGTGGACATGGGTGTAAACCGGGCGCGATGGTCAGCATGGTGATAGCGTGTGGTGTGCGTGCGGGCGTTGGTGCCTGTGGTGGTGATTGAAACTTGCAAGCCGAAAGCGAAATGTGACCAATCGTTGGCGTCGGTGATGAGTTTGGTGGTCGGAATCTGGAAGTGATAGATCAGATGGTGACCGGACTGCTTGACTGTGGCGTCATCATCGGTGAGCAGGACATGCGATGTGCCAGCAAGACCCAGTTGGAGATTGATCCGCGCGGTGTCATCAGGCTGTGTCACACGGACACGCACGCCAAGGATGGCTGCGCCTTGATCAAAGGCCATGTCAACCGGGGACTGCAACGGATCGGTCAGCGATACCCAAGTCGGATCAGGCCCCATGAGAAACGTCGGTTGAGCTGAAAGCTTGGGTGTGAGACTCAACAACACAAGCAGCAGACCGCTTGCAATAGCGCGTTGGAACATCAATTCACTCCGTGATTGCAGTGATAACTGCATGGCAGGTATTTAGGTTCAAAAAAGGGTAAAAACAGGTACAAACCGTGGTTCTTCAGTTCATTTGAGCAATTTAAACGCGTGTGTTTGAATTATTGCCCCATCGCTATACCAAAATTACTGCCTTGGGCGGTGTAGCGTCCGAGGATAACGCGGTGGTCACTGTAGCTGGTGCTTAAGGCATACTTGTTGAATGCCAGGAAAATGGCATTGGAGGGGATGGCTAAATGCCCACCGACTGAACCGCCATTGCGAATGAAGGCATTGTTACTGGTGTTGTCTGATTCATAATTGAACCAGATTGCTGACCCATCTGCACGGGCGACATTGCCACCTTCAGGATTGCCGGTGAAGGATGAAGACCAGTCGTTTGTGCCTTGCGGATTCCAGTGATTGGTTTCAGCATAGCCACCATTATTGCCCTGGCTGGTGATTGAAGCATTGCAACGATCTGACCATGTCGCAGGGTTACGGATTTGTTGATAACCGCGATACTGCCCCGCGAGCAAAAGCCGTTCCTGTGTCATCTTGAAATCAGATGTACTTGCAGGCCAAAGTGCATAGCTGTTGCGGTAATAGTTGTATGGACCGGGGTCATTGGGATTGGAGGTTCGGCGGATGTTGTTGGGGCAGATCATCACATCAATGGTGTTAAAGCGCAGGCCGTTGGTGCCATGCGTTTGCCCATCAGGACCGCCGATGTTGGATGTCAGTTGCAG